>JBFXKJ010000111.1:0-11848 GCA_050173895.1 Mangrovibacterium sp. | reverse complement strand
TTCCTTCAGGAGAATGACCGGCTTTTGCTGAAGTCGGATAATCCGGAATATGAACCATACACCATTGAGGGTGCCGCCCTCAGGGAGATCTGGAAGGCCAGGGGGGTACTCTCGTTCGATCTTCCGAAACCCGGGGCCGGACAAATCAGCCATATCTCGGATGTCTTGCGCGAGGTGAAGGAAGAGATCCGAAAACTTCGGAGCAACAACTGAGTCCGGGCCATTGTCAACGCAACGTTAAAGGGCGGACGAATCACCGCAATTAAGATATATTTATCTGTTTCATTCCCGGAAAATTCTTAACTTGCGGCACGTTAAAAGTGTGCAACTATGGGTTTTTTCGGAGCGTTTTCGAAAGCAAAAAAGGAGAGCCTTGACCAGGGATTGTCAAAGACCAAGGAAAGTGTCTTTAAAAAATTAAGCCGTGCTGTCGTCGGTAAATCAAAAGTGGATGACGAAGTGCTGGACAATCTGGAAGAGGTGCTGATCACATCCGATGTGGGGGTGGAGACCACCCTGAAGATCATCCGCCGGATTGAGGAACGGGTGGACCGGGACAAGTATATGGGCGTTGGTGAACTGAATAAAATTCTGAGGGAAGAGATCGCATCGCTGCTCGAGGAAAACAATACCGGCGATATCCCGGGATTTGACTTTCCAAAACGCCCTGATCCTTATGTTATTATGGTTGTAGGCGTGAATGGGGTGGGGAAGACCACCACGATCGGCAAGCTGGCGTATAATTACAAACAGGCCGGTAAAAAGGTGGTGCTTGGTGCTGCCGACACGTTTCGCGCCGCGGCGATCGATCAGCTTCAGATCTGGGCCGACCGGGTGAACGTGCCGATTGTCAGGCAGAACATGGGCGCTGATCCGGCGTCGGTGGCTTATGACACCCTTGCTTCGGCCAGGGCTGGCGGGGCGGACGTGGTCATTGTCGATACCGCGGGGAGGCTTCATAACAAGATTAACCTGATGAACGAACTCTCAAAGATCAAAACGGTGATGCAGAAGGTTGTTCCCGGGGCTCCGAACGAAGTGCTGCTGATCCTGGACGGTTCGACGGGACAAAATGCCTTTGAGCAGGCCAGACAGTTTACAAAAGCTACCGAGGTGACTGCCATGGCGCTGACCAAACTTGACGGCACAGCGAAAGGCGGAGTGGTGATCGGGATTTCAGACCAGTTTAAAATACCTGTAAAATATATAGGCATCGGCGAAAGAATGGAGGACCTTCAGATTTTTGACCGGCGCGAGTTTGTCAATTCATTGTTTTCTTAAAAAGAGCGGTTGTTGAAAAGATGGGAAGGATAAAGAGAGGGAAAGTGAATATGGTCACCCTGGGGTGCTCCAAAAACCTGGTTGACTCGGAGCTGTTGCTCAATCAATTGGATCTAAATGGTTTTAAAGTTGTTCACGAGAGTGAAAAAGACGATGCCAATATCGTGATTTTGAATACCTGCGGCTTTATTGCTGACGCAAAGGAAGAATCGGTCAATACCATCCTGAATTTTGCGGAAGCGCGCAAAACGGGAAAGCTCGACAAACTCCTGGTGATGGGCTGCCTGTCGGCCCGTTATAAGGATGAACTGATAAAGGAAATCCCGGAAGTGGATAAATTTTACGGAAAATTTGATATCCGGTCGATCGTGAGCGATCTGAATGCTAATTTTTTCGAACAAAAGCTCTATCGCCGGGTACAGACTACTCCTTCGCATTTTGCTTACCTGAAGATCAGTGAAGGCTGCAACCGCCATTGCTCATTCTGCGCAATCCCTCAGTTTACCGGGAACCACCAGTCCAGGAGCATGGAAAGCCTGCTGGAAGAGGCCCGTGAACTGGTCGCAGGCGGCGTGAAGGAACTGCTGGTCATTGCACAGGACCTTTCCTATTACGGGATCGACCGTTATGGTGAAAGCAAGCTGTCCGAACTGGTCAGCATGCTTGCTGATATTGAAGGTTTGCACCGGATCCGGCTGCACTATGCCTATCCGTCAAAATTTCCTGCCGATGTGCTGAAAGTGATGCGGGAGCGTGACAATGTGTGCAAGTATCTGGATATTCCCCTGCAGCATATCAGCGACCGGATGCTGGGGCTCATGCGCAGGAAGATCACCCGCGAGGAAACGATTGCCCTGATCCGGAAAATCCGCCGCGAAGTTCCCGGCATTGCCCTCCGTACAACTTTTCTGGTCGGCCATCCCGGTGAAACCGAAAAAGATTTTAACGAGCTGAAAGCTTTCATACAAAAATATCCCTTCGAACGCATGGGGGTATTTGCCTATTCCAATGAAGATGACACCTATGCCTGGAAGATGTATCAGGACGACATTCCCCAGGAAATAAAAGATCAGCGGGCTGCTGAACTAATGGATATTCAGCAGGGTATCTCGCATAACTTAAACAATCGCTTTATAGGCCGGAATCTGCGTGTGCTGGTTGACCGGGAAGAAGCCGACTGCTTTGCCGGAAGAACAGAGTTCGATTCGCCTGAAGTGGACGGGGAAGTGCTCATCGAAAAATCAGCAGGTATCCGGGTGGGCGATTTCGTCGATGTGCAGATCACGGGTGCGACCGAATTCGATCTGTACGGGAAACCGGTCTGTAGTTGATCGATCTATATTTCTGACATCCATTATCTTGATCTTATGTCTTGAATTCTGAATTCTGAATTCTGGATCTTTAATCTTGAATCCTGGATCTTGTGTCTTGATTCTTATGTTTTGCGTCTTGACTCTTGACTCTTGTGTCTTGACTCTTGATTCTTGATTCTGTTTTCATTCCATTCCCAGCACCTCTTCTGCAAACCGGATACAGGCCTGCTCGACTTCAGCCTGGGTCTTTGAAAACATTTTGCAGCCGATAACGTGCGAGCCCGCATTGAAAGCCTGTTTTCGCTTTTTTTCGCCGGGCGTGCCGAGCTGCCGGAACATCTTCAGCATGGCGTCGACCCTGACAGTCCCGTCCTGGTGCTTTTCATCCTGATAATAATATGCCAGGAAAACGGGTGTCTGAACCCGTTCGAAAAGCTCTTTGTGCATGGTGGCATCGATCAGCTGCTGGAGGTACACGGTTGCTTCAAGCCGGTAGAAACAATTCCAGTAGCGGCATTCCCGGTCATTCAGATCTTCGTTCACCGTGCGGTATTTGCTGCCGAAGGCGGCCCGGGCGATCTGGAGCCCCCATGGACCTGAAAGCAGGAATGCCGACGGATTATTGATCCGGATATTCGGAGAGAGCAGCAGCAGTCCTGCAATACGGCCGGGAAATTCAGCGGCCAGCTTCAGTGAAAGGGTACCTCCGGTTGAAGTGCTCATGATAATCACCTTATTGCCCAGGAGGGTAGCCACCTGAAGGGCTTCCCTGGCCGAGGCATACAGGCTGTCGGGAGTCATATCCAAAAGCGGATCCTTTACCCCGAGCCCGTGGGAGGCCAGCCGCGGAAGGTAGGCATTGGCATGAAAATGGCGGGCAAAATTCACATGCGTCGGATAGCCTTCATAGCTTGAGGCCGAAAAGCCGTGGAGGTACAGCAGGACATACTCAGTGCGCTCTTTGAGGCTGTCGTTTGCCCAGATAATCCTGCTCTCATTCTCTTCTTTCACCGGCAACCGGCCTTCTTTTTCGCGCATCCTTTTTTCCAGTTCATACGGCTGCATCCGGATGGACGGAAGTGTATTTTCCAGCACCGGCCGGGGTGGTTTGGGACCCACCAGGTAGATGAACACTAAAACAGCCGGGATCAAAAGCAGAATGCGAAAAAGCCTCTTCATATATTTATCATTTCAAATTAACTGTGCATAATTCGCGTACTAAAATACAACCCGGGCGGATGCCCGGCTTCATGCCCGTTGCATACTATGATATATTACCAGGGAATCATCCCGAACGGGAATGAAAACAGACTACAAGTTAAACCTTTTTTTTCAATGAATTTCCGGCTGCCCCGGAAAATGACTTTTCCCTTTAAACGCAAACTTTAAAACAGGATAATTGTTAAACTCTAAACACTATTTTTAAAGAAAAAAAAAAGGTCAGATTAACCTACCGTTTATGCTATGGATAAATTTTCGCAAGTAGGCAATCAGGAGATTGCTGCGATCGATGAGTTATATCAGGATTATCTGAAAGATCCTGAGCGTGTTGATGAAAGCTGGAGGAATTTTTTCAGGGGATTTGAGCTGGGCCGGGCCAATTTTCAGGCAGGCGGAGAGGCTCATACGAATCAGATTAACCGGGAATTAGCGATCTTAAACCTGATTGACGGATATCGTCTGCGCGGCCATTTGTTTACCAAAACGAACCCCGTTCGTACGCGGCGCCAGTATTCACCGACGTTGGACATTGAAAATTTCGGTCTTCAGGAAAGTGATCTGGATACGGTTTTTCAGGCCGGAAACAACGTCGGTATTGGTCCGGCGCGCCTGAGAGACATTGTCGCTCACCTGGAAGCCATTTACTGCGAGTCGATCGGAGTGGAATATGCATACCTGCGTGATCCGGCCGTTGTGCAGTGGCTGCGGACAAAAATGGAAAGCACGAAAAACACAAGTTCCTTCAGCGAGGAGGACCGGAAACACATTTTTTACCACCTCAAGGTCGCTGTGGGCTTTGAAAGTTTCATCCACAAAAAATTCGTGGGACAGAAACGTTTCTCCCTGGAAGGAGCTGAATCGCTTATTCCGGCGATGGATGCGGTTATTGAACAGGGAGCCGACCTTGGTATCCGTGAATTTGTAATCGGTATGGCTCACCGGGGACGACTGAATGTCCTGGGCAATATCATGAAGAAACCCTACGAGAGTATTTTCAAGGAGTTTTACGGGACAGAGTACGAAGAAGGCATTTCTCTGGGAGATGTGAAATATCATCTGGGCTTTGAAAATACGGTCCGCTCTGATAACGGGCAGGATATCAAGCTGAGCCTTGTGCCGAACCCTTCTCATCTGGAGGCTGTTGGTCCGCTGGTGGAAGGGATGTCACGTTCAAGGATCGATGCGGTTTATGCGGGCGATGAAAACCGGCTGGCGCCGATCCTGATCCACGGCGACGCGGCCGTGGCGGGCCAGGGCGTGGTCTATGAAGTGATCCAGATGTCGCTGCTGAAAGGATACCGCACAGGAGGAACGATCCACCTGGTCATCAATAACCAGGTCGGATTTACAACCAATTATCTCGATGCCCGTTCGAGTACCTATTGCACCGACGTTGCCAAGGTAACCCGCTCGCCGGTGTTCCACGTGAATGGTGACGATGTGGAGGCGCTGATCCATACCATCCGGCTGGCGATGGAGTTCAGACAAAAATTTCACACCGATGTGTTCATCGATATCCTGTGTTATCGCCGTTACGGCCACAATGAAGGCGATGAACCCCGTTTTACACAGCCTTTGCTGTACAAGGCCATTGCCAGCCATAAAAATCCGCGCGATATTTATGCCGAAAAACTGATCGCTCTCGGGATGATGACACAGGAGGAAGCGCAACGGGAGGTGAAGGAATTCGACGATTTCCTGGGTTCCAAATACCAGGAATCGGAAAAAATTGAAAAGCTGAAGATCAAAAAATTCCTTGTGGAGGAATACCATGGCTTTGTGAAGCCGCCGAAGGCCGACCTGTTCCGAAAAGTAGCGACAGGTGTGCCGAAAGAAAGGCTGATCACTCTGTCAGAGCGCATTAACTATGTGCCGGACGACAAGCCTTTCTTCAGCAAAGTGAGCCGGATCATCTCCGACCGGAAAATGATGATTTCCGACAATAAGCTGGACTGGGCCATGGCCGAATTGCTGGCTTATGGTACATTGGCCGACGAGGGCCACCCGGTGCGGATCAGCGGACAAGACAGTGAGCGCGGGACCTTCGCACACCGGCATGCCTCTTTTGTGGTGGCCGATATGGATGAGAAATATTTCCCGCTGAAACATCTTAGCGACCAACAGGGCGCTTTTCATATTTACAATTCTCCCCTGAATGAGTATGGCGTGATGGGCTTTGAATATGGTTATGCCATGGTTCAGCCGAATTCACTCACCATATGGGAGGCGCAGTTCGGCGACTTCAACAACGTAGCCCAGGTGATCATTGACCAGTATATTTCTTCGGCCGAGGAAAAGTGGGGAATGATGAATAACCTGGTGCTGTTCCTTCCGCATGGATACGAAGGGCAGGGGCCCGAACACTCAAGCGCCCGCATCGAACGTTTTCTCACTCTGGCGGCTAATCAGAACATGCAGATCGTGATGCCGACCACCCCTGATAACCTGTTTCACGTTTTGCGACGTCACCTGAAATGGGAAACCCGGCTTCCGCTGATCGTTTTCACACCCAAAAGCCTGTTACGCCATCCTCAGGTGACCTGTACGCTTGAAGATCTCGCTGAGGGGCATTTCCGGGAATTGATCGACGACGGCTTTGTGAAACCTTCCAAAGTCAGACAGGTGGTGCTGACATCGGGAAGGCTTTTCTATGATCTTCAGAAAAAACGCACGGAAACGGGCGACGATCGCACGGCCATTGTGAGAATCGAACAGCTTTATCCTTTTCCGGCACAGCAGGTGGAAGCTGTGCTGAAAAAATACAGTCAGGCCAAACGGTTGATCTGGGCCCAGGATGAGCCGGCCAATATGGGCTCCTGGGGCTTTATCCGCGGTAGGATGCCTCAGCTTTCCATGGAGCTTGCTTCCCGTCCGGAAAGCGGAAGCCCTGCCGGTGGACTGATGAAGCAGCATAACCTGCGGCTGGAAAAAATTCTGAGCACGATTTTTGATCAAAAAGTATTAGCTTAAAAACAGCAACATGATAATAGAAGTTAAAGTGCCCACTCCGGGAGAATCCGTCACTGAAGTCGAACTGGGCAAGTGGCTGGTTGAAGACGGGGAAACGGTCGACAAAGACCAGGAAGTGGCCGAGATTGAATCGGACAAGGCTACACTGACCCTGGTAACCCCTGCTGCGGGAAAAATCAGCTTGCTGATCAATGAAGGCGACACGGTCGCAGCAGGCGCCGTGGCTTGTACCATCGATACCGATCAGGCCGGTGAGGCAAGCGGTCAGCCTGTTGCAGCAGAAGCGCAGAAAACACAGCAGACCGAAGCAAAGACCTCGTCCGGGCAGCAGGAAGAAAAAAGTCCAAAGCAGGAAAGCATGCCGGCTGCTGAAAAAAAGGAGCCGGCTCCGGAGAAAAAACCTGCAGAGGAAGAACACCCGCGGATCAAAATCACAGCGGTTGCAGAAAAGATGATGGAAGAAAACGACCTCTCGGTTGAAGATATTCTGAACGGTTTGCGAAGGATTACCAAGAAAGAGGTCGGAGCGGTGCTGAATGCGCCGGCTCCCGCAATGCCTGCATCAGAAACACCGCCGTCTTCTTTCTCCCGCGACGAAAAAAGGGAAAAGATGTCTGCCTTACGCCGCAAGCTGAGTGAACGGCTGGTAGCGGTCAAAAATCAGACCGCCATGCTGACCACATTTAACGAGGTCGACATGAGCCGGATACAGGAAATAAGGCAGCAGTATCAAAGCCGCTTCACGGAAAAACATGGCATCAAGCTGGGATTTATGGCCTTCTTCACCAAGGCTGTTGCAACGGCCGTTTCTTACCATCCGGCGGTCAACTCGATGATCGATGGCGAAGAAATCATCATCCCCGGGTATGTCGATGTGGGCATCGCCGTACAATCGCCCAAAGGATTGATGGTTCCGGTGATCCGAAATGCCGAAAGCAAGAGCATCCCTCAAATTGAGCTGGAGATCAAGGAACTGGCGGAAAAAGCAAGAAGCAAAAAAATAACCGTGGAAGAACTCTCCGGAGGTACCTTTACCATCACCAACGGGGGTACCTTTGGTTCCCTGCTTTCCACTCCCATTCTGAATCCGCCGCAGGCGGCTATTCTGGGGATGCACAATATCCAGGAACGGCCTGTGGCCATGAATGGCAAGGTGGAGATCCGCCCGATGATGTACGTGGCCCTGTCGTATGACCACCGGCTGATCGACGGAAAAGATTCCGTCAGCTTCCTGGTCCGGGTCAAGGAACTCCTGGAGCATCCGGAACGAATGCTTACGGGCGGGCAACAGCCCGAAGGACTGTTGCTGGAGCTGGAATAACCTTTTCTGCCATTTGCATAAGCCAAAGCCGCATAAACAGAAATGCGGCTTTTTTTATTTATTGACCCGGAATGATGGTTAAATTATTATTTTTACAGGTATCTTAATTTGACCCATGAAGTGTATTATAATTGATAATGAGCCTTTGGCTCAGCAGATCCTGGAAGATTATATCCGGCATATCCCGTTCCTGAAACTGGAAAAAAAGTGCAATTCCGCCTTCGAAGCCTATGAGGTGCTTCAGAAGACAACCATCGACCTGATCTTCCTGGATATCCATCTTCCGAATGTTTCCGGCGTTGAGTTTATCTCCAGTCTGGATAACCGGCCGATGTTTATCTTTACCACGGCCTATTCAGAGTATGCCGTGGAAGCTTTTGACCTGAATGCGGTCGACTATCTGCTCAAGCCCATTGCGTTCAGGCGCTTCCTGAAGGCCGCCAACAAAGCGTATCAGATCTTTTCAATTAACCGCAAGGTAAAAAGGGAAGAACAAATCGAAACCCAGGAATCGGACCAGGATTTCATCATGGTTAAATCAGACTATAAATCAGTCAAGATCCAGCTTAGCCAGATCCTTTATATTGAAGGCCTCAAAGATTATGTGAAGATCTATATTCAGAATGAAGAAAAGCCGGTCATTACGCTCAATTCCCTGAAAAAGATGGCAGACAGCCTGCCAAACAACAATTTTCTCCGGGTTCACAAATCCTTTATTATCAATACGAACAAAATTAAGTCGGTGACCAAGAACCGGATTATTATTCATGATAAATGGATTCCTATCGGAGACAACTACAAGAATGATTTTCAGAGTTCAGTAATCAATAAATTCACCTTATAGGCACATAAACGGCGGCCCTGCCAAACGCAAAGCCGCCGTTTTTGCCAATAATACCCGTACTGCTAATTGTAGATCCGGTGCTGGAACCAAATATCCCTCAGGGAAAATCCAACCCGCACGCGAAAGAAGTTTTCCCGGATCAGCTTATTGTCGGTGGTGCCGTTTTGTCCTCCTTCAAAGCTGATATCCAGTCTTGACCCTTGGTTTTGGATGTTGATTGGCAGCCCGAAACCCAGGGAAACACATACTTCCTTTTGATCTGTACTTCGCAGATCCAGATAAGATTTTGCGTAACGCAGGCCCAGCCGGTAGTTCATCCGGCGGTAGTATTTGGCGAGCGGATTCAGTGCCGGCGTAAATTCAAATCCTGCCCGCACATAAGGATTGTCCTGGAGCCTGATATTGGCGCCTTCTTCGTCGCTGTAGTCATAATTTGACCACTTCTGAACGCCGGCGTCCAGCGCGTAAACCATTCGCTCCTTCGTACGGAAGGACAAACCAAGCCCGTATTCTGCAGGAATAAGGAAGTTATTCCGGTTGGTCTCCGTCCGGTATTCATAGGTGTTGCCCGCATCATCATGCGTGGTATGGTTTCGCTTCGTTTCAAGCGCCGTGCCGGGATTATAGATTGCACCGACGGTCAGATTCCCCGCTTTTAGCGGAACAGTATACTGAAGGCCAAACTCCACAAAAAAGTTATGAAAGAAATCGGTCGTGATATTCGAAATAGGGCTGCTTTCCACAACGGTCAGGTCGTGATACTGGGTTTGCACCAATTTCCCGAACAGAAAAGAAGGCTTTACACCCAGGGAAAGGTTTTTGACAGGACTTGCAGCAAATGCAAGATAAGCCCGGCTGATGTTTCCCGACCCGATAATGTCGAGCGGATACTGATAGGTGGATCCCTCGATCCAGGCTTTGCTGTTGATCTCGTAGCCGGTATTGGCATAAGGATTCAGACCGAGTCCTCCCGCGGCCCATTTGTTGATCCGGAAACCCAGGGCCATATAACTCAGATTCACATGTGATGCGCTTGCATGGTCGCCTTTTGACCGGAAATCAGAAAACTGTCCGTCGGCCCCTACTTCAAACAGCACATTCAGACTGTCCAGTCCGGTATAGGAAGCCGGGTTCAGCACGTTCAGAGAAGCCCCTGAAGGAAGTCCGAGGCCTGCATTTCCCATCCCGGCGTTGGCGGCATTGGTCTGCGACCGCAGCTCACCAATCCCATACATGGAATACGGGTTGCTCGTGTTATTTTGTGCTTCCGCAAAAAAGACCGTCCACGAAAAAATGAGAAGGATAGGGAGAAATTTCTTATTCATATTTAAGGAAATAGAGTTGTAATTTTGGCCGGTAACGATTTAAATCAACATCTTCCCCATTCAGAATCAGCAGGTCTGCGCGGGATTGGATATCGGAGTAGGGGATCGTAACGATCAGCCCGTTTTGCGGATTATAATAGTTTCCGGCAAATTTGCCCGTTAAATATTCGGTGATATCAACTGCATAATACAGGTTGTAAATATCCTGATAAAGTTCTTTGGTGGGATCCTCTTTCCTGAGCTGTGCCTGTACCGCCACCGACTGGGAACCGGAACTCGTTGTCAGGCTCTTTACCAGATTATTGTGTTTGTCACTTTCAAAAAAAACAAGTGATTGGGGCAGGAACCGGATATCATTTTCCACAGCAGGATAGAATACCAGTTGGGCTTTGATCATGACCCGGTCGTCAAACAAAAACATATCGCTCAAATAAGGGAAATCAAAGCGCGCCACCACCCCGGCGCTTCCCTCGATAAAACTCCTGTGACCGGTATATCGGGCCGGTACTTCCTCTTCCTGTACGCCCAGTCCGCCAAAAGCCGTATTTGTCCGGTCCGAAATGGTCTGATTAAAGTAGGTCTTTATCTCCTGGTTCAGATTGATTGTGTATCTTTTTTTAACCGGCTCTCCCGGACCGACAAGATGGGTGTAAATATTCAGCTTAACGCCCGAAGTATCTCCCTTAAATCCAAGGATGGACTTGCTGTCCGGATCACTTTTCAATACAAAGCCCCTCAGGTATTCATTAAACTCTTCATTTGCGGTCAGTTCCGTGGCGTCGTTTAGTACCATGGAGATCAACTCCTGTCCCAGCGCGTCAACCAGCCTGAATTCAACGCTGTCGGCGCCGGCAACCTCCGGATAAAACTGAACGCTTCCCAGCGGGTTCTGTTCGTGAGGGAAAGAACTGTTGTTGTAAAGGTGATCCCCCAATCTTTCGTCATCCACAAAATCCAGGTATTGGGTCAGCCGGTATACGCTGTACTTCTGAACCTGCAGGGTATCGCCTAAATAATATCCCGAATAGCCAAGTTCCAGGGTCACCGAATCAAACCGGTCGTCTTCGGTGATTGTCCGCAATTCACTGCCTACGTCAAAATTAAAGTAAGCCATCAATTCAGAAGATCCTGTGACAGCATTGGAATATCTTCCGCAAAGCAACTGTTCTGTTCCTGAGGTAACAACCGAATCCAGTTTCAAAGAAGAAAGCCTTACCTGAAAGGTGTCGACAATCGTAATCCCCGATTGGGTGTCAACCAGATCTTCACCGATATTAAAATCACCACGACTGTTACAAGAAAACAACAGAACACCCGTTATTAAAACCAACAGGGGGTTTATTTTTTCCATATTCCAATATATTTGCAGTTTGGATCCATTCACAGGTGCAAAGCAAGCTGAATCCACATAGTTCAAAAAGAAATATAGACATTATTTTTTATTTTTTATTTAAAACAAGCAAATTTATAGATGAAATGCCTTTTTTACCCGTTTGTCGTTTAAGATTTGTTAAAAAGCGTGAATATTGTTAACAATTAACTGATTTTCGTATTAAATCTTTAGGCTTATATA
>JBFXKJ010000110.1:0-11890 GCA_050173895.1 Mangrovibacterium sp. | reverse complement strand
CCGGGTACCGGTCAATTCACCGGTCATTTTTTGCACGGCTTACGATGAATATGCTTTAAGAGCTTTTAAAGCAAATGGAATTGATTATATACTGAAGCCATTTACAAAAAAAAATATCCAGGAAGCGCTGGAAAAATATGCCTCCTTTAAGGACAGTTTTACCCGGGATGCACCTTCTTATAAAGCGATCCTTGAACTTTTGAATGACAAAAGAACCCAAAAGCAAGCTTCAATTCTGGTATATCGGAAGGATCACATTATTCCTGTAAAAACAGACGACATTGCCCTGTTTTTTATGCAGGAAGAAGTGATTCGCCTGCTAACTTTTAATCAACAGAACTTCTCCGTAAATAAAACACTTGAAGAATTGGAGAAGATCACAGGAGACGATTTCTACCGGGCCAACAGGCAATTCCTTATAAACAAAAAAGCCATTAAGAATATTTCGCAATATTTTGCCCGAAAATTATCAGTGAATCTGACCGTTCCGTTTCAGGAAAAAATAATTGTCAGCAAGGAAAGATCAAAGGATTTCCTGAGCTGGCTGTCGGGTCGTTAAAGACATTTTCAGCTTCCGCTTTACCCTCAATTTTGTCCGCTTCACCCCTCTTTCCCTTTTATTGGCAGGCGAGCCTGCATAGATTTGGGATAATTAAAAATCAAAGGGTCTAAGCATGACTATATTGGATAAGTTCATATTATATACGGCACTGTTTCTTCCTGTGCCGGTCGTGTCGGCGCAAAATGAGATGCCTGACCGGCTCAGTCTCGAAGATTGCATACATATCGGGCTTCAAAACAATCCCGGATTTCAGTCGTCCGAAATTTCCCTGAAAGAGAACAAAACGAAAGTGGATGAAGCCCATTCGGGATTTTATCCGGCCATACAGGCCGGTTCCGGTGCGAATGTGTATTCAAAAAACAATGGGGAACAGCAGTATGAAATTTACAATAAGGGCGTCTCAGCTTCCTATACTGTTTTTAGCGGATTCAGGACGAAAGCCGGTTACGAGGCGGCAAAAGAGAACTACAGCGCGAATGTTTACCGGCATGAGTCAAACAAACAGGAGTTAACGCTCCTGATTACTTATGGCTATTACAGGACCTTACAGGCAGAACGGATCTTAACGAGTGCCCGGGAGGCGGTAAAAAATTCAAAGTTGCATCTGGAATTTGCCCGTGCGAGACAGCAGGCTGGAATTGTAACCCTTTCGGATGTGCTTAAAGCTGAAGTTGAACTGTCGAATGCCGAATTGAGCCGGATACAGTCAGCCAACGTCCTGTTAAATTCCAAGGGAAGCCTGAACCAGTTGATGGGATTACCTTCCAATCATCCGCTCGAACTGATCGACAACCTTTCTGTCATCGGCGAAAGCCTGCCTTTGTCGTACGATTCGCTGTTTCAGGAAGCCCTGGTTTCCCGCACCGAAATCAAACAGTTTCAATCGCTGCTGAAAGCACAGAACAGTTTCATCGATGTTGCCAAAGCAGAATCTTACCCGACGATAAATGTCTATGCCAATTACAGCCTTGAAGGCGAAGAGCTGTTGGATATGCAACGGAACTGGGGGCTCGGACTCTCGTTTTCCGTTCCTGTTTTCAAGGGTTTTTCAACCAAAGCCCGCATCGCAGGGGAAGAACTCGCCTTTAAGAGGCTGGAAAAAGATATTGAAGCCTTAAAACAACAGATAACGCTGGAGGTGTGGAACGCATTCCTGGCGGTTGAAGAATCTTCAGAAAAAATCGAAACCACCTTAAAAGGACTGGAAAGCGCCCGTGAAAACCTGGCTATTGCCGAAGGTGAATATAAGGAAGGCATTGGGTCGATCATCCAGCTTACCGATGCCCAGACTACTTTTGTGAGCTCCGAACAGCAGTACATCCGGTCTGTTGCCGACTACAAAATTGCATGTGCAGAACTGAAAAGAACTGTTGGGAAATAAAAAAACAAATAAGATGAAGAAGTTATTTTTAACAGCCGGTATCGTCGTTATGGTGGCTACAGCTTTGCTGATTTGGTTTTACGTTTTGAATTCCCCCGATAAAGAAGAACAAGCCATTCAAACCGCTACGGTTGTCCGGCGTGACATTGGTTCAACTGTACTCGCTACGGGAATCATAAAACCCAGTGTGGGCGCCGAAGTGAAAGTGGGCTCGCGGGTTTCGGGCGTCGTTGAGAAGTTACGGGCCAACATCGGTGATTATGT
Source organism: Mangrovibacterium sp. (assembly GCA_050173895.1). Lineage (GTDB taxonomy): Bacteria > Bacteroidota > Bacteroidia > Bacteroidales > Prolixibacteraceae > JBCFBK01. The sequence goes on along the minus strand of JBFXKJ010000110.1, from coordinate 9,683 downwards.
TACGGCCGGCCAGGTGATTGCCGAGCTCGACAAAGCCGAACTCATCGCTAAATTAAATCAGAACCAGGCAAGTCTGAACAAAGCCAAAGCCGGTTACGAATATGCCCGCTTGGATCTGGAAAGGCAAAAGTCGCTGTATAAACAAAATTACATCCCGCAACAGCACTATGATATTGCAGAGAACGCATTTCAGGTGGCCGGGGCTGAGTTAAAACAGGCTGAAGCCAATGTGGAGGTGGCAAAAGTACAACTCTCCTATACGACTATTTATGCCTTAACTTCCGGTGTGATCGCTTCGGTATCAACGCAGGAAGGTGAAACCGTTCTGGCCGGTCTGGCGGCTCCCACTTTTGTAAATATTATCGATCTGAACCGGCTCGAAGTTCAGATATACGTGGATGAAACGGACATCGGGAAAATTGAAGAGGGGCATGAAGTAACTTTTACGGTGGATACTTACCCCGAAACGGATTTCACAGGAAAAATAACGGCAATTTATCCGAAGGCCGTTATCCAGGATAATGTGGTTAATTATATCGTGGTTGCGGAAATCCATGATTTTCAGGATAAAATACTCAGGCCGGAAATGACCACTGTCGTTACCATTCATTTGGAAAGCAGGAAAAATGTTCTGACTGTGCCCTCCAATGCCATTACACGGGAAAAAGGAGAACGGTTTGTAAAGGTAAAAGAGGGGAATACCCAAACCCGTAAAAAGATTAAGACCGGCTGGAATGACGGCAGCTTCACCGAAGTGGTCGATGGACTGAAGGAAGGAGAAATTGTATTGTTGCCTTAATAAATAAAAAACAGCTAAAATGAATCATGTCGTGATGAGAGCTGAAAAGCTTAGCAAGATCTATAACAAGGAAGCAACCGGCGAAGTGGTTGCCGTACGCAATGTGTCGCTCGAAATTCACAAAGGTGAATTCATTGCGATAATGGGCGCTTCCGGCTCGGGGAAATCCACCCTGATGAATATTCTTGGTTGTTTGGATAAGCCGACCAACGGCTCGCTGTATTTCGGCGAAACAGAGGTTAGTAAACTGGATGATGGAGCGCTTGCCCGGGTCAGAAATAAAAAAATCGGATTCGTTTTTCAGTCTTATAACCTGCTGGCACGTACGAGCGCTCTGGAAAACGTGGAACTCCCGTTGATTTATTCCGACAAAAGCAACAGCAGAAAGCTTGCCGCGGATGCATTAGCCGCAGTAGGTCTTGAAAACAGAATCCACCATCGCCCCGGCGAATTATCGGGAGGACAGCAACAACGGGTTGCAATTGCGCGTGCCCTGGTGAACGACCCGGAGATCATTTTGGCTGATGAACCAACCGGAAACCTGGATACAAGATCGAGCTACGAGATTATGTCATTATTTCAAAGACTAAATGAGGAGGAGGGCCGGACAATCGTACTGGTCACGCACGAGCAGGATATTGCTGAACATGCAAAGAGGATCATTAAAATCTCCGATGGCATGATCGTATACGATGAGTTGAATAAATGGCCGAGGAGTGCAAAAAATGAACTCACTGACGTATTAAAGGAAGGAAATAAATGAAAACCAAAAGATTAATCGTAAGCGCGTTAAAAAGCCTGGGCAAAAACAAGCTCCGTTCTTTTCTGATGATGATCGGAATAATTATCGGTGTCATTGCGCTGACCCTGATCGTTTCAGTGGGTGTTGGCGCAAAGCAACAGGTTATGGAAAGGGTTAATAAATTCGGCCCGGAAAGTCTCATGATATTTGCCGGAGGCGGAACTCAACTGTCTCAAATTACCGTTGACCAGGGAAATACGACCTTAAAGCCGGATGATGTTGACTATCTGAAAAGAGAAATTTCAGGGATTAAAGACATTGCCCCTTTTAGCCGGAAAGGAAATATGGACATCAAATACTTTGAAAAGTCGGCTGCAGTGACGGTTCTGGGCTGCACGCCTGCCTATGCTCCCGTTTGGAATTGGGATGTTACCGGAGGCGAATTTATTAACGATGAAGATATGAAAACGCTTAACCGTGTTTGCTTAATCGGCCCGACGGTGCAAAAAGAACTTTTTGGGGATATCGATCCCATAGGTGAACAGATCCGGATAGGCAACATTCACTTTGAAGTGAAAGGGATCCTGGAATCAAAAGGAACAAGCCCCGCCGGAGGTGACATGGATAACCGGATTATGATTCCTCTCACCACCTTCATGAGGCGCGTTGCCAATGTCGATTATATATCGGCCGCCAAGGTTTTGCTGTATAGTTCGGGTGAAATGAATACGACCGTTGAAAAAATCAATCAGATTTTAAGAGAACGGCATAGTCTTGCAGAAGGGACCCCCAATGATTTTACAGTCGTTACTCCTGTTGAAGTGACAAAAATGGCGGAGAAAGTCTCGGGCACTTTTAATATCTTCCTGGCCCTGCTTGCAGGTTTATCTTTATTAACCGGCGGATTCGTCATTGCCAACATTATGACGATTTCGGTAAATGAAAGAAAAAAGGAAATCGGATTGAGGAAGGCCGTTGGGGCCAGCAGCAGGAAAATTGTTTTGCAATTTCTTTTTGAAGCACTTGCAGTAACGGTATCGGGTGGTATAATCGGCATTGTTTTCGGAGCTGCGGGTGCATTCATCCTGGGAACTGTCATGCAGATACCTGTTTCTGTTTCCTGGGCAACTATTCTAACGGGAGTAATTTCTTCAGGTATCATTGGGATCATTGCAGGCATACAACCCGCCAAAAAAGCCGCGAAGCTGAATCCCATTGAAGCGCTGAAATAACTGTGATTTACCGGTATTATGAAGATTTCCAAGAGCATAAAGATCTCACGCAATCAGCTGATGGCTAATAAACTAAGGACATTTCTGGCCTTGATGGGAGTTGTCATCGGAGTGTCGGCCGTCATTGTTATGGTTGCCATTGGAAATGGTGCCCAACACGAAATACTGAGCAAGATAGAATCGATGGGCACAAATCTTATTCTTGTAAATGCCGGGCAAATGCAGAAAACGGCCGGCCGGGTGCAGGTAGGTGAAACGGTTTCCAGTTTGACCCTTAAGGACGTTGATGTACTGACTGAAGAATGTCCGGAGGTCAGCATGGCTGCTCCCGTCCAAACAAAAAAGATGCAGGTAAAATGGGGGAATCTGAGCACCAATACGATTATTTTGGGAACCACTGCAGAATATCCGGTTATCAGAAATTTTAAGCTTGAAAAAGGTGTTTTTTTTTCGGAAGAAGAAAATAAGGCATCCCTGAGAGTAGCCGTGTTGGGGCCAGCGGTTAAGAATAATTTATTTGGAGGGAAAAACCCCCTCGGCGAAACAATCCGTATTGGACGGATCCCTTTTACGGTGATTGGAGTGATGGAGCCCAAGGGAACAGACATTGACGGAGTTAACCAGGATGACCAGATATTTGTCCCAATCCAGACTGCCTTGCGCAGGGTCTTTAATCTGGATTACATCAATACGATCAATATTCAGGCAACTTCAATTGAAAAGATGGATGACGCCATTAACCAGATCACTGAAGCCTTGCGCGAACAACATCGTTTAAACCGGATGAATAAACCGGATGATTTTACCATTCAAAACCAGATCGAGCTTTTGGAAACACAAAAAGAAACGACAAGCACATTTACTGCGCTGATCGTAAGTACGGCAAGTGTTTCTTTACTGGTTGGCGGAATTGGTATACTCGCAATCATGTTAATTGCCATAAGAGAACGGATTAATGAAATTGGTTTGCGAATGGCCTTGGGTGCAAGCAGGAAAGATATCTTACTGCAATTTATTATCGAAGCCTCTGTTCTCAGCATCGGCGGCGGGATTATTGGGATTGGCGCCGGTGTTTTGACTTCGGTGATAATCATCTTTACCACCGAATGGACTTTGAGTGTTTCAATTCCATCTCTTGCCTGGTCATTCCTGTTTTCACTGGCGGTAGGTTTATTCTTCGGGGTATACCCGGCACGTAAAGCATCCCGGCTCGACCCGATTGAGGCTCTGAAAAATGAATAAGTTGTTGGAAGCGGAATATGAAAATTGCAGGCTGTCATTGCATGTGTAGCGTTTCCTGCTGATGTTCAATTATTTATAAATATATATTGCAATATTAAAAACAAAAATTGTAATAAAAGAGAGTGGAAGTATAAATAATGTTCAACAACCTGTTGTAGGTTCCAATAATTTAAAGTTTCTTTGTTAGTGAATATTAACTTACAACAATAAAAAATGATCGGCGAACAAGGGTTTTAAGCGTTAACCGGAGCGGAACAGGCAGATTTGAAAATCCGTGAAAGGTTAAATTATGATGGTTGACAACCAGTGAATTTAATAAACAGAGAGATTGCAATGAAGAAATTAACAGAGAAGAAGATTGCAGAAAGTGCCGGTAAAATCATTTACCAATCGGGATTGGATAACTTGTCTGTCGATGGTCTTGCTGGTGAATTAAGAACTGACAGGCAGAGTGTGGAGGTTTTCTGCAAAAGCCGGAACGATATTCTTGTTTTGATTTTGGCCGGTCTGGAAAATGAAATAAGCCGGCTGTTTGGTAAATCAAAAAGCCGCCGGCTGTCGCCGGAGAAAGAGCTCAATTTTCTATTTAAAAACGTTTACCAGCTTTTTAACCGGAAACCTTTTTATACGACAGTCATATTTTTAGTCGAATCATTGGAAGAGAGTTCAGCTGCCAAACAAAACCTGAGGGGGATTAAAATGAATGCCCGGATTTATCTGACCCGCCTGATCAACCAGGGGAAAAAAGATAAAGTATTTAGGTCATCCATGAAGTCCAAATCACTGGTCAATGTTATTCTGGGGAGTTTCAGACTTTTAATAAACCAGGAATTAATCGCTGATATTATGGCAAGGGAAATTGAGGAGTACAAAACGCTGACGGATCAGTCGCAAAAACAAATTATAAGCATATGAATACAAGCAGAACAGTTTTCAACAGACTATTTTTTACGCTGGCTTTATTTTTTTGTTCCGGCCTGCTTTTATCAGCGCAGGAGGGATATACGCTGCGGATTGAAGTGGCGGGACTCGAAAGTTCCAAAGGACAGGTCATTTTTTCCTTATATGACAAGGAGGACGCGATACCGGATAAGAAACTTGAAAATCATTTAAAAATGAAAAAAGAGAAAATCTCCGGCGATAGTTCCTCTGCCATTTTTACTGGTATCGGGGCAGGCACCTACGCCATAAGCATTCTTCATGATGAAGATGGCGACGGAAAAATTACAAAGGGGATGTTGTTGCCAAAAGAGGGGATAGGCTTCTCTAATTTGCGATCCATCGGTCCGATGAATAAGCCGAATTTTGAGAAAGCTTCCTTCGAATTGAAGAAAGATACGACCATCCGGGTTGAAGCCGTGTACTTAGGAAAGTGACAATAGTTTAAGCGGACGATTTGAAAAAGCTGTTGTTGATATCGGTTTGCCTGATATGGAACGTTATTTCGTTGAAACTGATGGCACAAGACGTCGTGGAGTGGGATGTTTTCAGGCACGAACGTTTTAATAAAGAGCTGAATACCCATTATGATTCGCTGAAATTGGTGTTAAGACATCGCTGGACAGTGGGGGTTTCATCCGGATATTTGTGGATGCCGGGTTATCTTAAAGCGGAAGATGACACCTATACGGGAGTCGATATGCGGGATAAGGGGGTTTTCTGGAAGGTTTCGGCCGAGTACTTTGTGACTCAAAAGAGCAGAATAGGCATCGAATTCGGCTATCAAAAGACCCCCAAGGGTTTTGAAACAGTTTCGGGAGAACAAATACGGGTTAGAGGAAGTGGCGGCGTGAATTTACCGATCCTGATCTACTTAAAAAGGCAGGTTATGCCATTGAAGCTGTTCAGAAGTGAGCACGAACAGTTGTTCGGCGAGGCCATGAACTCCGGGCACCGTTCGGAACCCCACCTCTTCCTGATTGCCGGAGTTGGCGTCACCAGCACAAATCTGCTTCGTGTGCACGGAACGACATCATCGCTGAGGAAGTCCGCCTATCAGCAGGTCCCGTTTACCTCCGAGTTTGGAATCGGTATCTTTCAAAGAACAGGAAAACGGGTTGCGATGGAGCTTATGACTAAATACCAGTTGTCTTCGAATTACAAACCTACGATAGGAAGCGTAAGGTCGTACAGCGGTTTCAGTGTCAGTATGCGGTTGAGCTTTATTGGCAACGGAAAATTCAATCAGGTAAAAAAGAACCTGACCGAAGCATATTTAAGGCGGCCAACGTAGTCATCCACTTTTGTTGCAGGACTCTTCGTTCGCTGCTCAGCAACCGGAGGCTTCCGGTAAGGTCCGGTATTTGACAGGCAAAAAGTGAAGATGACAGCTTCAGCCCCTGTTGTCCCTGTTTTGCCGGTGGCGTTCGCGAACGATGGCAATGAAACGGGATACTTCGGGAGGAACATCCAGATCGTCAAATTTCGCGTGTATCTTCCCACCTGTCGAATCGAGCGTCAGATCGTAATGGAAGCTGTCACGAAGATTTTTGTTCTTTGGCAGGTTCTCTGATTCTTTGATGACCTCTGCCAGTTCCCGTTCCTCATCCTCAGGGAGCGAAAGGTCTCCGTGGTATTCCTGTGCAATGCCGGCAAAACCGCCGGTTACGGTCAATTTGTAATGCATATTATAAAGTTTGAACAATTCCTACGCTTTCAAAGCTCCTGGCCACGACCTCCCGCGCGTTTTGATTTACCTCACCCGAGCGCACGAGCTCTTCGGCGCTTTTTAGGAAAACGGGGAGTGCCTGCCTGAAATCTGAATCGGATTTCAGCTTTGAGAGGGTCCTGAACCAGATCTTTGCGCAGTCATCGATTCCGGTCTCCATGCACGCCAGATAAAAAGCTTTGTTGGGAATGCCTGAATTGATATGTACACCCTGATTATCGTCCGGCCCGTTGTAATAGTGGTCCATATGCGAAGGCTGGGAATCAAATTCGTTGGCGGTACCCGGCTCCTTCATCGATCGTAATGCCTTCCCGGGGAACTTTTCTCCGATAACCAGATCGCCGATCAGCCAGTCAGCCGTCTGCAAATCATGCTTCAGGAATTTCTGCTTCATGATGGTGCCAAAAACGTCCGAGAAATGCTCGTTCAGGGCGCCGGCCTGGCTGTAATATTCCAGGTTCGACAGGAACTGTGTCACCCCATGGGTGATCTCATGAGCCACTACATCGGGAGCAGAAGCAAAATTCCGGAAAAACTCCAGATCGCCGTCACCATAGGTCATCTCATCACCATCCCAAAATGCATTGTTGTAATTTTCCTGAAAATGAATATTGGAGATCAGGTTCATCCCCTCATTGTCGATCGAATTCAGGCCGAAGGTTTCCCGAAAGTAGTCCCGTACAAAGCCTGATAAATGATAGGCACTGTTGGCCGTTGCATCGGCCGTATCCGGCCCGCTTTCCTTCAGGACCAGCTTATGTCGCTGCAGGTTCCGGTTCAGGCTGTCATATACAAGCCGCTCTCCTTGTCCCGAAATTTGAGCGGGTGTGATCGTCATCCGCTGAATGCGGCTTCGTTTTTCCATGATCCTGCCCGTATCTTTCAAAGTCCTGCTGCTGGCTTCACTTCCCCTCCTGGAAAGTTCCCGAAGAATATCCGGTGGCACAATTGAACAAAAGCATCTGTAACACATAAACTTTTTGTTTTAAATAAAAGATCAACAGTTAAACGTAGTGCCAGTCGATGAGCTGTGTTACTCAGGTTTTTTTTGTATTTCAAGTTAGTTAAATTGAGACAAAAACAGGGCCAAATTGGCCGGTTTTTTTTATTTCCGGAAAAAAGCATGAATGTGTTCGCACACATATTTAAAGAAAGTCTATTTTTGTAGTGAAACGAGCATGTTGCGCGACAACGCAAACACCAATAGAAATAATTTTCAGCAACATGGGAGTTCCATCAGACAATTAAAAAACAAATTATTTACTGATGAAATAAATTGATTTCATGAACCCTGCCGGTTAAAAAGTTATTTTTGAAACAGGAATATGGCTGAACTGAAGAATATAAGGATTAAGGATATTGCGCTGATGGCAGGTGTTTCTGTAGCGACAGTCGACCGCGTGCTGCATAACAGGGGGAAGATATCCCCCAAGGCGCTGGCGAAAGTGATGGAGGCACTCGATCAGACCGGCTATAAACCGAACCTGATAGCCAGTACGCTTGGATCGAACAAGTTGTACCGGATTGCCACGATCCTGCCTGATCCGGCCCTGGATGATTACTGGAACCAATCGGGAGCCGGTATTTTCAGAGCCAGGGAGGAATGGTCCCAGTATCACGTCAGGATTGAATCCTTTTATTTTGACATGCGCGACCGGGCTTCATTCAATTTGGTTGCGGAGCAGGCGCTGGCTTCCGCACCCGATGCCCTGTTGATCGCTCCGACCTTCCACAGGGAGGCCGTCGGTTTGTTTAAAACATTGCAGGAAAGGGAGATCCCTTATATCTTATTCAACACCAATATTCCGGAGGCAGAACCACTTGGCTTTATCGGTCAGGACCTGTATCAAAGCGGAAGGGTAGGTGCCGAGCTGTTGTGGGCCAGGCTTGGAGCGCCCTGCGCCCTGGCAATCCTTCACCTCGATGAAGAGATGAGTAATGCCGTTCATCTGAAGGAAAAGGAAAGAGGATTCCGTGATTTCTTCCTGGAAAGGGCATCAGCCGGTTACCGGTTGTTCAGCTATGATTTCGGTAGTTTTTCGGAAGCGCAGCTGGAACGGGAACTGCTGGCTGCACTCGACCGTGATGCGATCAGCGGGATTTTCGTTTCCACTTCAAAGGGGTCCTATCAGACCGCGTCCATTCTCGATAAGCATGGCCGGAAAGGGATCGTACTGGTCGGTTATGATCTTCTGAAGAACAATATCCATTATATGTACGAAGGGGTGATCCATTATCTGATCAACCAAAATCCGGGGCGTCAGGCTTTTCTGGGCATCAGTTACCTGGTGAATTACCTGCTTTTTAAAAAGCAGCCACCTTCAACCGATCTTTTTCCCCTGGAGATCATCAGCCGTGAAAATCTGAAATCGTACCTGAATGCCGGGCTTATATTGATTTCCGCTTTTCTCTTTTAACAGGATATGTCCAAGCGTTTCTGCGCATTTTTGTCTAAAGAGGATATTCCGGGGTTCATATGAACACTCAGGGAGTTTTTTCATCTGAGCAGATAAAATAAAAGAGGGCGCCCGTGTCAGGACACCCTCTTTTAATTAAAATCATATGTTTATTCCACAGGAATGTCCTTATTGACGTTTTTGCTGCCGACCAGTGCATAGTACAGCAGATAGGCAAGGCCGCCGAAGATAACCCAGTAACTGACCTGGTATCCTGCAACGTCGGCAATCCAGCCCTGAAATGCGGGTAAGATACCTCCACCGCAAACCAAGACCATGAACAGTCCGGAAGCGGCTGCCAAATATTTGCCCAGGCCTTCAACGGCGAGGTTGAAGATTCCGCCCCACATGATTGAGGTACAGAGCCCTACCAGCACCAGGAAAAGAGCGTTCACAGGTACTTCTGCAAGGCCGAATGAGAGAGCGCCGGTCGCGTCTGTCTGCAGTACGGGGACGTTCACCAGTGATGTGACCGGTGAGAACATGGCCAGAGCAACCAGGATCAGACCTGCAGCAGATGTAACGGTAAGCATCACCTTACTTG
>JBFXKJ010000109.1:0-11931 GCA_050173895.1 Mangrovibacterium sp. | reverse complement strand
AAATAAAACTGAAAAATCATGATGATCAGAAGCAAGGCCCCATTGAGAATTGGACTGGCGGGAGGCGGAACCGACGTCTCCCCGTATTCCGATCTTTACGGCGGAGCCGTTTTAAATGCCACCGTCAACCTGATTGCCTATGCATCCATTTTACCGGGAAACAATGGCAAAATCATTCTTCGTTCTGTCGACCGCCGGGAAACAGAAGTCCTGGATGCTGCGCCCCGGCTGGAACTGAATGGCAAAATGGACTTGCTGAAAGGAATTTATAACCGGATCATGGAGGACTACCGGACGGAGCCGCTCTCGTTCGAACTGACCACCTCCGTCGATGCGCCCCCCGGCTCAGGCCTGGGATCTTCATCCACACTGGTTACCGCCGTGACCGGCGCTTTTGTGGAATGGCTGCACCTGCCCCTGGGAGAATACGACATTGCCCGGCTCGCCTACCGGATCGAACGCCTCGACCTGAATCTGGCTGGAGGAAAGCAGGATCAGTATGCCGCCACCTTCGGGGGCGTCAATTATATGGAATTTTTTGCTGATGAAAAAGTGATCGTAAACCCGCTTCGGATCAGGGAAGAAACACTGAAGGAACTGGCATTTAATATGGTGCTTTACTATACCGGGACCAGCCGGCTTTCGTCCGAGATTATTGAGAAACAACAGCAAAGCATAAAGAACAATCTGATGATCTCCGTCAATGCCATGCATAAAACACGCGAAATGGCAGTCCTGATGAAAGAGGCCCTGCTTAAAAACGAACTCAATACCCTGGGTGAGATCATGAACCAGGGATGGGAATTCAAGAAAAAAATGGCCACGGGTATCAGCAATCCGGAAATCGACCGGATCTACCGCGCCGCGATGAATGCCGGAGCAACCGGCGGGAAAATATCGGGCGCAGGCGGCGGCGGTTTCATGTTCTTCTTCTGCCCGGGGAACACCCGTTATCAGGTGGCCGAAACCCTTCGGGGCTTTGGCGGGAATGTGCAGTCGTTTCAGTTTACCAAAAGCGGACTGCGATCCTGGACCGTCTAACAGGATGCGGCCCACCCGGTGCGAAAAAATACGGACGCTGTTTTCGTAAATTAACATTCCCTTTGTGGCTGGATTTTTGCTGAGGTCCCTTTAATAAAAGATTATCGGATAGTTTATACTTTAATGGAAGTTAAATTTTACTTCCTTCAGAAGCATTTGGCATTCAACTGTATCTTAAATGAATTATATTTACGGGATTGAAGGTCGGGAAGGACTTGAAGAATATGGATGAAGGGATTAATAAATTGCTGACAAAAGCAGATCAGCGTTTAATCGATGATTATTACAACGATCTGGCCCGTTCGCTCGGGACGCGGTTTTCGGAAGAAGACCGGGACCGGATCAGGAGAGCTTTTGAATTTGCCAATACCGCCCATGCAGGGATAAAACGCAAATCAGGAGAACCTTACATCATTCATCCGCTGGCTGTTGCCAACATAGTATCGGGCGAGATCGGGCTGGGGGTAACATCCATTTTGTCGGCCATCCTGCACGATGTGGTGGAGGACACCGATTACACGCTCGAAGATATCTCCAATCTTTTTGGCCATAAGGTGTCCAGGATTGTGGACGGGCTCACAAAGCTGTCGGACGAGATCACCTCCCAGCAGGACTCGCGCCAGGCGACCAACTTCCGAAAAATGCTGATGACCCTGTCGGACGATGTCCGGGTTATCCTGATCAAACTGGCCGACCGGCTGCACAACATGCGCACGCTCGACAGCATGCCCCCGTCAAAACAATTGAAAATTGCCGCCGAAACGCTGTATATTTTTGCTCCCCTGGCCCACAGGCTGGGGCTGTACACGATTAAAACGGAACTGGAAGACCTGAGCCTGAAATACCGGCTGCCCGAAACGTATAACCTGATCAAGTTCCGTCTGCACAATCAAAAAGAAAGAAGGGATTACCTGGTCAATGAGTTTATCGGTCCGATCAAAAAACAACTGGAAGAAGAGAAGATCGAGTTCAATATTTCAGGACGGTTGAAATCCATTTATTCCATTTGGGATAAGATGCAGAACAAAGGCGTCTCATTCGACGAGATTTACGACCTGCTCGCAATCCGGATTGTCTTTAAGCCGCGGGAAAATGTCTCCGAAAAACGGCAATGTTTCGATATCCTGTCTTTGATCACCGATATTTACAAGCCCAAGCCGGATCGCATCCGTGACTGGATCACCATGCCCAAGGCAAACGGGTATGAAGCGCTTCACGTAACGGTCATGGGCCCGCAGGGAAAATGGGTTGAAGTCCAGATCCGGACCGAGCGGATGGATGCTATCGCCGAGCGGGGCTTTGCAGCCCACTACAGGTATAAGGGGGTCCACACCACTGAGTCAGAGCTGGATAAGTGGCTCGAAAAGATCAGGGAAATGCTGATGAATCCCGAGTCAGATGCACTCGAATTCCTCGACGAGTTCAAAATGAACCTGTATTCTTCCGAAATCGTGGTATTTACACCCAAAGGAAAAATGGTGACCATGCCGAAGGGAGCGACCATCATTGACTTTGCCTATGAAATCCATACCGACCTGGGGAATCACTGCATCGGAGCGAAGATTAACCACCGCCTTGTTTCCGTCAGCCACGTGCTTGAAAGCGGGGATCAGGTAGAGATCCTCACATCCAAAACCCAGCGGCCCGATATCAACTGGCTTAAGTTCATCGTCACGGCAAAAGCAAAAACCAAACTCAAGCAGGCTTTTAAGCTTGACAAGAAAAACCATCTTGATAAAGGACGCGAGATGATTGAAGACAAACTCCGGGAATATCATATCAAACCCTCATCCGATACGCTGAAAAAACTCACCTCTTACTATAACCTATCCAATAAAGACCAGCTATATGCCCATGCCGGCATGGGCTTTATTGATTTTGAAGACCTTGAACAGATCCTGAAAACAAGACGGCAAAACAAGCTGGCCAAATACTGGAAGCTGACCTTTAACCGGAACAAAGGCGAATCGGACGATTTTGAACTGGAGCTTCCTGAAAAGAAAATCGACCGGAAATCAACTTTCATCCTCACCGAAGATCCCGAAGAATCAAATTATTCGCTGGCACAGTGTTGCCAACCCATACCGGGCGACAATGTCCTCGGTTATATCGCATCCAACAACCACGTGATCATCCACAAACGAAACTGTCCTCAAGCCATTAAGCTCATGTCCCAGCAGGGCGACCGGATCATTACCGCCGAATGGACTAAATTCAAAAAACGTTCCTATCTGAGCCGCCTGCGACTGACCGGTTTCGACCGCATCGGCATCGTAAACGAAGTGACCAACATCATCTCCAAACTCAGCAACATCAACATGCGGACCGTCATGTTCGACACGCATGACGGCATCTTTGAAGGCGATCTGTTCATTTATATCCACAACGTGGAAGACCTGAACAAACTGATCGCCCGGCTTACCAAGATCAAAGGCATCGAAAAGATAGAACGGATTGAAAAAATCGAAGATTAATTTTTATTTAGACTAAACAATTTATAATTTTGTGGGATATCTATAGCTGGTTGAAAACATGAATAGTCCGAAGACAAAAGAAACTGTGAAGAATATGTTCACAGAGTACCTTGAAAAACACGGTCATCGCAAAACACCCGAAAGGTTTGCCATCCTGGACGAGATTTATACACGTGAAGGTCATTTTGATATCGAATCGCTGTATATTTCCATGAAAAACAAGAATTACCGGGTAAGCAGGGCCACACTGTACAACACGATCGATCTTTTGCTGGAATGTAAACTGGTTGTTAAGCATCAGTTTGGGAAAAACATTGCGCAGTTTGAAAAGGCCTATGCAACCCTGCAGCACGATCATCTGATCGACATTCATAACGGTACAGTGCATGAGTTCTACGATCCGCGTATCAGGGAAATCATCGAGGAAGCCTGCCAAAAATATAATTTCAGATTATCCCATCACACCCTGTACATTTACGGAGAACACATCAGTGAGTGAAGGAACAGGCTGCTGTTTAAAAAAGCTCAGTTTTCTGTCGCCGGTTTGATATCTGATGGAAAATAATTTGTAATTTTATCTGCCAAATAAAATGCACCGGCACCGTGGGAATCAGCTTCTGATTTGCTGAATTTCTGCGGTTTAATGTGTTTGTTTGGTCAGACGCGAATACAAATATCACGACACAAGACAAAAAAATGAAGGTAGATGTTATCTTAGGTCTCCAGTGGGGGGACGAGGGAAAAGGGAAAATTGTGGATGTTTTGACTCCGAAGTATCATGCAATTACCCGCTTTCAGGGTGGTCCCAATGCAGGCCACACGCTTGAAATAGAAGACTTCAAACATGTATTGCACACGATCCCTTCCGGGATTTTCCACGAGGATAAGATCAATATTATCGGGAACGGCGTTGTTCTGGATCCCGTAGTTTTTAAAGCAGAGATCGCAGGCATTCAAAAGCATGGCATTGACCTGCGCCGAAATCTTTACATCTCAAAAAAGGCACACCTGATCCTCCCAACCCACAGGCTGCTGGATGCCGCCTCTGAAAAAGCGAAGGGCGACACAAAGATTGGTTCAACCCTGAAGGGGATCGGCCCGACCTATCGGGACAAGATCGGTCGCGACGGCCTGCGGGTCGGCGATTTGCTCGAAAATTTCGAAGAAAAATACAGGAGCCGCGTCAATGCTCACAAAGAAATCCTTGAAAAGCTTTACAATTTCGATTACAGCGAAAGCCTGGAAAAGCTGGAAAAAGAATGGATGGAAAGCATCGAAATCCTGAAATCGTTCCAACTGGTCGACAGCGAGCACCAGATTAACGACTTACTGAGCGAAAACATGCCGGTTCTGGCCGAGGGTGCGCAGGGAACAATGCTTGACATTGATTTCGGTTCCTATCCCTTTGTCACTTCATCAAGCACTATCTGTGCCGGGGCCTGCACGGGACTGGGCATTGCTCCTCAAAAGGTCGGCCGGGTATTTGGGATTTTTAAAGCCTATTGCACCCGGGTGGGAATGGGGCCATTCCCCACCGAGCTCCACGACGAGACCGGCCAGCAACTTCGGAATGCGGGAAATGAGTATGGCTCCACCACCGGACGTCCGCGCCGTTGCGGCTGGCTCGACCTGGTGGCCCTGAAGTATGCTATCATGATCGACGGCGCCACCGAGCTCTTCATGATGAAAGCCGATGTGCTCGACGGCTTCGACACCATAAAAGTATGCGTGGCTTACGAAATGGATGGAAAAGTTATTGAAAAATTCCCTTTTGAACTCAATGACAGCATTCAGCCGGTGTATGTTGAACTGCCGGGATGGAAAACCGACCTCACTCGCCTGACTGACGAAAATGAGTTTCCGGAAGAATTCAATAATTATCTCTCCTTCATTGAAAATGAAACCGGTTTGCCTGTCACGATTGCATCGGTCGGACCAAATCGCGCCCAAACGATCATCCGCGAACGGGAGTAAGCCTTTTATATGGAACTCTTTTCCCGAATACGTCTGAAGAAGATGGCCAGGATCATCGCCCTGGCACATGTTGCCTTGCTGTTTGGCTTTATCATCCAGCCATACAGCAAAGGCAGCTCTTTTTCGGTTTCATTTGAGGAAAGAAATGTGCCAGGTGGCCCGGTAAACGACCTGCCCTCTTTCAGCGCATCATCGCCGTTCAATGCCTTTATTTCTGAAAATCAATTGAGCGGGAACAGCCAGCTTCCCACTCCGGCACAGAAAAACCATTTTGACGATTACGTAAGCTGTCATCAGGAAATTGAACTGCTGATGATCAATTTTGTCACAGACTATCTTCGCTTTGCAGACAAAATTGATCCGGGTTTTCCTAAGATACGGATCATTTACCCTTTCCATTATTTTTGGTAATGACTGACAATACGCGTACCTCACGCGTACAGAATTTTCTATGTTCTCAAAACCGGCCAGGCAAAGCCTTGCCTTGTTTTCACTTAATCAGTCATTTACCAAAAAATTAAAAATATGGAAATTAATGTGATGGCTCTGATCACAGTAGCTGTGCTCATCCTGTTAAGCATCCTTCCCGTGTGGATCATCAATAAGAAAAGAAAGAACAAAGAAAAAAAAGATCTGCAGTCGCTTCTGAATTTTGCGGAAAAAAATCAGTGCAGGATATCGGAACATCAGCTGTTCAATCAGATTGTAATCGGTCTCGACCGGCAAGCCCGCAAACTCTTTTTCATCCGGACGTCTCCGGAACATCCCGCTGAGCAACAAATCGATCTTGCACTCTATAAGAAATGCCGCATGGAGGAAACCGGACGTCCGGGCAACAACGGGCACGTGATTGACAAGATCGGGCTCCTGTTCATGCCGGCCCAGACAGGACAAAAAGAAGCAACCCTCATCCTGTATGATACCGATTACGACAACCTGACATTGAGCGGGGAAATCCAGTTTGCTGAGAAATGGGCGAATCTGATCAATGATCTTTTAAAACAGAACTGAACAGCGTCACCACACAAGGTCACCAATCTTTAAAAAAGAGCCATGCGAAATTTCGTATGGCTTTTTTGCAGAACAGCTAACATGTATGACAATTTTTTATTTAACTTGGAGCGGAAAACCAAGCTTCATCCTGAAAGTATGTGCTGCATAGGTAGGTTATTGTTGATGCTGATTATCCTGGCAACCGGAGATCCGGTATTTTCGCAGGTTTATTACGATAAAAACAAAACAGAGGAGCTCCCCTCCAAACTAAAGCGGGCATACCGGCGGACCAGCCGGTTTCTGGATGATGCCACCAGGGGGCACTTTCTATACAGGCCCCCGGCGCGTGCCGCGATCGATACAATTTTCATTTCGGCCGATACGCTTCAGGTGCGTTTCCGGGACGAATTCGCATATAAGCCCATCCGGTCAGAACAGGCGGATGATTTGACGCGGGGATTGGAGCGGAAGCTCCATGGGCTTGCCATGCGTTATTCCGTTTTCGTAACCGTAAAGGGATATCGGTTGCAGGAGCTGGTCCCGAATGCCTTTCTCGGCGAAAAAGATCCGCGACGGCTGTATTCGGGCGAAAGCAGCCGCCCCGTACACGTGACACGTCTGGACATTCCCTATCAGGTGACTGCCGGATTGAACGGCCGCCACCTTGCTCTTTGGAACAGCCATGGATGGTACTATCAGAACAAGCTTGACCGCTGGGGATGGCAACGGGCTACATTATTTACAACAGTGGAGGATGTGCTGACATCTTCCTTTGTCCTGCCTTTCCTTGTCCCTATGCTTGAGCAGGCGGGAGCCAACGTGTACCTGCCCAGGGAAAGAGATAGCCAGACGGCGGAAGTGATTGTCGACAATACCGGTCCGGATTTCAATGAACAACTTATTACGGGATCATATGAAACAGTCAACGGCACCGGTTTTGGGTATATTGCGCAAGCCGGCACGGCTCATCAAAATCCTTTCCGCTCGGGCAATACCCTGGTGCTGCCGCTCAGCCCGGGAGCAACGGAAACAGTGCAGTGGACTCCCGCGATCCCCCGCGACGGCGACTATGCCGTTTCAGTTTCATACCAAACAATGGATGAATCGTGCCCGCAGGCCCATTACGAGGTGCGGCATGCCGGGGGCATCAGCCGCTTTGTGGTTGACCAGCAGATTGGCGGAGGGACATGGGTTTACCTGGGAACCTTCCGGTTCAACACGGGGAAGGACCCCGAAAAAGGAAGTGTCGTTCTCCGAACCGATGGCGCCGCCGGACAGCTTGTAACAGCCGACGCAGTTCGTTTCGGCGGCGGAATGGGCAGCATTTCGCGCAATGGCAAAACAGGAGGGCGCCCGCGATGGACCGAAGCGGCACGCTATTACCTTCAGTATGCCGGCTTTCCCGATACGCTTGTATTCAGTCAGCAAAACGAAAAGAATGATTATGTGGATGACTACCGTAGCAGGGGACGCTGGGTTAACTACCTGATGGGAGGAAAATACATGGAGCCATGGATCACCAAAGGGAAAGACATCCCGGGACTGAAGATACCCATCGATCTCAGTATGGCTTTCCATACCGACGCCGGCCACCATCCCGGCACCGGCAAACTGGTGGGGACCCTGGCCATCTACAGTACACGCGACGCCGAATTCAACCGGCAGTTTCCCGGTGGGGGTGACCGGCTGGCCAGCCGCGACCTGGCTGATCTTTTGTCGGCGCAGATTGTCGGCGACATCCGGGCGTCCGTGAAAAGCGACTGGCCACAGCGCGAATTATGGGATCAGCGCTACAGCGAAGCAACTTATCCAACGGTCCCGTCCGTTCTGCTCGAACTGCTTTCCCATCAAAACCTCGCCGACATGCGCTACGCGCTCGATCCGCAGTTCCGGTTTCTGGTTTCCCGCTCCATCTACAAAGCATTGCTGAAATTTTTGGCGGGCTATCATCAGATCCCCTTTGTTGTCCAGCCCTTGCCTGTAAACCGGTTTCATGTGGCAATCAAAGACGGCAGGGCTGTACTGAACTGGAATCCGGTTTCCGATCCGCTCGAAACGACAGCAGTCCCGGAAAAGTATATCGTCTACACGCGCCTTGGGAACCAGGGGTGGGATAACGGCATCCTTATCGCAGCAACCCAATACCAGACTCCCTCCCTTGAAAAAGGCAGGATATACAGTTTCAAGGTAACCGCAGTGAACAAGGGAGGTGAAAGTTTTCCCTCAAACGTTTTATCTGTATGCGATAACGGCCCCGGAAGCGATACGGTCATGGTGATCGATGCTTTCGACCGCCTTTCAGGTCCGGCACTGATCAGTGAAGGCAATTTCGCCGGCTTTGCCGGATGGCTCGACGAGGGCGTGGCCTGGGGAAATGACCTGGCATTTATCGGTCCGGAATACGATTTTGACCAGACAGAACCCTGGAAAGATGACGATGATCCGGGCCATGGCGCCAGCTACGATCATCTGGCCGGACAACTGCCCCAGGGAAATTCTTTCGACCATGTTTTTACCCACGGACAAGCCATTCGCGAGGCCGGATTTAGCTTTGTTTCATGCAGCCGGATGGCTCTGGAACAAGGCGATCTGAGTCTCACCGGCTACCGTCTGGCCGACCTGATCTTTGGCGAAGAAAAAACAACCCTCCTTCCCTCCGGTGAAATCAACTATACCCTCTACACTCCGGAATTACGAAATGAACTTGAGAAATTCCTGACTTCAAAGCATTCCGGTCTTTTCATCAGCGGGGCGTACGTGGGTAGCGACAGCTTTATGAAAACACCTAGAAATGTGCCGGTTGAAGAAAAAGAATTCATCAAAAAAACGCTGGGCTACACCGGACGAACCGACCATGCCAGTCCCCTTCCCTTTGTCCGGGCAACCACCGGCAGCCCTTTACCGGCCTTTGACGGCTCGTTTGGATTCAACACCCGGTACCGTAAAGACATTTACCGCGTCGAAGCGCCCGATGCCATTGTTCCGGCCGACAGCACCGGACTGACCGTGGCCCGGTACCAGGGAAACAATAAAAGCGCCGGAGTGGCATTCAGTAAAGGGTACCGGGTCCTGACCCTGGGATTCCCTTTCGAAACAATCGTACCTTCGAAAAAACGAGCAGAAGTCATGAAACAGATCCTTGATTACCTTACCGGTACAAGGGATTAGTATAGAAATAATTTAAATAATAAAACCTTTTGATTTTTTTTGTTAATATCCCGAGTACTTTCTTGCCGATATTGTAAATTGGCGTATTGTTTCACTCCACACTAAACTTTATGAACTCTAAACTCCTGTATCTGCTTTTCATGATGCTCTCAGCACTGACCAATATCCACTCCCAGGAAGTCGCTAAGTTCGGAAAAATCGAAACAACAGACCTTGAGGCAACTGTATGTCCGATCGATTCCAATGCCCACGCATGGTATGTCTTTGACAAAGGTGAAACCACCTTTCGGTATGATATGACCGGAAGCAAAGGTTTTCAGCTATACTTTGACCGCCATCTCCGGATAAAGATTCTGGATAAAGAAGGCCTCTCACGCGGTGATTTCAGTTTTGCACTTTATCATAACGGCAGCGCCAAAGAAGAAGTGACCGATCTGAAAGCTTTCACTTATAATTTAGAAAACGGAAAGATCGAACGCACAAAACTGGAAAAAAGCGACATTCTGAAAGAGGAGACCAGTGAAAACATAGAGACAGTGAAGTTTGCCATGCCCAATGTCAAGGAAGGATCTGTGGTCGAGATCAGCTATACCATTAAATCCGACTTCCTGTTTAATCTTCAGGAATGGTATTTCCAGCGAACCATCCCCACTCTCTTCAGCCAATACGATGTTTCTATCCCGGAATACTTCAATTACAATCAGGCTCAGCACGGCTATTATCCTGTTCGTACCACAACCAGCACCCGAAACCAATCGATCACCTTCACGCACAAGCAACGCTCGGGCGGCAATGTGACCACTACTCAGAACTATACAAGTAAAGTTGATTACAGGGAAAACTGCATTGAATACGTAGCTGAAAATGTGCCGGCCTTTCCCGATGAAAAATTCCTGAAAACTGAAGCCAACTACTTATCCCGCGTAAAATTCGAGCTCCAGTCGACCCGCTTCCCGAATGAGCCTTTCAGAACATACACGACGACCTGGGAGGAGGTTGACAATAAGATGAAGGAAAGCGAATACTTTGGAAGAGAACTCAACAAATCGGGACACCTCAGCGATGAGGTAAACACACTGAAAGCCGGCGCACTGAAAGGAGAAGAGCTGATCCGCTCGGCCATGGATGTGATCAGGCGAAAGGTCAGCTGGGACGGAAAGAACAACAAATTTCTCTCGTCTACCCTGGCTAAAGCATATAAAACCGGAAAGGGAAATGCCGCCGATGTAAACCTGAATCTCGTGGTTCTTCTGCGGGAGCTTGGTTTTCAAAGCTACCCGGTCATCCTGAGTACACAGAAAAACGGCATCATTCATCCGGTCCATCCGTCCATTTCCGCCTTTAATTATGTGATCGCAATGGTCCTGCACGATGGCAAGACTTTTCTGATGGATGCCACCGACCCGTTTACAATACCCAACCTGCTGCCTGTAAGGTGCCTGAACGACAAGGGACGGATCATCGGCGATCCTACCGAAAAATGGATCAACCTGATGAACTATAAGACTTATATGGCTCAGGCCTCCTACGAGATGGAACTCGACAGCAGTTTGTCGCTCATTGGAAAAGTAAATAAAAAACTCTCGGAATACGGCGCCTATCAGTACCGCTCGTCGGTAAAAAATTCAGACGACGCGCAGAAAGCCGCAAAAAAAATGGAAGAAAAAGTAGGTTGGGAGATTGATGAACTGACACTCGAAGGGCTGGACTCGCTGACCCGTGATTTCGGGATTTCTTATCATCTCACGAAGACAGACGGCACCAGTTCGTCGGGGGGAATGGTGTACTTTGCCCCCGATATCGACCCGTTCTTCTCTGAGAACCCGTTTAAACTTGAAAAACGGGAATTCCCTGTCGAGTTCGATTATCCGCTCCGTATCCTTCAGGTATACAGTTATACGATCCCTTCCAATTACGAAATAGCAGAACTGCCCAAGCCCATGGCCTGCAAACTGCCTGACGGGAACGCCGGTTTCTTTTTTCAGACTTCCAGTAACGGAAATGTGATCAACGTGAGTTCGACGATTTTTATCAGGAGCAGTCTTTTCCTTCCTGATCAATATGAAAACCTGAAAAAGTTTTTCCAGACCATCGTCGACAAACGCAACGAATTTATTTTGCTCAAATCGATCTGATTTCAATCATTTTATTCAATTTAAATCTGCTGAAGTGAATTTTCCAAGCGCTGTCATATGCCTGTTAACGATCTCCCTGTCGGCAAACGGACTGGGGAAGTGGGATAGCTCACTCATCGCCGACTCGATGAAAACCGATGCCCATG
>JBFXKJ010000108.1:0-12012 GCA_050173895.1 Mangrovibacterium sp. | reverse complement strand
TTGGAAAGCGTAAACAAAAATCTCCAACGTTATAACTGTGGACCAAATTAAAGAATAAAAATACCTGCCCCGGATAAAAGGAACACGAGCGACATGCAACGCCCAGCGATTGTTCCAGGGTTGAACGACACCCGCCGGGTTCAGTCTATGCACTTGTAGAAGGTTTTTATTGGATTTCACAGATAGAATGGGCAGGAAACAATCAGCATCCCATTGTTCAATATTTTTACAATAACTGGCAGATATTTTTACACTTTAGCTCACAACCTTATTTTCATATTTTTGGATATCAGTTCCGTATGGATTAGGCATGGAACGTGCCGGAGGGGGACGGATAAGGTGGTTAAAGAATTGCTAAACTGAATTGTTATGTGGTCTGCTCTTTGGAAAATATCTGTCAGGAATATCCTGAAACATAAAGGATATTCACCAATGAATATTATCGGGCTTGCTCTGGGTTTTGCGGCATTCATTCTGATTGGTTTGTTTGTGCAGTATGAGCTGAGCTGGGACAAATGGAATGTGAAGTATGACCGGATCTACCGCATTCAGCGTCATTATGCCAAAACGTTGTATGCGATGGACGGGAACGATATTTCGCCTCATTCCCGCCCCATTACAGCTCAATTGCTTGAAAGACGATTCCCCGAGTTCGAGAAAATAACCGTGACCCGTGAAAACGGGGGGAAGTTTCTTTCGGCAGTGGCCGAGCGTCAAATCTATGATGAAAAAGGCTATTATGCCGACAGTTGTTTTTTTGACGTATTCAGCTTTCATTTTCTGGAAGGAACGCAAACCGGAGCCTTGAACGACCCGTTCAGCATCGTTTTGTCGAAAGCAATGGCCGACAAGTTCATGACTAACTGGGAGGGCGGCAATCAGGACGAAAAGATCAATTGCCGGTTTAACAGGATCAATCATGACTTTATCGGGAATATGAATATCCGGCTCGTTGCCGGCCGCGATTTTTCGCGGCAGTTTCCGGGCGACACAGGAAGAGGATGCCTGATTAACGAGACGGCTGCCAGGTGCTTTGGCTGGGATAATCCCATTGGGATGAGGCTGAATAACGACCGGCTGACGGTAGTTGGTGTCGTGAAAGACTTTGTTTATAAAGATCTTCACAATGGGATTGAACCTGCAGTGATGATTTTGGCCCCGGAAGAGATTCTGGGGAACCGGACGTTTGCCTTTCGGGTCGATCCCGCCAGGCTCGGGGAAGCCAGGGCTATCCTGACCCGGGAGTTTGAGAATACCTTTCCGAACGATCCCTTCGAATTTAATTACCTGTCGTTTGCTGCCACCCGCAATCCGGTGGAAGCGCTCCGCTACGAATGAGGCTTCAGATGACAGGCGTTACTTACTTGTGTATTTTCTTTGGGAACTGATGGCGGTTTGGGCCGTTCGGAGTGTCAAAAAAAGTGTGGAGTTGTCAAAAATTTTTACAGGTGGGGAAGCTGTTGTCGGTTTCCCTGGTTTTATTATCAGCGAGTTAAAGCGAGGGCACAGGTTTTGAATTTACAGGACAGCAGGAACCGGCCAGAGCCGGTTGGCCTGTCTGAGAATAAATAAAAACACGATCCATGATTCAGTTTAAACGCATCCTAAAAGCAGTTTTAAAGTACCGGACCTCTTCGGTGCTGACCATGATTAGTCTGGTGGTTTCATTTGTCGGGATGATTGTCCTGACCTTATATGTGAGTTTTGAAAAGAGCTTTGACCGCTTCCATGAAAAGGGTTCTCTGGTGTACCGGCTCGAAACCAAGGCCTACGGAAGTTCGGTGCCGGCCGCGATTACCGATGTGATTGAAAAAAGCGTGCCGGAAGTGGATCAACTGTGTGTGTTCTTTTTTCGCGACGGTAAGCTCACTACGCCGAAACTGGAGGAGGCCAATACCGCCTTCCGGACTGACATGCTATTTGCCGGTGATTCTTTTTTCGACCTGTTCTCGTTCCCTTTGCTTTTGGGCGAACGGGCAACGGCACTGAAAGACCCTTATTCGGTGGTTCTCACGTCGGAATATGCAAAAAAGCTGTTTGGCGAGGCAAATCCTCTGGGTGAAAGCGTGCTCGTTGACAATGCAGTGTACAAAGTGACCGGGGTGATGAGCGATTTCCCTGAAAATTCATCATTCAAGGCCGACTTCCTTCTTTCATTTTCGACCTGTGTTAGTGCTAACCTGTATAGTGTGAATGACTGGTCGGAATGGAGCTTTGCTATTTTTATGAAGCTTCGCGACAAGAGCGGTCCGCTTACGGTAGCCGAGAAGATTGAGAAGACTCCGGTTGTCGCTGAAGCCCTGCGGGAGATGAAGACTCGCTTCCCGAATCAGGCCTTCATTGTTTTACGCCCGCTGGAGGAAATCCATTTTGTGAACGATGCCCAGTTTAGCCATGTGAATCCTGTTATTTTAAATGTTCTGACCCTGCTGGCCGTGATCCTGGCCATCATGGGGGCAGTCAATTTCATCAACTTTTCAACTTCGCAGGCGCCGCTTCGGGCGAAAGCCTTGTCGGTTTTGCAGATCCTGGGCGGGAAGCGATTCTCAGCAATGGGGCAGATCGTCGTCGAGTCGGTGATCCTGTCGGCTTGTGCGATGATCTTGTCGGTGGGCATCTACCTGGCGGTTTATGCAGCAATCGCTTCGCTGTTCGATATTGGCGGATTAAGTCTGGCGGGGCGCCCCTGGTTCCTGTTCTGGTTTTTCCTTTTTGCCCTGGGCTTCGGCGTGCTGGCAGGTTTGTATCCGGCCCGGTACATTACCTCATCGCCGCTGGCCCAGTCGGTCAAGGGGAATGTCCGTTTCTCCGGAAAAGGAAAGGCATTCCGGAATGTGCTGGTTACCATCCAGTTCATTTTTACCATTGCCCTGCTGGCATCGGCTTTGGTCATTGAGAAACAGTTAAACTATTGGCGCAACTTCGATCTGGGCATTAACAAAGAGCACGTGGTTTACATGAATACCACCGATGTGTTGCGCGAACACCACCAGGCGCTGGCCAACGAGCTGATGGCGAACAGCAGCATTGCCGATTATACCTACTCACAGTTCCTCCCGGGAGGAGTGGGCATGGGCTGGGGCCGCGAAGTGGACGGCCAATATATCCAGTTGAAAAGCTGGCCGGTAGACGACCGTTTTCTTGATTTCTTCGGAATTAAGATTGCTGAGGGGCGCGGCTTTGCCAAAGGATCGCAGGCCGATGTGAACAGCTTCATCCTGAATGAAAAGGCGGTTGAGAAGTTTGGATGGACGAACCCGCTCGAGCGTACGATTCCCGGCTTTGATTTTGCCGGACCGATTGTCGGTGTGGCTGAGAACATTAACTTTTCTTCGCTGAAGGAAGAAGTGGAACCCATGCTGTTCTGGCGGACCGACACCCGGAAGAATAACCTGATCCTTCGGTTGAAGCCGGGCAATTACACGCAGACGCTCGCATTTATTTTGAATACCGCACGGAAGTTTGATCCGAAAAACCAACTGGAAGTGAAATTCCTGGACGATGCGCTGAACAAGCTGTACGATAAGGAAGAACGGATGGCACATTTTATTGAGTTCGTGTCGTTGTGGTGCATGCTGCTGGCGGTTACCGGACTGCTTGGGCTGATCATCTTCATTTGCCGCGACCGGATCAAGGAGATCGGCATCCGCAAAGTGAACGGAGCCACCATTGCCGAAGTGGTGACCATGCTGAACCGCGACATTATCCGCTGGGTTATGGTTGCCTTTCTGCTGGCCACACCCCTTGCCTGGTATGCTATGCGAAACTGGCTCGAAAGCTTTGCCTATAAGACCACGCTAAGCTGGTGGATATTTGCACTGGCCGGCTTGCTGGTGCTGGGAATTGCACTGCTGACGGTAAGCTGGCAAAGCTGGAAAGCGGCGACTAAGAATCCCGTAGAAAGTCTGAGATACGAGTGAGACGAGCCATTGATGCCGCGGCTTAACCCCTGTGTGGATGCCGCTTCAGTGACAGACAACGACATCCCGGAACCCGGTGGAAGCGCTGCGGTCTGAATAATGCCAGGGCATCCGCTGAATTTGTAGCGGAAGATTTTTTAAATGAAAGTAATGCTTTATTTTTTTGGTTATGAGCATATTGCAACAAAAAAACAGTATCCGGTTTTTGCTGAAAAAGAAAAATTACCTTTTTCATTAACGTGTGTGGGCTCGGAATCGGGATTGCTGCCTTTCTGATTCTTTTTTTGTACGTGTACAATGATCTTACCTATAATCACTTCAATAAAAATCTGGATAACATATATCGGGTTCGGGAGGGGGAAGGAGTGCAGACCAAAGGTTTGTTGTTACCCCGGATTCTGGAACAGGTACCTGAAGTGGAAAATGGTACACGGATTTTTGGTTGGGACGGCTTCCGGATGAGTTACGGAGAAACAGCTTTTCTTGAGAACATTCAATATGTAGATACCGGCTTTTTTTCGGTGTTTAGTTTTCCCTTTACTGAAGGTCCGGTTCGAAGCGGGGTTCACGAAAAGTACGGGATTGTGATCAGCAAAGATTTTGCTGAAAAATATTTTGGAAACAATCCGGCAGTTGGCAAAAGGCTTCAGGTGAGATTTGATAATACCTTTTTGGAAGTGAATGGGGTTGTGGATATCCCGGAAAATTCCTCTGTCAAATTCGGCGTGGTGGCATCGTATGAGACAGGAGAGGAACTCTCTCCCTGGATCAAAGAAGTACATGATTGGTACAACACGTTTTCGACGACCTATCTCTTGCTTAAAGACGGGACGAAACCGGAACGCATCGATGATAAACTGCAGGGTATCGTTCATGATTACTTCATTCCGGCGGGAGAGAACAAGACTGACTTGAACCTGTTGGCTTTCAGAGACTACCATGCCAATCAGGAATCCAATCGTACGCTGATGATCATCTTAAGTATTGTCGCCTTGGGTATTTTGGTGATTGCCATCGTTAATTTTGTCAACCTGACCATCACCAGTTCATTTTCAAGAACACGCGAACTCGGAATCAAGAAAGAGACTGGTGCGACCAGTCGTTATCTGTTCCTCCAGATGATGACAGAAAGCCTCATGGTCAGTTTTGTTGCTTTATTGGTGGGGTGCCTGTCGACAATTTTTCTTCTTCCTTCATTCAACCGTTTGTTTGAAACCCGTCTGCTTTTTAATCCTGGCTCAAACAGTCTGCTGTTGTTTTTGCTTCTTTTCGTGTGGCTTTTGGTAGGCGTCCTGTCGGGATTGCTGCCGTCGCTGTTTTGGGTGCGGACCAGACTAAGCCAAAACCTTCGCGGAGATCTGTTCTCAAAGGGTAGAACCGATGCCGCCCGCTATACCTTGGTGGTCGTTCAGTTTGTCATCGCTATTATATTGATTTCGGGGACCCTTTTGGTTCATAAACAAATCACTTTCATGATAGAAAAAGACCCGAAATTTGATAAAGAACATGTGATTGTGGCCGAACTGAATGCCTGGCAATATTCGGATTTGAAAGCTGCCAGTCGCAAGTTCAGGCTAATCTCGGAGAAGCTGCTAGCCAGTCCCTATGTGGAATCGGTTTGTTTTTCCCAAAATATCCCGGGTACTTACAGCGAAAATTACAACACCTTTTATCCTGAAGCGGGAAGTGTTGTTGAAAATATCTCCCTGCGAAAATCTTATGTGGGAAAAAACTATTTCAAAACTTACGGTGTCAATATCCTGGATGGAACAGGCTTTGATCAGGATTTGTCAACCTACCAAAACAGCATGATATTGAACAAGACTGCCATGAAGAAGCTGGGTTATGAAAAAGTGGCCGGGCAAATTCTGCATGAATCCTCAAAAACGGGAACTCCCAACACGTTGATTGGAATGGTTGATGATTTCAGTTATCAGGGAGCACAACGGGAAGTGCAACCCCTGGCCCATTTTTTCACGGAAGAAGAAGACTTGTCGAATTGGAACTACTTGTCGGTCAGGGCCAAGCCCGGCGCTACATTCATGGTTGTCGATCTCCTTAAGGAGGAATGGCAAAAGATAAACCCGTCTGAATCGGTCAACTATTTTTTTGCCGAAGATAAGTTGAATGAGCAGTATAAAGAGTATATGAAGGTAAACCAGATTATTGGCTGGTTTTCAATCGTGGCAGTTTTTTTATCAGTCGTCGGACTGTTTGCGCTGTCCTCCTACGCCATGACCAGGCGCACCAAAGAGATTGGTATCCGCAAAGTGAACGGAGCACGCGTATCGGAAGTAATGGCCATGCTCAACAAAGATTTTGTCAGGTGGGTGATCATTGCCTTTGTAATTGCCACTCCCTTTGCGTGGTTTGCCTTGCACAAATGGCTGGAGAACTTTGCCTATAAAACAACACTCAGTTGGTGGATCTTTGCCCTGTCGGGATTGCTGGCGCTGGGAATTGCATTGCTAACCGTGAGCTGGCAAAGCTGGAAAGCGGCAACGAGAAACCCAGTTGAGGCATTGAGGTACGAGTAAAAATACAGTCGCAGAGCGACGCAGCTATGGTAAAAAGAGCCCTGGAAGCCGTAGCTTCCAGGCTCGCTTCAGATCATAAGAAGGGTAGTTTTTCGTTGAGCTTGTTTTGGGCCGGCGCCTGGGGCATTGGTGGAGAAGTGGAGCTTATTTGGATATTCAGATCTTAAATAGCCATAAGTGGCATTAAAGTGGGCTTTGAGTAGCCTTTGAGTGGGATCTGAGTGGGTGTTGAGCGGGCTATGACCTTTCCTAGAGCTTTCCTAAAAAGACTATACAGTTTTTGGATGATCTGTAGAAGAAAACACGCATCGTCAAGGGGGATTAAACCATTTTTTGTTTAGATTTAACAAATGTTTTATTTTGCATGTAGCGATAATGGATAAAGCATTTGTTAAGAATGAGAAAGAACTTCAGGTTTAAACCGGAGAGACAATTATGCGGGTTTGTCCTCGCCATTTTGTGCATCCTTATTTTATCGGATGGATGTAAGAGGGTGTCGGAAACATCTATGGGAGCGATGCTCGACCGAATTGAATCGAAAATGTTTCAGGAGCCTGAAAGTCTGGACAGCTTGCTCGGTCAACTTGATACGATTCATATTACCCCCCTTGAACGGGCAAGAATCAATACGATCAGAGGAGTGATTCAATACGATAAAGGAGAAATAGAGAAATGCATTAGCTATTTGGAAAAAGCTGAGACTGTCTATTTGAGTCAGGAAGATCGTTATCACAGTACGATCAATAAGCTAGTCCGGGCAATTATCTTTGAGCATCTTCAGTTGGCTGATAATGCAACCCGTTTGTACATCGAATGTGAAGAATATTTTGCCAGACACGGTCATGAAAAATTCAAGTTTTACGCATCGCTGGCTTTATTGCGTATGTCGGATCAGCTTGCCCTGGATCGGGAATCGCTTTTCAAAGGCCTCAGACAGAAAACCGAAGAACTGAGGGATCCGGTTTACCGGGCGTTGTTGTATGCTGCCATGGGAGCCTCGGCGGAAAATGATTCGATAAAAATCAGTTATTACGAGAAGGCGAAGGCTGATTTTATTGAGGCGCAACGCTGGTCGGGAGCTTATACAGCAGAATTGAATATTTTGTATTCAAAAATAAGGCAAGATCCCTCACGACGAACGCAAGCCTATTATGACCGGTTCCCGGACAAACCATATCGCTATACGCCAACTTCCGAACAGTACCTTCGTTATCGGTACGCTCAAGGCTATTTGTTTGCCAAACAAGGGAAGGATATGAAGGCGATTGAAGTTATCGGTCAGGTGTTGGACGATGCAGCTGAGATGAAAATTCAACCTGTAGAAGCGAATTGTGTTGAATTGCTCTCGGTCCTTTACAAGCATATTGGCGATTACAAATATGCTCAGCAAATGTTGGAACGGTACAATGGTTTGAAGGCAAATGAAAGGGAAGCCATGCGCAGGTATCAGGTATTGGCATTGGGCGCGTATTACCGGTATACTGAGTTAGAGCAGGAAAAACTCGATTTAAGGCTCCAGGTGCAGCGGTTCCTCTTTATCATGGTGGTGATGGGGCTTATCTTTGTAACCGCGTTCCTGATTGCCTGGATCTTATTGAGAGAAAGCAGGCACAGACAAACAATCCTGAAACTAAAAAATATAGAAGTTGAGGAACAAATCGCCAATTTACTCCAGTCGTTAAAAGCAGAGAGAGAAAAAAAAACCGACCTCATCCGGCAGGTACAGGATTTGCAGGTTCAGTATCAGGATGCTTCGTTAAGCTCTGGACTTTTGAAGGCCATTGATCAAAAGCAGATTACAACATGGATCGAATATGAAGTTGCTTTTCAACGTTTGCGCCCGGGCTGGATCGAGCGCTTGAAGCAACAGATACCTGAGCTTAGCCCGACAGATATGAAATATTGTATGTGCCTGTATTTTAATCTAACCAATTACGCGATCACGAATTTACTAGGAGTTGGGGATGAGGCTGTGAAAAGCGCCAAAAAGAGGATCCGCAATAAGTTCTCATTAGATGAGTCGACAGAAATTTACCTGTATTTAAAAAAAATCGACTGAAGAAAGACAAAAAGTTCCATTTTCGAAGACTTGCACCCTTTTGCACCCCTGTAAAATTACTCCGATGTCTTCCATCTTCTTTATGTTTGTATCGAATCATCGATGGTTTTTTAAACTATTCAAACCTACAAATAATGGAAATGAGACGTATCATAAAGAGAAAAGCGATGTGGATAGTTGTGATCGCTATCATTGTGGCAAATGTATTTTTCTCAACAGTGCCGGATCCGACCAAACAATCTCAGCTGTCACTGGCGTTGCTTCAGGCAAAAGCTGATGGAACAATAGGTGAA
The DNA here is from genome assembly GCA_050173895.1 of Mangrovibacterium sp. Lineage (GTDB taxonomy): Bacteria > Bacteroidota > Bacteroidia > Bacteroidales > Prolixibacteraceae > JBCFBK01. The sequence goes on along the minus strand of JBFXKJ010000108.1, from coordinate 3,203 downwards.
ACGGATATTCCTGATCCGGAAGATCCTGTTATTCCATTTCGGCAGTCTCCCAGAGGCTGGAGTCTCTCTGTAGCTATCGATGACCTATTTAAGTAATCATATGCAGGCCCACGCTGTAAACACAAAATAAAAGCCGGGCGGATCACGGATATAATCCGGGGTTGGATAAGACCGGGCATTTTGATCTAAGTGCCGGGTATTAATAGCAAACAATAGTAATGCTTTATTTTAGAATGGCCACATGATTACCCCCGCGTTATCCTACCGTGTTGTACTGACGGCGATGCTGGTTTTACTATCCGGTGTGTTTGCCAGCGCCCTGGTAGTGGATAATGAGTTGCATGATCCCACCCGGATGGGCAAGATTTTCTTTTTCTGCCGGTGGATGCTGTTTGTCATACCTGCAGGGTTAATAGTATTTATCAGGAATAGGAAGCAACCATTAAATAAGCTGTCTTTATTTGTCCTGGCATGGTTTACCTGGATCATGTTGCGTGGCAAGGTGGATGGGATCTGGCATGATGAGAAGTTCTTTTGGTTTTCGGGATGTTTTGCTTTTTTCCTGATAGCCGGAACCATCTTGTCCGAGACTTTAAAAAACGGCAGGCAAGCATTGCTGTATATACCGGTCATGGTCATTGTCCTGGTGGTAATGGCGGAAGCAGCAATAGGATTGTTTCAGCTTTACGGAGGTTATCCGATTTATCACAGCCAGTTTAAAGTAACAGGCACTTTTTTTAACCCGGCCCCGTATGCCGGTTTTCTAGTTTCCTCATTGCCTTGGGCATTATTGCTTTCCTGTGTGAAACAAAATTCGGTTTTAAATAAGTTAGTTCATTGGACCGGTTATCTGGCTGTTTGTTTGATCCTTGTCATTGTTCCCGCTACACGAAGCCGGGCAGCCTGGCTTGGGTTAATGGCTGTTTTACTGGTTTGGGTATTTTTTCGCTATAAACCGTTGCTATACTTAAAAAGCTTGTTAAAAAACAAGCTGAAAAGAAGGTTAGCTTACCTGCTTACTCCAACGATTTTCCTGTTGCTGTTCACTGGGCTCTACTTGTTAAAAAAGGATTCTGCTTCAGGGCGTTTACTAATCTGGAAAGTAGTTATAAACACGATCAAGGAGCAACCAATAATCGGGCATGGATTTAACACCGTGCAAACAACGATGGCCCCGGCACAGTCTGCTTATTTTATGGAGGGAAATGGTAGTGAGGAAGAAAAGATGCTGGCTGGTAGTGTACAATGGGCCTTTAACGAACCCTTACAGGTAACTTCCGAAACAGGTCTTACCGGATTAATGTTATTCTTGCTGATAACCGGTTATGCCCTGTTTTATAAAATTCCCAGACCTGTATCCCGTGAACGGTATTTAATGATAGGAACCACCCGTGCTTCGTTAGCCGGAATTATGGTCTTCGGATGTTTCTCTTATCCTTTCTATTCACTTCCGGTCACTATCCTGTTTTTTTATTCCCTGGCGGTATTGGCAGCATTAAAAAGCAGCACAGCCAAACACCAAAACAGGATTATTCCGATTGTCATGAAAACGCCTGTTTTAGTCGGCATCATCTTCCTGGGACTGTTTTACCTGGTGCAAACACCCAAACTAAAACAGGCTTACTGGCTTTGGGATGAGGCAGAAACGCTCTATCAGACGGGCAATTACCGGGAGGCCAATGAAAGTTTTGCAGAGGCCTACCCGGATTTAAAGTATCAGGGGCTGTTTTTACAGCAATACGGGAAGAGCTTGTATTTGGAAGGCAAATACAAGGAAGCGATAGAAAAATTAGTCAAAGGCGGCAAATACTATAAAGACGAATTTTGGTACATTACCTTGGGAGATTGTTACAAAGCGAGGGGTGAATATCCAAAGGCTGAAGAACAATACAAACTGGCGGCCAATATGGTACCTCATAAATTTTATCCCTTGTACCTGTTGGCGAAACTGTACCATGAGACCGGGCAAAATGAAAAAGCTATTGCGATTGCCCGGGAGATAATAGATAAAGCCGTAAAAGTGCCATCCCAGGCCGTCGAAGAAATCAGAGCAGAAATGCAGGAGATTATCACCAGAAACATTGGACAAAAGATAACCACTCCCCCAAATAAGGCGAAAGGAGAAAACTGCACAGGTGGTCTAACGCTCATTAAACAACAATTCTGGTAGTTCTCCTTTCGGGAAGCGAAGATAAGTAAAATTTCCGGGGAACTACGATTCCCCTCCTGTGAAAGGATAGAGCAGGCACTCGTAGAATTAAGAATTTAAAAATTTTCAGAAATGAAAAAAATTATGTTTCTATTGTTAGGCATCATTATTTGCTTAAATCTATTGTTAACAATTGGATCAAATGCGAATTTCAATAACATTAGTTTGAAGTTACTAAACGCTAATGCTTCGTGGTGGCCAGAAAATAACCCTCCTGGTCAAATCGAGGATGAAGTGGGATGCCAGATATGGGTTTATGGTTGTTGGTATTGCGGAGGAGGTGGCGGATGGTGTACTGTATCCGGCACAATGATTGATTGTGTGGATCAATATGTTTGCCCATCCTGCACATGTACTCCTGGCGAGTGTACTCCGGAATATAACTGTTAAAGTATGTGGGTGCAGGAATTTATTTCCTGCACCTATCCAACCTATTAAATAAAAATACAATGTTTAAAGTCTGTATAATATTCATTTTTGTGCTTCTTGTTTCGTGCCACAATGAATCAAGCACTAGAATTTCAGTTAGCGGAGATGATAACTGTAAGCCTGTTATAATAAATGAAGATGACATATCCGTGGTTGACTATCCCTCTGTTCTAAAAATAAAAGCTTTTGTTAAATTATCTAATGAACTACCTATTGGAAGCGTGGAAAGGGCATTTATAAAGGATAGCAAGTTATATGTATCTGATTCACAACCTAAAATAGTCTGTTTTAATATCAGCAATGGAGCGATAGAATTTGAAATATCAAAAGCGGGTAAAGGCCCGGGAGAATTCATAGATATAACAGATTTTTTAGTCAATGAAGAAAAAGGTGTTTTAACAATTTATTGCCAAAGACGAAGAAAACTTATTAATTTTTCTCACAAGTGTCTCTTAAAAATAGTTAAATTTATTTATAACTAACATGTAATCAGTTAGATTACGCGCAAAAATCTTGTCGGCCTTTTGAAATGGTTATATTTGTTTGAACCCATAAAATCAGGCAG
>JBFXKJ010000107.1:0-12034 GCA_050173895.1 Mangrovibacterium sp. | reverse complement strand
GGTAAATAGAAGGCATAAACATGTCCGTCTTTTTGGGTGAAGGCCATTTTTGTTTCATGATAAGGCTTTACCGGCTTTGTCCCGTAGATGTCTTCTCCGTTTATTCTCATCCATTCGCCAATCCCTTTAAGCCGTTCATAAGCGATCGGATCGAAGTCGCCATCCGGACCAGGACCAATGTTGAGCAGGAAATTCCCTCCTCGGGAGACGATGTTCACCAGCAACTGAACAAGCTGATGGACCGACTTATAGTTGTCTGCCGGCTTGTACGACCAGGAATTGCCCATGGTCATACAGGTCTCCCAGGGATAGTCCAGTGCCTGATCGGGCACTTTTTGTTCGGGGGTCACATAGTTTTCGTATGGTCCCTGGACTCCCCGCGCCACCATCATGATCCCCGGCTGGTTTTTCCGTACCATTTGGGTGAAGCGTTCCCAATCGGGGCGACGTTCCTTTGAGATGCCGCACAGGTCGAACCACAGCAAATCGATTTTTCCGTATTCGCCGCTGGTCAGTTCGTTCAGCTGATTGTAGATAAAATCATTCAGGCGCTGCCATTTTTCGGGGTATTTTGCGGGCGAATAGTTGATGCCCCGTGCAAAGGGCGGGAAATAGTCCCACCAGAAATCCTTGTTGTTCCAGTCTGAGATCGAATAGTAGGCGCCGGTCATGAAATTCTCCTGGCGGAAAGCCTCAAAGATCTCCTTTGTGATGTTGGCTTTGAGATTCTTGCTGAACGGGCAAGTTTCGGATGTGATCTTATAGTGGCTCTGCTGCGTGTCGAACATGTTGAACCCGTCGGATTTTTAGTCTTGTTGCCTGGTTTGCAATGATCGTCAGGCATCGTATTTTATCACTGCTTTTTAATGGCAGTATGGAATCCATGCTGCCGGGACACTACGTTGATGTCGTTTGTCGTTTTGATACAACGTGCTTGTTTCTTTGCGTCCGTACGACCGGACGTTAAAATGGGTTTTTCAGGGCATCACCCGAAGGAAACAGGAGCCTGGCGCGTTGGCTTTACCGCAGCAGAGCCGTTGCGCACCAGAGCAGGGGAGCCTGTCCGTGCAGGTCACCCACAATGCGCGGCCGGTTCATATAATGGTCGCGGCTGTTCAGGATATTGGTTCCGGCGCATACCTCCGTCAGTTCGCCGGCGTCGTTCAGATAGCCGGTCAGGGCCAGCCAGGCTTTCCGGGCGGCCGCGCCATATACTTTTTTGTCGAGCCAGCCATTTTTCACACCGGTGATCATGGCATAAGTGAACATGGCCGTTCCTGAGGTTTCCTTCCAGGCTTCGGGATCGTCAATGATCTGACGCCACATCCCGTCGTCGGCCTGGTATTTCAGCAAGGCGGCCATCATCTTGCGGTAACCTTCCATGATCCGGGGACGGTATGTGTTGTCTTTTGGCAGGATTCGCAACAGCTCGGCCATTCCCGCAGCCATCCAGCCGTTGCCGCGTCCCCAACTGTAATGTGCTTCGGGCGAATGATAAAACAGTCCGTTTTCCAGTTGAATGGTATCGAGGTACAGCACCATCTCCCTTGCCGCCCGGTCAACATATTTTCGCTCGCCTGTTGCCCGGTAAGCCTGCGCCTGAACAGCGGTGATCATAAACATGTCGTCGATCCAGATACGGGTCTGCCAACTGTATCCCTGATCGGCCCATTTTTTATGCTGCTCATTGGCATTCCCGGGAAGTGTCCACTGTGCATCGGCATAACGTAACCCCAGGTCCAGGTATTTTTTGTCTCCCTTTCGTATGTAAAGTTCCAGGGGAACCGATCCAAACACGTTGTTGTCGACATGATTGGGGTGCGGCTGAAGATATTTTTCCTTGTCGAACAAGGGGGTAAAACGATTTTCAAAGCGCTCAAAAAGCTGGTCGTTTTTTGTTGCTTCGCTGAACCACATTCCTCCCAGCCAGGTACACACATCAGGGTAGGTGATCTGTGAAGGAGGAGTCGAGGGGCGGGTGTTCCCGTAACGCGAGTGCGGGGTATTCAGGAATTTTTCAGCGATCAGCATGCCGACCTCTTCGGGCGATTTTCCCTTAGGCCAGCGTTTCAGGTCATCATCTTTTGACCGGGCATTGGAAAGGGATGCACATAAAAGGAGAGCAAGAATAAATAATTGCGATAAGAATTTCATCTGTATAAATTTTATTTCTACAATTAAACTTTGATACGTACTCATGGAATAGCCATTTATTCTTTCCCGGTTTATGCGGGCTTTGCACACATGGCTATTTCATGGTTCAGGTGTTTAAAGGGAAAAGTTATTCAAAAATTTTCTTTTCAGGTGTGACCATCATCTCAGAAGACTGGCGTGGAAGCACAAAGACCTCACCTTTTTTATTGCAGATATAAAGGTTCGATACAGAGGGTTTTCTTCCGTGACCGTCAGCCCAGATGCCATAAAAATCAGCTTGCGCACTTAAGGGTCGCCTGACATAACAATGATTCCTCGGACTGTTTTTGGTCATCTGCCTGATCATTGTCCAGCTTTTTCCTTTATCGGAACTTTTCCACATCACCACTTCGCCGCCGGTATTGTACTTTTGAGGAGCGTCGACACTGGGAGCGATGATCTTCCACGACCTTCCCGATTCGATATAGACCGAGCCCATGTCATAGTTATTGTCGGAGGTGGTTACCGGACTGTCGTTCCAGCCATTTCTGCCGTATGTAAATAAATGCCAGTTCCGGGGACCGTTCTCCGGTCCGGGATTATACCCTTTGCTGGTGATGATCAGGATAGCCGGATTCCCTTTTTTGTCAAGCTGAATGTCGCTTAAATAGCAGTTCAGCCTCTCTTTTTCATAATCATGGATCAGCGCCGGGTTATGGATTTCCGTTAAAGGAAGCCCGACGGTTTCGCCCGAGGCGGTTTGCCAGGTCTTTCCAAAATCACTGGTTTCGAGATACTGCAGGTTTGTTCGCCAGTTCAATCCTTTCCCTTTCGGATGGTAATCGAAAGCAATACCGATCTTGCCTCCGGCACAGTCGCTCACCTGATAATGACCTTCGCCGAAATTGGCGATTTGCTTCCATTCATTCCATTTCACGCCGTCAGCGCTCGTGTTGAAGCCGATCACACGACGATTATTGATGTATTTTGTGAACAGCGAAATGAAGCCCTTCCCTTCGATGTGATAGACCTGGAAATACGAAAAATTTTTGAACGGTACTTCTTTCCTATTAACGATTTCGGTCGGATTGACCAGTTCGAACGAATCGATGCTCCAGGGCTGTGTGCTCCGGCTGATATAGGAAGGTCTCCATGCCCCGTGGGCGGTGGAAAAAATCCAGATATAGCCGTTGTCATCAATCGAAATCACCGGATTATCGTGCGCATCGGTGACGCCTTTATCCAAAACGATAGTCGGATTAGCTACCTTGCCGGTTTTGTGATCAAAGTAAGAAACGCTGTGCAGCAGGGTACTGTTTTCTTTGTCGGTTCCGCCAAAACAAAAGAAGGTTTTACCTGCTTTTTTTGAATGAATGGCAAAGGGGCGGTGATTGGCCGGGTAAACCGCCATGCCGCCGCTGTATTTGTAGACATATTCATTATTGGAGGGTTGGTTCATATACCAGATTCCTTTAAATCCGTTGGCTTTCCCGTTAATGAGCTTTCCGTCTGCGATCTTGACATCGGGATTGACAAAATGCTGGGCAGATAAACCGGCTGGAATAATCAGGGAGGCCAAAACAATGATTGTCCCGAAGATTTTGGCTCGGGCTTTCTTTTTAGGGTGGTTTAGGTTTGCTTGTTTCATTTTTTAGTTTGTTTTTATAGCTAAGCGAACTTAAGCTTCACTTCAACAACGCTGCACTTTTTCTTTTATGGTCTTCTCTCTCCGGAAACATGGACAGAAATCAGTGGCTTTTTTAAAGAGATTGTAAAAATATTGAAATACAGGTATTGTTTGACATGGACAACAGAAATTATCCGGATGTTTTTAAATTTTTGTTTGTAACTAAAAATAGTGACATTTGGCATAAACATTGCATCTTTTAATGACAGCGAAAGATAAACTGACAGAGCGATTCAAAACCTTACCAAAAGATTTCACTTTTGGTGAATTAACGAAACTCTTAAATGGGTTCGGTTTTGCGATAAGTAGCAAGGGTAAAACATCAGGGTCACGCGTAAGGTTTATCCAATATTGAAAGGAAATCGATCATTGATCTGCACAGGCCTCACTTGGGTAGCATTATTAAAGAAGGGGCTTTGAAAGATATTTATGAGAAACTTATCCTTAATGGGTTTATCACTAAAGACGGGACTAAATAAGAGCGAGGAGTAATGGCTATGGATAATTTAGAGTACAAAGGTTATTATGGAAGTGTCGAATACAACAAAGTTGATAATTGCCTGGTTGGTAAAGTGCTGGGAATGAAGAAAGATTCGATCACCTATGAAGGTTCAACAATTGACGAGTTGAAAGCAGATTTTGAAGCCGGCATTGATAGCTATCTGTCCGGATGTGCTGAACTGGGGATTAACCCAAGGAAAGCATTTAGCGGTTCTTTGAACATTCGTATCCCATCCGAAGTCCACAGTAGGATTGCACTGCTGGCCGAAGAAAATGGCGTATCCATCAATGCTTTTATAAAGAAGACATTGGAAGAACACGTCCGGGTTATCTGAACAAAAAACCAGCACTATCTGACAGGGGAAAGAGAAGATTTTGCCCATCCGGGTAACGTCGTGCAGGTCGTGTCCACGATAAGAACCTGCACGAACGCTCCGGATAAAATAAGCAGCGTGACTCCTGTGACAGCCAAATTTAATACAGGGCAGGCTTTCATTGTTTTGCCTTTGCGGTACCTGATTTTATAGTCAAATTCCGCCGTCGGATGTAGCCGGCTGTCAGTTAGTTGTTTTGCTGATGAGCCACAGCGATACGGCCGACTTGTTCAGGGTACGAACGGTCAGGGTAATGGTATCCTGAACGACCTGTGTGGTATATTCCTCAACCTTTTGTAATTCACAGGCCGCTACCGGCGGCGGCAGAAAATTGGTGTCGACATACTTCGCCACGTTGCTGTGCTCACCGTCCATCAGGTATTGTTTCACGGTTACCTGCCCGGTGAATCCTGTACCGGCGACCTTGACCTGAACATCGTGCGGTTCGCATTTTTCGAGGATATGGATATCGTCCCAATCGTAGTTATAAACGACAACTCCGGCTGAGTTTCCGCCGGCGGCGGCAATTGCGCCAAGCTGGCTGTTCCCTTTCTTCCATTCCACTTTTTTCCGTTCACCCGGCAGCATGTTGAACATCTGGTAAACATTAAAGACAGGCTTTGGATAAATCACCTTGTTGATCGTAGCCAGTGAGCCGATCTCGGACCAGTCGGAGTCGGTGTTCGGATCCCTCAGCCGAAGCGGTACCATACCGTCGACGCCGCTGTCGATGCAATCATGCATAAAAGCGGCGGCAAAGGCCCCGCCTACCGGACGATAATTATTTTTATACCGTTCCGTACCCACCCAACTGGAACATCCCCATTCGGTGATCCAGATTTCAGTGTCAGCAAATCCATTGCTGTTGAGTTTGTCCAGAATTTGTTGGATGGTAGTTTTGAAGCATGGGTTTTTCCCGGCCGAGTAATCGGGCCTGTCCCCGAGCATTTCTGCATTGTACTGGTGAAAGGAGATTCCGTCGAGCAGCCAGTTGTTGGCCCTGGCGTCGACAATGAATTTCAGCGCCCAATTTTCCTTACTCCACATAGGTGTCCACCAGATGGTGTAAACTGTTACCGCCGGTCCAAAAAGTTTTACTTTCTTGGTTGGAAAATCGCGGTTAAACCTTTTTACCGCATCCGACCATTCGGCATACAGTTTAATATAACCGGCATAGGCTTTCAGATCGCCGTTGCTCCATTTCCCTTCAACAAACCATCGGCCGGCATTCCCGGAAATGTCGACTTCATTTTCCACTTCAACGATTGCTTCCCTGAAGCCTGTCTTGTAGTCGTTCATGACATGGCGGAGACATTTATAAGCATAGTCTTCATACTTATTCCATTGTTCCGCATTCCAGTTCCAGGCGTCTCCCGGAAAGATTGCCGGCTTGTGTTGCCCGACCACAAGATGCAGGTCCCACTGATGATTGTGGATCGTGTTGAGGTGGGAGTTCAGGTTGGCATGGGCTACAAAATTGCCTGCAGCGTCCAGGTTGCTGCCTCTCTCACCGTTGATGGAGCGCAGGGCATGCACCCCGATCATATTGGCATATCTCAGTTCGATGGGCCAGAGTTGCTGACCTGCATTATTGGTGAGGTTGTCGCTGCATACCGTTCCCGAATAGAAATAATTACGAATGACGTCGATGTCGTTTTTCCCGGAAGCGCTCACTGTTTGATTGGCCTTTACAATTGCGGTGGAGAAGTTGGTTACAGGAGGGGGAGGAACAGGATCATCGTCGTCGTCAATGACCAGATTTTCACTGTTGCTGCATGAAATGAGCAGGCAAATTGCAACTATATAATGTTTCATAAGGTAGTTGATAAATAAAGAAAAGAAGTTCAGGTAAACCGCCATTGCGGGAGCGAAAGGCAATCTGCCGGTGACAGGGCTGTCCGCAATGGCGTATGGAATCAGGATGATTAATCTTTGATCAGACGAAGGGAGTACCCGTTTGATTTTGGATCGGCGACCCGTGCAATACGGCGGTCGCCGGAAGCAATACGCCTCCTCCAGGCTTTGGTGTCGTCTCCTTCAACCGCACCGCTCCACCAGCGTGCTTCACCTCCCGCGCCGCTAAAGGCTCCGTTGGCTGCACTGCGAAATCCGCCGGGCAACATCAGGAAACCGGAACTGCCAAACTGATCGAAGTTCTTCAGGTTGCCGGCGGCCCATAGATCAGCATTGCCGGCGAGCTTGCTGCCCTCAGATGCTCCTCTCCAACCGGTGCCATCGGCTGCGGCCGGATCCATGCCCAAAGCCACTTCGAGTTGTTTCCACTCGGCATCGGTCGGGACATGCCAGCCCGCGGGACAAATATTCCCTTTGGCAGCCGCCCATGTATAGAGCACTCCGTAGGTATTGTCCCCATTGCTGTAATAGCACCATGCCGCATCGGTATCGTTATCGCCAAGCGCGCCCCATGCTGCATCGTCGGTCACATGAGGAATGGCTGTTCCGTCGGTATACCGGGTTACTTTCAGGTTCTCGGTCAACCAGGTTTGTTCTCCGATTTTGATGGTATGATAAACATTGCCATCGATATCGGTCACCGTTTCTTCGGGCTCAGGAGCTTCTTCTGTGGTCAGAATGACTTCATTTCCATAGGCCACGCCTGCTGAGTTGCGGGCATAAGCGCGGACAATATAGGCTGTCCCCGGCGTTAAGTCGCTCAGAGAACTCGTGAACGATCCTTCTGTCAGCACGTCGGTCGTTTTTCCCAGGTTGTTATCGACATCCGGACCGGGCGTTGTGCTGTAAACCACTCCGCATTCGGTGATGTCTGCACCTCCGGTATTGGTAATGCTCCCCCCGGTTGATGCCGAGGTCTGCGTGATTTCTGTCGCCTCGGCCGTGGTCACTTGCGGAAGGTCGATCCGGGGTGCGGTAAAGAAGGTAAGCATGCTGCCGTACGCGACACCAACCGCATTCTGCGCATAAGCCCTGACATGGTAGGTTGTTTCGCGGGTCAGATCATTTAATGTGCAGGTGAATTTTCCGGCTACCAGTGCGGCAACTATTTTACCAGCGTTGTTTTCGACCGACGGCGTATCTGTTACCGAATAAACCACACCGCATTCGAGAATTTCGGAACCGCCATTGTGAGCCAGGTCTCCTCCCGTGGTTGCGGTTGTGTAGTCAATCCCGGAGACTTCGATGGTAGTAAGCTGAGGGATGTTTGCTTCCTGGATGTCGTTCTCCATACAGTTTGTCATGGCCAGCATGATGGCCGTGAACAACGAAATCGTGATAAAATTAATGTAGAATTTTTTCATACGTTTTAAATTGATTAGTTAATTAGTTTCCTGACTGACGAGCCACAGCGAAACGGCCGACTTGCCCATAGTCCCGGGTTTAAGTGTAATGGTGTCCTGAGATGCCTGGAGAGTATATTCTTCCACCTTCTGCAGTTCGCATGCCGGTACCGGAGGAGGCAGAAAATCGGTGTCGACGTATTTGGCCAGGTTACTGTATTCCTGATCCATGAGGTATCGTTTTACAGTGATCTGTCCCTTCACTCCCCGGGCGGCAATTTTGACCTGCACCTCATGCGGCTCGCTGCGGTCGATCATGGCCTTGTCGTCCCAGTCATAATTGTACACAAGCACACCAGCTTTATTTTCACTGGCAGAAGCGATTGCCCCGAGTTGGATGTGCAGTTTTCTCCATTCCACTTTTTTCCGGTCACCGGGCAATTGGTTGAACATGCGGAATACGTTGAATACCGGCTTGGGGTAGATGACCTTGTTGATCGTGGCCAGTGATCCGATCTCCGACCAGTCCGAGTCCGTATTGGGATCGCGCAGCCGGAGCGGAACCATTCCGGCGATGCCAATCTCAAGGCATTCGTGCATGAAAGCTGCGGCAAACGCCCCGCCGGTGGGACGATAATTCATTTTATACCGCTCTGTACCAACCCAACTGTTGGCACCCCATTCCGTGATCCAGATCTCTGCTTCCGAAAATCCGCAGGCATCGAGCTTATCGCGGATGTTTTTGACCGTCGACCGGAAAGGCGGAAACTCCCCGTTGGTATAGTCGGGACGCTGTCCCAGCATCTGAAGTTTATCTCCGTACTGATGGAATGAAATCCCGTCAACGCGCCAATTATTGGTCCTGGCATCGTCGATGAACTTCAGAGCCCAGTTTTCCTTCGGGACGAGCGCCGTTCCGCGAATCGTATTGGAGGTAATCGCCGGCCCCAACAACCTGATCTTTTTGCCCGGATAGTCTTGTGCAAATCGTTTTACCGCATCTGACCATTGCGCATACAATTTCGCATATCCGTAATAGCCCTTCAGGTTGCCGATCGACCAGCCGCCATCAATAAACCAACGACCCTGGGCTCCGCCGATATCCACCTCGTTTTCCACCTCGACCAACGCTTCGGGAAAACCTCCGGCATAATCGATCATAACGTATTTCAGGCATTTGTAGGCGTAGTCTTCGTAAAGATCCCACTGTGCACCAGTCCAGCTCCAGGCGTCGCCGGACAATGCTGCCGGTTTTGATTGTCCCACAACCAGGTGCAGATCCCATTGGTGTTTATGGATGACATTCAGATGCGCATTTAGATTGGCGTGAGGCATGAAATTGCCTGCAGCATCCAGGTTGCTTCCCCGTTCGCCATTGATCGACCGCATGCCATGGACGCCGATGCCCCTCGCATAGTTCAACTCCGTATTCCAAAGAGCCTGTCCGGGATCATTGGTCAGATTGTCGTTGCAAAGGGTACCTGAGTAAAAATAGTTGCGGATTACGTCGATGTCGTTTTTACCCGAGACGCTCCAGGTGTCGTCTGCTTTAACAATGATCGTTTTGCCGCCGGACGGGGGAGAGACGGGAGGATCTTCTTCGTCTGTTCTTGTTACTTCAGGACCGTCGCTGCAAGATACAAGAGTCCATATCGCTATACTAAAAATAAATATTATTTTCATAAGTAATAAATTTAAAGGCATAGGAAGAGCATTCCACTGACCCGGGAGGTCTGTAGTCTCGCATAAAAGAAAGCCGTCCGGAGGCGTATTTTTTATCAGGGGAACCGGGAAAAGAAGGCTCCGCCGGGAAGAAGCGGAACGCTTTTCCTGTCCAGGTTGATAAAGCGGAATGTTAATGCCTCTGGAGCAAGCTTTTCAGAACGTTACCAGCCGGGGTTTTGGATTAGTTTTCCCTTACTTTTTTGCATTTCAGTCATCGGGATCGGGAAGAGGTAATTCTTCCGTTTAAAGATCCGCGTCTGAAACTTTGTTCGCTGGTTAAAGGTGATTTCATTTCCATCGAGATTCATCCCATGGAAGTCGCCGCCTTCGCCGCCTTTTCCGGGGGCGTTCTCGGAGATCATCCAACGGTGGCAGTCAAAGTAGCGTTGCCCCTCGGTTGCCAGTTCGATGCGGCGCTCCATGCGGATGGCTTCGCGCTGCAACTCCTGATTTCCTGCGATCGAAGGATTCAATACTTCCAGATTGGGAAGGCCTGCCCGCTCGCGTACCAGGTTCACGTATTTCAGGACATTGGGATCGGAGGGGGTCGTTTCGTTAAGCGCTTCTGCATAAAGCAGGTAGAATTCGGCCAGTCTGAAGATAATAGAAGGACGGAATTTGGAAGAGACTCCCGGAGGCGTTTTATGCACCGTGCGGTTAAACCGTTTGTAAAGCAGATATCCTGTTTCGGGATAGGCAACTTTGGTCCGGTCGGCATTTCCGCCGAAATGGAAACGGATCTCCCGGTTCGAAATATGCCATTTCCGGCCCGAGAAGAAAACGGTGTTATAAAAGCGGGCTTCCCGGTTCAGGTACATCTTATTGACCTGAACGCCATCGTAAAGGTCAGTGCTTCCGTCTTCAACATACAGGGGTGATTTCGGGAGGAAATCATTTGCTTTAATGGGTAGGCCGTCTTTCATGGAGAAATCATCGACCAGTTCCTGTACCACCGCCACGTGACCCACACCGTTGGGCTCAGTCACAGGCGTGGCACGCCTTTCAAATCTGAAATTGTCCATTCCTCCCCAGCCCGTCTTGGAAGTAGCCCAGATGATTTCTTCATTGTATTGCTGAAAGAGTTCATAGACTGATTTTTCGGGGTCTAGTTCGGAATCGGTATAGGCTTTATACAGCGAATAATTTCCCTGTTCTGCGAAATCGATAAAATCCTTACAGGCGGCAACAGCTTTGGCCCATTTGGAATCATCTTTCGCAGGGAAAAGTGATTTTCCGTCGGATGTTTTCAGGGAAAGGGCTTCGGTAAAGCCTCCGTTGTAGAGCGGACTGGCGGCAAAAACCCACAATTTGGCACGAACGGCCAACGCGGCGCCCTTCGTGGGTACGCCCAGCAAATTCTCATCGGTCAATGCCGACTGGTACATGCCTGCCGAAGCTTCCAACAATTCGGTGTCGATCAACTGAATGATCTCGTCGAGTGGGGTCCTTTCCTGATCCAATTCATCCTGAAGACTGAGTGTTGTGGTGACCAGCGGAACCGGGCCATACTGCTCGACAAGCAGGTAATAATAGAGCGCCCGCATAAAACGGACATTGGCCTTGTACAGCGCCACTTCCTGCTCGGTCAAAAATTCCGCATTGGAGCCGGTTGCTTCAATGACTTTTGCATTTTCCAGGAAAATATTGGCCTGGCGGATATGCTGGTACAGGTAAGTCCAGCGGTGAGCGAAATTTGTTTTTGAGTTCCATTCGAAAATTCCTACCCCGGCCCTGGAAATCGCATTCGAATTGATCTCATCGGCCAGCGATGTCCAGGGATTATAGAGCCCGGCATCGGCTTCATTAAAATAGTCGGATGCGGAAACCATCATCGAATAATCGGGAATGCCGGCAAACACGTTGCCATACCATTTTTTTGTATAAGACACGTTGTTAAAGACTTCGTCCACTGAAGTCAGTCCGCCTGCCAGCTCATCCGATACGTCGAGGTAGTCGGAGCAGGAGGCCATACAGAAAAGAAAACAAACGAAAAAGTAGAATTTTATCTTCATAATGGTTGATTTAGTTGGTTAAAGAGTGACTTCAAGGCCAAGAGTAATCGTGCGTGGCAACGGATAAGCCATGCCCCGGTTGTTATTTCCTGTTTCCGGATCCCAGAACTTTATGTCATCCCAAACGGCCAGGTTATAACCCATAATATAAATTCTGGCAGTTGTCATATCCCATTTTTGAAGAAGCCCTTTCGGAATGTTGTAGCCTACTTCGAAATTTTTGAACCGAAGGAAACGTCAGTTCCGTAAAAACCAGGTATTCGGCTCCTTATTGATGTTATTGGCATATCGGCTATGCAAACTGGGCATCATTACATTTTGAGAGGTATTCACGGGAGTCCAGCG
>JBFXKJ010000106.1:0-12092 GCA_050173895.1 Mangrovibacterium sp. | reverse complement strand
AAAAACCCATTATTGGCCTGGTCGAAAAGGATACCTTTAAAGACGGCGGGGAACGGTATGTCTCTACGACCAAGATGCCTTTGATAAACGAAAATGGGGAGATAACCGGAACATTCGGGATATCGCGCGATATTACCCGGATAAAGCAGATGGAGCTGGAAATACGCGGGCATAACGAACGTCTGAAAGCCCAGCAGGAAGAATTAAAAGCAACAAACGAAGAACTGAAGGCGCAGGAGGAGGAGCTCCGGGTGGCAAACGAAGAGTTGCAATCGCAGGAGGAGGAACTCCGGGTGGCCAATGAAGAACTGGCCGAACAGACGAAAATTTTAGCCGAGAACGAAAATGCGCTGAAGGAACAGCAGGAAAAACTGGAGGAGATCAACCAGGAGCTGCGATTGGCAAGCCAATATAAATCCGAATTTCTCGCCAAAATGTCGCATGAATTGCGGACTCCGCTCAATAGCATGCTCATCCTTTCGAAATTACTTGAAAACAATAAAAAAGGAAACCTGACAGAGGAGCAGTTGAAGTCGGTCAGTATCATCCATAAGAGCGGGAAAGACCTTCTCGAGCTGATTAATGAGATACTCGACCTGTCAAAGATTGAAGCCGGCAAAATGACCTACAATTTTAGTGATACGCCGGCAAGTGAAATAAGATCGGAAATCATGCAAAGCTTTGGCCCCGTAGCGGCAAGCAGGGGTCTGACGTTAAAAGTGAATCAGGCTGATGATTTTCCGCAAGTCATTTTTACGGATAAGCAACGACTGATGCAGGTCATTAAAAACCTGCTTTCGAATGCCTTTAAATTCACAAGTACAGGCGGCGTAAAAATAAATTTAGGGATCACTCCGTCGGCAAAAAAACTGGTGAATCCTGATTTAGACCATCGCCGTACCTGTTTCATTGCTGTGGAAGATTCGGGTATCGGAATACCCGCAAGTAAAGTAAATGAGATTTTCGAAGCCTTTCAGCAGGCCGACGGGAGCATATCTAGGAAGTATGGCGGAACGGGGCTCGGACTATCCATCTCAAAACAGCTTACCAGGGCCCTGGGCGGGGAAATCCATGTGGAGAGCACCGAAGGGCGGGGTTCTGTTTTTACCGTTTACCTGCCTTTGGACGGCAAACCTGCCGCTTCGCCGGACGACATCCGGAAATTACAACAGCATCGGGAGAATGAGATCTTTGAAAGCGAGATTAATCAGGAGGATACTCCGGTTTTTATCGAAGATGACCGCTATGCGGACGATCACCGGCTGCTGGTGCTAATTATCCATCGTGAAAAAGAGAAGGCGCAGGAATTACTCGAACTCTGCCATCAACGAAAATTTAATGTCCTGGTCGCTTCCGGTATCGATGGCGGCATCAGGCTTGCTGCGAAGTTTTCACCCCAGGCCATTATCATTTCATCCGAATTGTATCATTCAACCGATCTTGAAAAGCTGAAAGAGAATAAATTTACCTGCCGGTTGCCCCTGCATCTCGTATCGAGAATTGAGAATCTGGAACTCGATCACATCGAGGAATTAAAAACGCCCGAATCGGTCGACTTCGGGGAGATTACCCGGCATCTTGAAAATAAGATCGACAACGAAAGCAACCAGATTTTGCTGGTAGAAGACGACCCTTTTACCCGCGAAGCCATTCAAATGCTTTTCGAAAACAAAAATGTGATCATCCACGAGGCTAAAACAGGGCAGCAAGCTTATCAGATGATTTCGGCCCGGAAATTCGATTGCGTCATTCTCGATTTGGGATTGCCCGATTTTTCAGGGAACAAATTGCTGGAAAAATTAAAGACCGATCATATTCCCATCCCCAATGTGATCATCCACACTGCCAGGGAACTTTCGGCAAAAGATCTGCGTGAACTGCATGAATTTTCCGATTCGGTCGTCATAAAAGGGGTGAAGTCGGATGAACGGCTGATGGACGAAGTGACACTTTTCCTGCATCATGTGGCCAACAAACAGTCAAAAGCCTCCCCGCTGCGGGAGGGGGAAACAATGGAGGAAAAAGGTTTTAAAGGGAAAAAGGTTTTAGTGGTTGACGACGACATCAGGAATGTTTTTGCTCTGGCGCAGATACTCGAGGAAAGAGAAATCGAAGTGTTTGAAGCGGAAAACGGGGAAGTGGCCATCGATGTGTTAAAACACAATCCGGACATCGACCTCGTACTGATGGATATCATGATGCCCGTGATGGACGGTTATGTTGCGATGAAAACAATCCGGAATACTCCCGGGATCAATCAGATCCCCATCATCACCCTGTCGGCAAAAGCCATGAAAGAAGATTATCAGAAGGCCATCGACAGCGGTGCAAATGATTATATATCGAAACCGGTCGACGTGCAGAAGTTTTTGACCTTATTAAAAATCTGGCTCTTCAAGTAAGAAACATGGAAAAACCAAAAATACTGATCGTCGACGACCGCATCGAAAACCTGATTAGCCTCGAAATGCTGCTCGGCGATTTCGATGTCACATTTACCAGGGCAACTTCGGGAATGGATGCATTGCGGGAAACACAAAAAGAAGATTTTGCAATGGCAATACTCGACGTCCAGATGCCCGGAATGGATGGTTACGAGACCTTATCGCTCATGCGCAAACGGAAAAAGACCAAATACCTTCCCGTCATTTTTGTTTCAGCCATTCTGCAAAGCGATTTGCACATTATCCGGGGCATTGAAACCGGCGCGGTCGACTTCATTCCAAAACCGATCATTCCTGAAATATTGGTAGGAAAGGTTAGGGTGTTCCTGGACCTGTATTCTCAAAAAAGGGAATTAGAGGAGGTCCTTTTAAGGCTTGAAGAAAATAACCGCGAACTGGAAGTGCAAAGAATAAAGGCAGAAGAAGCAACCCGGGCAAAATCCATGTTCCTTGCCAATATGTCGCACGAAATACGGACGCCGCTGAACGGGATCATCGGAGTCTCCAAAGTTCTGGAAGAAAGCGGACTGAGAAATGATCAGCGGGAACTGATTGAAATCATTACCACTTCCGGGGAAAACCTGCTGAATATTATCAATGACATTCTTGATTTTTCAAAAATCGAATCGGGTCAGATCCAGCTCGAAAGCATTGAGTTCCGGCTTTCAGAGGTGATCTCGGCAATAGTGAAACTGATGAAGTTTAAAGCCGACGAAAAAGGAATAGAGCTTTTGACGGAAATCGACAAAAATATACCCGACAACCTGATCGGAGATCCATTCCGGCTGAATCAGGTGATTACAAACCTGGTTAACAACGCGGTTAAATTTACAGAAAAAGGAAGCGTGAGGATGAAGATCGACATGATCACAAGCGGGGAGGATGAGGTTGAATTACGTTTTTATGTGATCGACACGGGGATTGGAATTTCGGAAGACGGAAGGGAAAAATTGTTCAAGGAGTTTTCCCAGACCGAAAGTTCAACAACGCGAAAATATGGCGGGACAGGTTTGGGCCTGTGCATCAGCCGGAATCTTGTTTTTTTAATGCGGGGCGAAATCGGAGTGAACAGTGAGCCCGGGAAAGGATCGGAATTTTGGTTCAATGTAAAATTAAAACGCAGAAAAGAAAACGTAAAAGAAGCCGGATACAAAGATGTGGACATCCCCGAAGACCTGAAAATACTGTATGCTGAAGATAATCCCGTAAATCAACGTGTCGCACAACTTCTTCTTATGAAAATGGGAGTCCGGTGCGACATCGCCGGCGACGGAGAGAAAGCGTTCAACATGTTTAAGTTGAACAGTTACGATCTGATCCTGATGGACCTGCAAATGCCGGTGACCGACGGGATTGAATCGACGCGAAAAATCAGGGAATACGAGACAACCTGTCAGGTTGCCAAACCCGTTCATATCATTGCAGTTACGGCCAACGTTTTTTCAGAAGACAGGCAAAAATGCTTTGCGGCCGGAATGAACGGGTTCATCAGCAAACCTGTAAATGAGGCAGAATTGAAGAAAACGATTAAAAATGCCATCAGAAATAAAAAATAACAACGTCCGGTTTTCCCGGGAAAACATCGATACGGAGGATATCGAACTGGATCTTCTTCTGCAGGCCGTACAGATGAAGTACGGTTATGATTTCAGAAATTACAATAAAGCGCACCTGAAGCGAAGGATTCATCAACGACTGAAAATGAGTGGACTGACCACTATTTCGGAGTTGCAAAACAAGGTGCTCTGGGATAAGGACTTTTACCAGGTTTTTCTGCAGGACCTTTCCATCAATGTAACCGAGATGTTTCGGGATCCGGAGTTCTACCTCGCTTTCAGGAAAAAGGTGATCTCCCATCTGAAAACATATGCCCATATCAAAGTCTGGCATGCGGGTTGCTCAACAGGCGAAGAGGTTTATTCGCTGGCCATTATGATGAAAGAGGAAAACCTGTTGCCAAGGGTTCAGATTTATGCGACCGACATCAATAAAAGCGTGCTGGAGACAGCCCGACAGGGAATTTACAGCAAAAAAGAAATTGAGCTGTATTCCGGAAATTACCTCGCCGCAGGAGGTAAGGGCCAGCTTTCAGACTATTACACATCAAAATACGGATCAGTATTGTTCGACAAATCGCTCTCAAAAAATATTGTATTTGCTGATCATAATCTGGTAACGGATGGGGTATTCGCCGAAGTAAACCTGATATTCTGCCGGAATGTGCTCATCTATTTCGACAAGTTTCTGCAAAACAAGGTGCTTTGTTTATTTTCCAACAGCCTTGCACGAAGGGGCTTCTTGTGCCTTGGTACCAAAGAAAGCCTGGCATTTACTGATCTTGAAAACAGCTTTGAAACAGTCGACGGGAAGCTGAGGATCTATCGAAAGAACTACAAAAAAACAGGTGTTTTAAAATGAGAAGAGCGATTGTTATCGGTGCATCTTACGGAGGGATGGAGGCAATCAGAAACCTCCTTTCAAAATTCCCCGCAGGATTCGATTTGCCCGTTATCGTCGTTCTTCATATCGGAAACAATAATATCAGCGCTTATCTGACCCGGTTGAACGAGAAAACCGGTTTCCTGGTCAAAGAAGTCGATGAAAAGGAGCCCATCAGGCCGGGGACGGTCTATTTTGCTCCGCCGAATTACCATTTGCAGATTGAAAATGATTTTTCATTCAGCCTTTCTACGGATAAGAAGGTCAATTTTTCACGCCCTTCCATCGATGTTCTGTTTGAAACCGCTGCCTGGGTTTTTAAAGACGGCTTGATCGGTATTTTACTTACGGGGGCAAACAACGATGGCGCCAACGGTTTAACTTCGATCAAAAAATACGGCGGGACAACGATCGTTGAAAATCCTGAGACGGCTCTTGCCCCGGCAATGCCCCGCGCTGCAACCGAGTTGTTTAATCCTGATTACGTTCTTGATCTGGAGGACATCGCAGAAAAAGTGATTGAACTCTGCCGGTAGCAAAATTTGAATGTCCGCTATTCAGTAATACGTTCGTTCTCCTTTTTGAAGGTTTGGAGTCTATGTCTAAATTTGCTAAAAATAGACATAGATGCTATCTTTGCAGAACAAAAGAGTTAAAATTATGAATGTAAGTTTCACAGAAAAACAAGAGCAATACATTGCGGCGCAACTATCAAGTGGTGATTATCAGAACGCCAGCGAAGTGGTACGCGAAGCCCTGCGCTTGCATGAATTATACCGGAATAAGGTGTTAGAGGAGTTGAGGGAAGAAATTGTCAAGGGATGGGAGGGTTCTTCCAGTAAGCGCAGTGTGGAAGACATTGTTAAAGCCAAAACAAAAGCTTATAAAGCGGAATGAACAAAGCCCGTTTCACATACCGGCTCTCTGAGGAGGCCGACCGGGATTTGGATGAGATATTTGATTACACCATCAGTAAATTTGGTATTGATCATGCCATTGTTTATGTGGGCGGGTTTGAGGAAGTATTTGTCAGCCTCGCGGCTAATCCTGACCTTGGGCGAAAGCGGGATGAAATCAGAGAGGGTTTGAGAAGTTTTGTCAGGGGAAGTCATACTATTTTCTACCGCGTGCTAAAAAGCCGTATCCGGATCGTCCGAATCCTCCATAGCTCTCGGGATGTCGTCAGATTTTTGTAAAAGGTAGTGTTTTACCCTTGTTTTGTTACAAGATTTGAATGAGATTGGGTTTGTTTTATGATAAAGACCCACTGAACCGGGACCGACTTATTCTTTCGAGGACTCAAGCCGGGAGCGGATTTCCTTTTTTATGCGCTTTCCAATATCGGACGGGGTCGAAGATTCAGCAAGCCTGAATGCGGCAATACCGGCTTCCGGACTGTAGTTCGAAAATCCATAACCGCTCTGCTGCGGGCCGACTTGCTCCTTCCATTCATTCCAGTGCGGATTGCTCAGCAGCGATTGCGGTATTTCCCCGGTCAGCCGGTTCTGCGACAGCCACAACGATTCCAGTTGGGACAATGTTCCCAGGTCTGCGGGTATGGATTCTGTAAGGTCATTCTGGTGCAAGGCCAGTGACTCAAGGTAAGTGAACGCCGTGACATAAGCCGGGATATTTCCCGAAAGCTCATTCCCATAGAGGTGCAGGGCTTTCATGTTGGTTAAAACCGACCACTCGTTCGGGATGCTCCCTGTAAATGTATTCAGGCTGACGTCTATATAGATCAGTTTCCGGTAGCTCGACCAATTGGAAGGGATATTGCCCTGAAATTTATTTTTATGGAACGAAAGATATTCTAACTCATCCATGCCGGGGGACATCTGGGGTAAGCCGGTCAACTCATTCATGCTAAGGTCGCAGACTAACAGATTCGACGAGCTCAGGTTGGGGACACTGCCCGACAGATCGTTGTCCGACAAATCCAGATACCGGAGGGGCCACGCACTCATGCCGGCCGGCAAGCTTCCCAGCAGCCTGTTTCCGCTCAGGTCGCAATATTGAAGCCCGGATAGCCGTCCCGCGTTTTCAGGGACCTGGCCGGCTATATTGCAGGAAGGCAGCTCCAACCGGCTAACACGACCGTCTGCGACTTCAACTCCCTGCCAGGAGCGCAGGGGGAGAGACAACCATCCCGTGGCTTTCGTCCAGTTTGGGCCGCCGGTTGCCTGGTATAGCCCGACGAGCGCGAGGCTGTCACTCTGTAAGGCGGTCACCGGTGATTGTTGCACGGTCACTTCTATCAGAATATTTTCTTCTGCTACCGAGCAGTTCACTTTTGCTGAGCGGGGAACATCCAGACAGGGACCGGCCTGTATTTTCACATCACTGGTTCCCTGTCTTGTGACCGAAAGCCAGTTCGCATTGGATACCGCGCTCCAGTGACCGGCATTGGTGGAGACAGTGAAGATTGTCTCTCCTCCCAGGGGAGGCAGAGCCAGACTTTGGGTATCCACCGTCATGGTTATTTTTTTATCCTTGCAGTCTGTAAATAAAAGGCACAAGATAATATACAAAAATGGGATGGCATTTCTGCCTGCAAAAGAAAGCAGAAGCCGTATCTTATTTATTTTATTGGTGTTCATTTCACAATTCTATAAAATAGTTATCCGATCGTTTCAGTTCGCAGTCTGACCTACGGCGTGGGCAGGCTTGTAGAAGATTTGGTCGCTGCGCACTTCCGTTTCTCCCTTGCTGTTTTTCAGTTTTATGTACACGGTTTTCGTACCCGTTGTTTCCGTATCGAAGGTATGGGTCAGTGCCGACGGATGATATACTTTCCATACCGCCCCGCTGAAATCCTGCTTTTCACTGGTCATGTAATGGCCGGGCACACCTCCGCTCCAGGTGAAGAAAAGTCTTGCCGTGCGGAACAGGGCGATTTCATCGCCGTTGTTGAGTGAAAAAGAGGAGAGCGTGACGGGGATGTCTGTAAAGTTGGCAACGAGATTCCGGGCTGCCGATACAGTGAAGGTGTAGTCGGCATTTGCTGATATGACAGAACCTTTCTCTGTCCAGTTTACAAATTCATAGCCGTTATTGGCCGTTGCCCTGACGGTGCAGGACGTCCCGTGTATGTAGGTTCCGTCTCCGCCTGCCGTTCCGTAGACGGTAGGATTGACAGCGACCGTGACGATGTATTGCTTCTTTTTGAAGGATACGGAAATCGTGTGGTTGGCTGTTACATTGGTAAAGGTGTAACTCTTCGATGAAACGGCCTCCGCGTTGCTGACCCCGTCAACCAGCACCTGTTCGATCTCGTATCCGGTATCAGCCGTGAAAAGAAAGGTTTTGCTGCCGCCCTGGGGCACTGTTTGTTCACCGTCCGGTGAAATGCTGCCGCCAACCCCGGCCGAGGCCGTGATGATGTATCCTTCCAAAACGTAATAAGCAGCCACGATGTGCTTGGTATTTCTGAAAACCTTCGCATTGTTGGCAACATCTGTGCCTGTCGCTCCCCCCTTGTAAATAATATCCGGATTGGAATAATATGGAGCCTCTACACCTTCATATGACATGACCGAACCATACGTTACACCGTCATTTCCCGGCCAGTACCAGCCAAAAGCATAGGGATAAAGCGCATACGGCTCTGTTGTGTACTGGTCTCTGTTGTGCCACATCCCCAGGTTATGACCCATTTCGTGGGCGGAAGTGGTTGTCCAGCTCGTTTGTTGTACCCGGATCACATTAAAGCCGTATTGGGGACTTCCGTCTGCATTGGTTAATACCCAGGCTATCCCTCCATAATCGTCCGCTTTGGTTATAAGCACAACCAGATCGGCTCCATTCTCTGCCCTTAACTGATGGACTTCATCCAGATACCCGTCGTTCGTCTTCGTCAGATTATTCAGGTCTGTGCTCATTGCATCGGGATGTTCGATATAGTTCACCTTTCCGGAATAGACAAGGTTAATCCTGTCTCCATCGCCTTGATTATCAAATATGGCGCTTGTTTGTGCCATGGCGCCTTCAATCGTATTCGCTATTCCACCTTCATTTGACGCCGCCCACTCCGCTGCTGCAGGCGTGTATACAAGCATGACATCAATTCGTGCCGGGTCAGTCGCAGTCAGGCTTGCCGGAATGACGGAGGCCTGCTGCATTCCATCCTGGCTATTTTTGTTTTCATTGCCGGATATCGTGCTATCATCAGGTATCCCGCCTTTTTCGCACTTTAGCTCACTCCCGGCTTCTGCTTCAAGCAGATAACCTGCATTGGAATATACACTGCTTCTGCTTATAAACGTTCGGTTCAATTCAGGTATCTTCAGTGTAAACAGTGATTTACCTGTCGTGGATGTGGTAATCATCCCATAAGCCATCGGATACTCGGGTAACTTCAGCGTCAGTGTGTAATTGCCGCTTTTGCTTATGGCGATCGTCCCTACCGTTGACCGGTAAGTGTCGTTTTCAAAGAGCTGCAAATTGATGACATCATTTACCTGCACGTTCCCTTCTGCTCGTTGTAACGCGGGGTTGATGGCAAAAACACGGGCAGTCTTCGCGTTTTTTAGGAATTCCTGAGGAATGATTTCTCTTCCTTCAGATTTTGTTATGACATCGGTGTCAGCATTGAGATTGTAAACCCGGGGCATGCTTATCGCATCCGTTTTTTGGCCCGGGGCAGGGTCCTCTTCTTCTTTACAGCCACTGTACAGGAATATAGCAATTAATACAGTCAGACCTAAAAAGAAACATTTGGTTCTGTTTTGTTCCACAAGTTTAAGTGATAGTTGAAGTTTTTTTTTGTAAAGATATTGAATATCTTATTTTGATGATCATTTTCTTCCCAGCGATAATGATCTTTTGCCAGTAATCCGCTTCGGCTGCATTCCATCACGTTTGACAGATTTTTGCGGTTCCGCGCGAGTCAATCGCTGAAATTTTTTGGAGAAATCGCCTGTTTCATTTTGATTTCTTACCTTTAAGCGCAGACTGCAGGAGTAAATTTATTCATATGAAGGCATTGGTTCTTGAAGCGTACAATCATTTTGAATATAAAGAAGCCGACAAGCCCGTGATTGCGGATGAGGAGGTTTTGGTTGAAGTGAAAGCCGTGGGAATCTGCGGAAGCGATGTGCATGGCATGGACGGAAGCACCGGGAGGCGGATACCGCCGCTGATCATGGGGCATGAGGCATCCGGGATTATTGTTGAAACGGGAAAGAAGGTAGCCGGCTGGCAGGCCGGTGACCGGGTTACCTTTGATTCGACCATTTACCGGCTTGACGACTGGTACAGCCGGCAGGGAATGTATAACCTGAGCGACAACCGGATGGTGCTGGGCGTATCGTGCGGGGAGTACCGGCGGGATGGCGCTTTTGCAGAATTTGTGGCGGTGCCGCAGCATATCCTTTACCGTATTCCCGATTCGGTCAGCTTTACGCAGGCGGCGCTGGTGGAGCCCTTTGCCGTTGCCCTGCATGCCCTGTCTCTTTCGCGGCCCGCAGTGAATGATCAGGTCGTGGTGGTCGGGGCCGGCATGATCGGCCTGTGCCTGATTCAACTTCTGAAGATCGCCGGCTGCGGGAAGATCATTGCCGTCGATCTGGATGACGACAAATTAAGCCTTGCCGGGAAGTTGGGAGCTACCCATACCCTCAACAGCAGCCGGGCGCAGGTGCAGGAGCAGATCGCTGCCCTCACCGGACGCGGAGCCGATCAGGCGTTCGAAGCGGTGGGTATTTCGCCTACCGTCCGATTGGCTGTGTCGTCGGTTCGCAAAGGCGGAAAAGTAACCCTGCTGGGCAATCTTTCCCCTGAAATTGAGTTTCCTTTACAAATGGTTGTAACCCGCCAGATTGCCGTTCAGGGGAGTTGTGCCATCTGCGGCGAATATGCCGCCATCCTCGACCTGATGGCCGACGGCAGGCTCTCCGTTGCCGGACTGGTCAGCGCCGAAGCGCCGCTGGCTGAAGGGGGCGATTGGTTTCGACGCCTTTATCAAAAGGAGAAAGGCCTCATCAAAGTCGTGCTGAAACCCTGAACCCTGAACCCGGAAACGGGAGGCCGGAGAACGGAGAAAGATCCCCTGGGCCAACAAAGGTGGCACCGGCAATAAGGGAAGCTACCGCCACAATAGAATAACAACCTGAAACGATTATATTTTGAAAAAACTACGTACTGCAATTATCGGTCCCGGAAAGGTTGCTCATCTGCATGCAAAGGGGATCATGAATTGTAATCACACGGAACTGGTGGCTGTATGCGGCCACACACCTTCTAAAACCCAGCTTTTCGCTTCCCAGTATGGTATTCCTGCCTATGAAAACCTGGAACGGATGATCGTAAATGAAAACGTGGAAGCGCTGGTGGTTTGCACACCCCATCCGCAGCACCGTGATCCTGTGGTGCGCGCTGCAGCCCTGGGAGTTCACTGCCTCATCGAAAAGCCGATGGCCAGCAACCTGGCCGACTGTGATGAGATGATCCGGGCGGCACGGCAGTATCAGGTCAGACTGGGCGTTGTCAGCCAGCGCCGCTTTTATGAGCCGGTCAGACGCATGAAGGAAGCAATCAGTGAGGGGAAGATCGGTGAGCCGGCACTGGGGCACATCGTTATCCTCGGATGGCGCGACGAAGCTTATTACGCGAGCGATCCGTGGAGAGGCAGGTGGAGCACCGAAGGGGGAGGCATCCTGGTAAACCAGGCACCGCACCAGCTCGACCTGTTCCAGTGGCTCATGGGACCTGTCTCCGAAGTTTATGGCATTGCGGCCAACCTGAACCACCCGTACATCGAAGTGGAAGACACGGCAGTGGCGGTGGTGCGCTTTCAAAGCGGCGCCCTGGGCAATCTGATACTCAGTAACTCCCAAAAGCCCGGGATTTACGGTAAAGTTCACATTCACGGAAGCAACGGCGCCTCGGTGGGAGCGCAGACCGAAGGGGGCGCCATGTTCATCGCCGGACAGACTTCCGTGCTCGAGCCGCCGGTAAACGACATCTGGACAATACCCGGCGAGGAGGAACTGCCTGAACGCTGGAAGAAAGACGACCAGGAGCTGTTCCGGAAAACCGATGCGGCCGAATATTATATTGGCCTTCAGATCCGGGATTTTGCCGATGCCGTTCTGCAGGACCGTGATCCGATGATGAGCGGCGAGGAGGGCCGCAAAACGGTTGAGCTGTTTACGGCCATCTACCGTTCAACCCGCGACAATGCTCCGGTGAAATTTCCGCTTGTCCCGG
>JBFXKJ010000105.1:0-12163 GCA_050173895.1 Mangrovibacterium sp. | reverse complement strand
CCTTCGACTTTAAATGGAGCGACAATCCGGCTGAGCTGAAAGATCCCATCTCCTTTTGTACAGATGGCGATACCGCACCGAACCGCCGGTTCAATTACCGGATGATCTGGTCAAAATAGATCTCTTGCAACAGGATTGAAACATGCGTAACTGCGTTATCTTTGGGGAACGAGAGATCCCGCGCACCGAAAAAAAAACAATTTTCACTGATATGAAGTTGAAAAATTATCTGATGATCGTTTTGCTGTTGGATTTTCTACATCCGACAATGGCACAATTACCTCCCGTATTCAATGAAAATGCCGGCAAGCTGGCCCGTTCGTCTGCCCTTACCAGGACCTTTCTGACACCGGCACGGATTGTCTGGCTTTCGGACACAAGCGGGAAAGATGTTCAGAACGCTCCGTCAATCCTGAAAAAGGGGATCGGGCAGGCCGATCTCAATCAGGGGAAGTACCTGACGCTTGTAAGCACGGGCGGCAGCAAGCCGGGCATTTTGCTGGACTTTGGCCGGGAAATTCACGGAGGCCTTGAGATCGTCACAACCATCAATAACAGTAACCCTGCAGGAAAGGTCCGCATCCGCTTTGGGGAGTCGGTAAGCGAAGCGATGACTGATGCAGGGAAAACTACCGCGACGAACGATCATGCCATGCGCGATTTTGTGATGACCCTCCCCTGGCTGGGACGGCTGGATGTGGGCGAGTCAGGCTTCCGCTTTGTCCGCATCGATCTCGTTGATCCAGGTACCAGGCTGGAAATAAAAGAGATCAGCGCGATTTTCACTTAC
The DNA here is from genome assembly GCA_050173895.1 of Mangrovibacterium sp. Lineage (GTDB taxonomy): Bacteria > Bacteroidota > Bacteroidia > Bacteroidales > Prolixibacteraceae > JBCFBK01. The sequence goes on along the minus strand of JBFXKJ010000105.1, from coordinate 11,373 downwards.
CGCGATATTCCTTATGAGGGGTCGTTCCGTTGCAACGATGAACGGCTTAACCAGATATGGATGACCGGCGCCTATACCGTTCATTTGAACATGCAAAACTACCTGTGGGATGGCATTAAACGCGACCGGCTGGTATGGCTGGGCGACATGCATCCGGAGGTGATGACCGTTAATTCGGTGTTCGGCTACAATGAAGTGGTGCCGAAAAGCCTTGACCTGGCGCGCGATCTCACGCCGCTGCCTAACTGGATGAACGGCATCAGTTCATATTCGATGTGGTGGATACTGATCCACCGTGACTGGTATTTCTATCAGGGCGACCTGGATTACCTGAAAAAACAGCAATATTACCTGAACGGGCTGCTGCATCTGCTGGCTTCGAAAGTTGAGGCCGGAGGAAGAGAGATCCTTGACGGGAACCGCTTTCTGGATTGGCCTTCAAGCGAAAATCACAAGGCTGTACATGCCGGACTGCAGTCGCTGATGGTGATGACCTTTGAGGCCGGAGCCGAGCTCTGCACGATCCTTATGGATGAAACGACAGCCCGCTTTTGCGAGGAAACCGTTAATAAGCTGAAGAAGCATGTGCCAGGAATGGCCGATTCCAAGCAGGCTGCAGCTTTGCTGGCCATGTCGGGACTGGTTTCACCCAAAAAGGCAAATTCGGATATGCTGGCTCAAAACGGTGCACACGGAATGTCTACCTTTTACGGTTACTATATGCTGAACGCCCGTGCTATGGCCGGTGATTATCAGGGGGCACTGGATAACATCCGGGAATACTGGGGAGGTATGCTCGATCTGGGGGCAACGACTTTCTGGGAGGACTTCGACATCGACTGGATGAAAAATGCGGCGCGCATCGACGAACTGGTACCCGAGGGAAAAACCGATGTACATGGTACCTATGGCAATTATTGCTACAAGGGTTATCGCCATAGCCTGTGCCACGGTTGGGCTTCGGGTCCTACATCCTGGCTGACGGAGTATGTGCTGGGAGTGAAAGTTTTGGAGCCGGGTTGTAAAAAGCTCAGTATTGAGCCTCATCTTGGCGACCTGGAATGGGTTGAGGGAACGTTTCCGACGCCCTATGGCCTTGTGAAAATCGAACACCGAAAACTGGAGAACGGAAAAATCAAAACCACTGTCAAAAAACCGGGAGAAGTCAGACTGATCGTTCAGGAGACAAATTAGTGAAGGTGCTATTTAAACCTGAATTTATGCAGAAAATTAAATTTCTTTTATTGCTTGTGGTGCTGTCGGGACTGGATCTGACTGTACACGGTCAATCTGAAAAACAAGCCCGATGGATTTGGTATCCAGGCGATTTTGAAGTCTGGCTCCATACCGATGTGGGAGGCAAAAGACAGGAGCGGCAGGAACCTTATCCGCCGTTCTGGAGGGTCGATTCACCCTACGGACTGATCCGCTTTGAAAAGAGTTTTGAACTTGCGGAGCCCGAAACGATCCGCATCTTCACCGATGGCCGTTGTATGATCCGGCTGGATGGTGTGGTTGCTTACCAGTACGATCCTATGAATTTCAGGCTGCCCGTAGGAAAACACAGTCTGAGTGTTCTCGTTGAAAATTACCGGACTTTCCCTTCGCTGCTGATTCAGGGAAAAACAGTGATGACCGACGGCAGCTGGAGTACGACCAACCAAAATAATGTTTTTTATGAGCCGGCTTCGGGGAAATTTACCGATCCGGCCTTTCCTCCTTCCACTTTTCACCTGGAATATAAGCCGGTGGAATCTAAGATTGTTGAGCGGACCGATCACAGCATGCTGGTTGATTTTGGACGGGAAACCTTTGGAAAGGTGGTTGCCGGGAATGTCAGAGGAACAGGGACGTTGAAGTTGTATTACGGGGAAACCAGGCAGGAGGCCCTTGCTGAAACACTTGCCGAAACGTACGATTACCTGGATATCCGTTCTCAGTCATCAACAAACGACACCACTCCCGCGAGGGCTTTCCGCTATGTATATGCAGTTTGGGACAAAGCCGTTGAATTGGGATCGGTTTCTGCCCTTTACGAATATTTGCCGGTCGAATACAAAGGAACCTTTGCCTGCTCCGACACCTTGCTAAACCGCATTTATGATGTGTCGCTTTATACGCTTCATCTGAATACACGGGAGTTTCATCTCGACGGCATTAAACGTGACCGTTGGGTCTGGAGCGGGGATGCTTATCAGAGCTATCTGATGAATTTCTATACATTTTTCGATGAAGACGTCAACAAGCGTACGCTTTATGCCTTGTTCGGACACGAACCGGTTGAACGGCATATCAACACGATCCTGGATTATTTCTTTTACTGGATGATCGGGATTTACGATCATTTCCTTTATACAGGCGATACGGCTTTTGTGAGACAAATTTATCCGCGGACAAAGTCGCTGATGGAATTTTGCCTGGGACGAACCAATGCAAACGGTTTTGCTGAAGGCTTACCCGGTGATTGGGTTTTCATTGACTGGGCGCCGATCGATAAGGAGGGAGAAGTCAGTTTTCAGCAGTTGTTGCTGGCCCGCAGCCTTGAGGCTGTTGCCATGAGCGCGGACCTGGCGGGCGATCGGGCTTATGCCGCCAAATGCCGGAAGCTTTCGTCCGAAACCCGGAAAAAAGTCTTTGATGTTTTCTGGGATGACAACAAAAGCGCTCTCGTTCACAATCGAAAGAAAGGCATATTGTCAGATAAGGTTACCCGCTACGCCAATATGTTCGCTGTTTTATTCGATTATGTGGACGACGAAAAAAAGCAGATGATCAAAGATCACGTGATTTTGAACGACAGTATTCTGCAAATCACAACGCCTTACATGAAATTCTACGAGCTTGCCTCGCTGTGTGCAATCGGGGAACAAAAAAAGGCCATTGAATTTGTGAAAGATTATTGGGGCGGCATGCTGAAACTGGGAGCTACCTCCGTTTGGGAAGCATTCGATCCGAAGCAGAGCGGCGATGAACATTATGCCATGTACGGACGGCCCTTTGGAAAGAGCTTATGCCATGCCTGGGGAGCCAATCCGGTTTACCTCTTCGGGAAATACCTGCTGGGCGTGAGACCCACTGCTCCCGGATACCAGGCCTATGTGGTTGAACCGTCGCTGGCGGGACTGGAATGGGTGGAGGGGAAAGTGCCCACCCCTCACGGGAATATCGAAATCCGGATGAACCGGAAGGAAATCCGGGTCACACCGGTAAAAGGACAAGGCACGTTGGTGATAAAAAGTGCTAAAGTTCCGGAGGCCGGTGCCGGAGTGAAAATAAACTCTGCCGGCAATCAGAAATATGAGATTGAACTGACCGATCCGGGAAGGGAGTATAAAATCCGTTACTGGCCGGCAGAATAATCTACAGGGATTTCCGGCTCAGGTGCCGGAAATCCCTGTAGATTACACGTCCGCTTTTCTGCTTATCTTTTCGTCTTGATCCATTTTTATAACGAAGACAGTTATTCGATTTGCCAATAATCGGTAACTTTAATCCGGCTTTTCCACATGTATGTAGTGGTTCAGAGCTGTGTGATTTTACGTGGTTTCGGTGAATGACCGGATTCGCCGGGTTGATTTAAATACATGACGGCGTTACCTTATTAAGAGCTTGCCGTTATAAATGATAAACTTATGGATGATATTGAAAACTGGATTGAGCATTTGTTGGTTAATGCGGGGATAACGGAGGGGGCTGCTGTTTATTTAAGGCTGCTTATTCTATGTATTCTGGTCATACCGGTGGCAGGAATTTCATTTGTGCTGTGTAAAAAAATCATAACAAATTACATATACAGGCTATTTAAGCGATCATCGTTCGCCTGGGATGACACGCTGGCAGACCACCGGGTGCTTAATAACGTAGCTCATCTCGTACCGGCAATTTTTGTAAAAGTGCTTGCTCCGACTATTTTTCGGGATTTTGAGGAGATCTTACCCTTTGTTATTAAAATGACAGACATTTATCTGATGGTGGTCAGCTTCACCATTGTCTTTGCTTTCCTCAGAGTAACTGAATTAGGACTATCAAAACACCCGACATTTAAGGACAAACCGCTTATGAGCTATTTTCAGCTTATCCGGATTGTCTTATATATCGTTGGCTTTATTTTGGTCTTATCAACGCTGCTCGATAAGTCCCCTGTTTATTTTCTCAGCGCTTTTGGTGCCATGACGGCGATCTTGTTGCTGGTTTTTAAGGATACTATTTTAGGGCTTGTAGCCAGTGTCCAAATCTCATCAAATGATATGGTGCGCGTGGGAGATTGGGTTGAGATGCCCAAATTTAATGCTGATGGGGATGTAATCGCCATCAACCTGAACACGGTGAAAGTACAAAACTGGGACAAGACAATTACCACCATCCCTACCTATTACTTTATAACAGACAGCTTTAAAAACTGGAGAGGAATGCAGGAAACAGGAGGGCGTCGTATAAAACGTTCCATATTGATCAACACGCAGACCGTGAAGTTCATTGATTCCGAAACCAGGGAATCTTATAAGAAATATCATTTGATTTCGGACTATGTTCGTGAGCGTCAACAAGAAATAGAAACGTATAATGCAAGCGGAAACATTGACACTTCCGTGCTTATTAACGGGAGAAGGATGACAAATCTTGGGGTATTCAGAAAATATATTGAGAACTATTTAAGAAGTAATCCGAACATCAGGCAGGACATGACGATCCTGGTCAGGCAACTGGCTATCGAAGAAAGGGGAGTGCCAATGGAAGTATACTGTTTTACCAATACCACCGAGTGGGGAGCATATGAAGCGATACAGGCAGACGTTTTCGATCATTTGCTGGCCGCCGCGGCATATTTTGGCCTGGAGGTTTTTCAGCGACCTACGGGAAAGGACATATCCTACTCGGTTGACAGGTTTGTTAACATATTGAAGAAATCAGAATAGTGAATTATCGGGAGCGATTATACCTATCCGAAACAATCGGCGTTTAGCGCATTGGACAAAGAGTTATGAATGAACCAAAGAAAGCTGTTCTTTACGGGAGTGTGGCGGTTTTAAGCTGGTCGATGGTGGCGACTCTGTTTAAAGTTGCATTAAGGAGTTTTTCCAGCTACGAAATGTTGCTGGTCTCGAGCCTGACGTCGCTCCTGATTTTTGGCATGGTGGTGACCTGGCAAAAGAATTGGAAGCTGGTGCGGGCGTTTAGCATGAAAGACTGGCGTTGGTTTGCACTGGTGGGCCTGCTTAATCCGTTTGCTTATTATCTCATCTTATTCAAGGCGTATGAGTTGCTTCCGGCACAGATCGCGCAGCCCATCAATTATTTGTGGACCGTTTTTTTGTTGATTGTGCTTGCCATTTATACTTCGAAACCCATTCCGAAGTTGAAGTTTGCAGGGATGCTGATCTCGATGCTCGGCTTGGTGGTCATATCTTTTGGACCCGGAAGTTTGCAAGGGGTGAGTTTTTCATATTTGGGACTTTCCCTTGCTTTTTTCAGTGCCTTTATATGGGCTATTTATTGGGTGGTTAAAACATTGAATAGAAAGACAGACCACATTCTTGCGCTGTTTATGATTTTTCTGTTTGGTTCACTCTATCTGCTTGCCGGAGCCGGATTTGCAGAAGTGAACCTGGATTCGCGTGAAGGGCTTATTGCCAGCGTGCTGGCCGGGACGTTTGAGATGGCCATACCTTTCATCTTTTTTGGCGCAGCTATTCAAAAAACGAGTAATCCGGCTCTGATCAATCAGATGTGCTATTTGTCTCCTTTCCTGTCATTATTTTTTATTCATCTTTTCATCGGCGAGAGAATCTATGTGACCACATTTGCCGGTTTAAGCCTGATTATAGGCGGGATCATGTTTAATGAATACCTGGTGAAACCGGCGAAGCGCGCTGAACGGCAGTAGAGAGGGAAAAGTTAAGGCTCATCAAAGGGAAAAAAGAATTTGAAGGTCGTGCCTCTCCCGGCTTCCGATTCCAGGTTGATTTCTCCTCCCATCAGGTCGATCAGATTTTTTACGATTGACAGTCCCAGGCCGGCGCCGCCGTATAGGCGGGTCAGGGAATTGTCTACTTGCCTGAAGCGCTCAAAAACGGTCGACCGGTGTTCCTGCTTAATGCCGATCCCGGTATCTCTTACAAAGAAGTCGATTCTACCTTCAGCGATCCCGGAAAAGCCAAAAACGATTTCTCCCTTGTTCGTGAATTTTACTGAATTGTTCAGCAGGTTCGTGAAAATCTGAATAAGCCTGAGCTTATCGATGTTCAGCCACACCGGCTCCTCTGGCTTTTGAAGGATAAGAGTTAAATGCTCCTTTCCCAGCCTGATGATTTTATTCCGGAACACGGTATCAAGTTCACCCAGAACTGACGAGACTTCAAAGTTTCTTTTGGTAATAACCAACTGGTGTGTTTCAAGTTTCGAAATATCCAGCACATCGCTTACTATTTGCTGAAGGCTTTCAGAGTTTTGCTCGATAATCGAGAGATATTCCTCTCTTGTTTTTGCGGCTATGTCGTCCTGTGTGTTCAGTATCTGCGTAAAACCCAGGATAGAGTTCAGGGGCGTTCTGATTTCATGGCTCATGTTTGCCAGGAAGGCCGACTTTAAACGGTCACTTTCTTCCGCTTTTTCCTTCGCCTGGATCGTTTCCCTGATCTCCTGCTCGAGATTCGCGTTGAGCTCATGTATCTTCTGTTCATAGGCCTTTCGTTCAGTGATGTCAATTGTCAGAATGAAAATTCCCTCAGGGGTTGGCTGTACCCGAAGGTCGAACCACGCACCGGAGCCATCCGGGTAAATGAATTCATTTTCAAAATTCTGGACGATCCGCTCGTACATGCAGGTGGCTAATCTTTGAAACATTTCAGTCTGTTCGATCCCCGGAAACATTTCCTGCATGGTATGGTTTAGCAGTTTTTCTGCAGGCATCTTTCCGTGTTGGGCGGCGGTATTGTTTACAAACAGGTATTTCCAGTCAAACCCGATAATTTGGCATCCCTCCAGCATATTTTCCAGGGTGGAATGAAACCGGGATTCACTTTGCAGAAGTTCTGTTTCAGTTTTTTTTCGTTTTGAAATATCGCGGATTATATAGAGCAGCTTTTCCGGTTTCCCTTGCTCATCGCGGATGATTTCTCCGTTGATCTCAATGAAAAAGGGTGTTCTGTCTCTTTTTAGTCCGGTATATTCCCCTGGCGCCAGGGATTTTCCGCTCAGGCGCTGACGCAAGCCTTCAAAAACCTTTTCATGTTCTGCAGGATCAATGTAACACAACACCGGTTTACCATACGTTTCGGTAACGTCTTCAAATCCGAACATGCTTTGTGCATTTTTTGATGCGAAAAGTATGATGCCGGTCAGATCAGTGATCACGATGGTGTCGGGTGATACATTCACCAATGTGTCATAGAACTCTGCTTTTTCCCTCAGGCTGAGTTCCGCCCGGTTTCCGGTCTGAATTTCTCCGGCATGGATCCTCTTCAATTCAGCCAACTCCTCTTTCAGTGCGTTGATTTCTGTCAACAGCACTTTATCATGTCTCTCCATAAAATCGAAGCAGTTATTTATCACCATCAATTCACTGCGCCTAATTTAGGAAATCGAGAGTAAAATCGGCACGGGATCAAATAAAAAAATGCAATTGATAAATAGATATCGGTGCAGAATAGTTATGCCCGATGCCGCAAAGCCTGCCAACAGAGTGGGGCGTTGTTCGCAAATAGGCTTTAATTTAGATCAATTCTTTACATGCGTTCCAAACAATTTTCGTCATAATGTTGTAATTTGCATCAACCTTGATGAAAAATGCCCGTCTGACAAAGAAAAATAACAAATAAATTTTGGTAATAATCACTAAAAAACGGGAACTTATGAAAAAATTAGTTGCAGAATTTATCGGAACCTTATGGTTGGTACTGGGCGGCTGCGGAAGCGCTGTGCTGGCCGCTGCATTTCCCGAACTCGGAATCGGATTTGCAGGAGTTGCTATTGCCTTTGGCCTCACCGTTGTTACGATGGCTTACGCAATTGGGCATATATCAGGCTGTCATCTTAATCCGGCCGTCTCGGTTGGTCTTTGGATCGGGGGACGTTTTGACAAGAGAGAATTGCTGCCGTATATCGCAGCGCAGCTTTTGGGAGGAATAGCCGGAGCCGGAATACTTTACCTGATCGCGAGCGGGAAACCCGGATTTGAGTTGGGCGGATTCGCTGCAAACGGTTATGGCGAACATTCTCCGGGCGGGTACAGCATGTTGGCCGCACTGGTCTGTGAAATTGTGATGACCTTTATGTTTTTGATTGTCATTCTTGGAGCAACCCATTCGAAGGCTCCAAAAGGATTGGCAGGTCTGGCGATAGGATTGGCCTTAACGCTGATTCACCTGATCAGCATACCGGTGACAAACACCTCGGTAAACCCGGCAAGAAGTACCAGTCAGGCTTTGTTCGCCGGCGACTGGGCTTTGGGACAGTTGTGGCTGTTTTGGGTGGCTCCGCTTGTTGGCGCTATACTGGCCGGACTGATCTATAAAATGATTTCACCTGAAAAGGAATAATCCAGTGGTTGAGCCTTGCTGAGGTAAGGCAGTGAGGGAGTCTTTCTAAAAGCCTGCGGTTTGAATGACCTGTTCATACCGCAGGCTTTTGTTCTGGACAAATAATCTGCCGGTTCGTGTCGGGTGGTCGGCGAAACTTGCGAAGATCCAAAAAAATACATGATCTTTGCGTAAATAACTTAATAAATATGCGATGAAGCTTGTTGGTCAGCATAATCGGCTGAACTTTAAGGAATTTGAGATTTTTTTTCAGGAAAATTTTCAGGCGGCATCCCTGGTTGCATTTCGATATCTTGCCGATCGCTCACTGGTGGAAGATATCGTGCAGGAATCGTTTGTGGTTTTATGGGAAAAGCGTCAGCAAATATTTACAAATAAAGAAGACTTAAGAAAATACCTGCTTATCACGGTAAGAAACAGGACGATCAGCTACTTACGGAGTATAAAGGTGAAGTACCTGGATCTGGAAGCACCATTGCCTGAAGCAAATCTGACCGAGCCAGAGAAGCTCTATGACGATGAAGAACTGGCGATTCGTATTTTAAAGGCGACCGAAAAACTTCCCTCCCGGTGTAGGGAAATTTTCATGCTGGCGTATGCTGAGAACCTCAGTTATCATCATATTGCCGAACGGCTGTCGATCTCAAAAAACACCGTGAAAACTCAAATGGTAATTGCTTACCGGGTTCTGAGGGAGGAACTGAAAGAACTCTACCTGGGGTTTTTAGTCTTTTTCAGCCAGGCATTATTTCACTGGGAAAAATAAATGATCAGTCAGAAAAAAAAATCATTTTTTTTTCACCCTCCTGGTGTTTGCCTGCGTTATTAATGCAGAGATGAACGAGAAATTACATACCGGTGAGGAGCAGATCGTCTCCCATTTTCATGCAAAGGACGATACGCCAATCCCTCAGCACCTGAAGGGTACCAGGGACTATAAGGAAACAGAAAAAATTTTCAGGCTGCGGGACCATGTTGCTTTTCTCAGTAGTCTGAGCACGGAAGATCAACTTTGGAAAGGAATAGAAGCAAGAATTGAACCCCGGCCGGCCTTTCAACGCCTGGCAAGATATGCGGCCATCATCGTCTTGTCGATTACTTTCGGAGCGGGGTTAGTCTATTTTTCAGGCATCCGCAGCCACGAACCGGCGATGGCCAGCGTCACCAGTCCGCGCGGACAGATTACCAGCCTAAAGCTTTTCGATGGTTCGACCGTTTGGCTTAACTCTGAAAGCACCCTCACGTATTCGTCCGATTTTAACTCGGCGGGCAGGGAGGTCTATGTTGAAGGGGAGGCTTATTTCGAAGTGGTACCCGACAGGGAAAGACCTTTTGTGGTCCATTTGGAAAACTCAGCGATCAGCGTACTCGGCACCCACTTCAATGTCAAGTCTTATCCGGGTAGCGAACGGGTAGAGGCTGTTTTAGTGGAAGGAACGATTGAGTTTACCTGCAGGAATGGTTCCGTTTTATTAAAACCTCAGGAGCGTGTAGTTTTGTCGGCCCGTGAAGGAACAATCATAAAAGACCGGGCGAACATTGAAAGCGTTTTGGCTTGGAAAAAAGGGAAATACTATTACAGCAATGAAGGACTGCCGGCCATTATCGAACAATTACAACGATGGTATGATATTGAATTCGTTTTTAATAAAGATGAACTTTCATCATACACCTTCACCGGCGTGATCAATCACGAAAAATCAATCGAATATAATCTGCAGTTAATAGAGCTCACAAATAGAATAGATGCGAGATTTAAAAACGGGAAAATAATCATTACCGGCAAATAGCAAAAAGCCGGGAAATGTTTGCAGCAGATCCCGGCTTATACAGTAACTCCAATGCCTTCGACGCCAATCAACAGGCATTGAATTGTTGAACCATAATGTTTACAAATTTATGAAAAAAAAATGTAGCTATTTAGGGAAAAAGAGGAGGCTCTTTTCCACAAAACTCATGCTGATTATGAGACTAACGTTATTTTTTATGGTGCTGGGGATTTTGAGCTCTTCCGCAAAATCCTGGTCGCAGCAAACAAATCTTAATCTGGATTATAAAAGTACATCTATTAAGCAGATTCTAAAGGACATTGAAGATGGAAGTAACTATAACTTTGTCTATAGTAACAATGATTTCAATGTTGAAAGAGAAGTTGACTTAAAGGTTCGCGACGCATCGATCGAAAAGATTCTTGACCAGTTACTGGACGGGAGCGGGATGGGGTACAGAATGGTTGACCGGGTCATTATTATTACTCCCAGTAATGTTAATTCGCTTTCAAAAGTGGGAAGTCAGATAAGTAAAACGATAAAAGGGAAGGTCACTGATCCTTTAGGTTTACCGCTTCCTGGGGTAACTGTCATTATTAAAGGTACTTCTGCCGGAACCATCACTGGCGCTGACGGTACTTATTCACTTACCAATGTTTCAGATCATGCTACGCTGGTATTTTCATTTATTGGAATGAGGCTGCAGGAAATAGCTGTGGGCAATAATTCTGTTATTGATGTAACGATGCAGGAAGAGACTATTGGAATCGAGGAGGTTGTTGCTGTTGGTTACGGAACCCAAAGAAAAGCAACCCTTACCGGTGCTGTTTCCGCGGTTAAAGGTGAGGATATCATAACAACCAAGAATGAAAATGCACAGAATATGCTGGCAGGTAAAATTTCAGGGGTACGTGTCACGCAAAAAACGGCCGAACCGGGTTCGTTTAACAATAACTTTGATATTCGGGCCATGGGATCTCCTTTGATCATCATCGATGGCATTCCTCGGACCAATGATGATTTTCAGCGCCTGGATCCGAATGATATTGACAATATGTTGTGCTCAA
>JBFXKJ010000104.1:0-12367 GCA_050173895.1 Mangrovibacterium sp. | reverse complement strand
CTCGACATTCCCCGCGGAAACGAAACCCTGGGTTATTATACCTACGACTTCAACATGATGAATTATCTTGAATTCGTCCATGATAAATATGTTCATCTTTACCTGGAGCATCATTTAAACGGATTTCTCTTCCGTCGTCTGCCCCTGCTGAAGAAAACCGACTTCAGGGAAGTGGTTTCAGCCAAAATCCTGACCGGCTCGATCAGTCACCGGCATGAAGATGTCATTGCCTTTCCGGATGTGGTTTCACCAATGAAAAATCCCTATATTGAGCTGGGCGCAGGCGTTGAAAATATTTTCAAGATGTTCCGTGTGGAGGCCGTCTGGCGGTTAAATTCCCCATCGGTCACAGGCGCTCCCTCATTTGGCATCCGGGCCAAATTTGAGATTATCCTGTAGTGTTCAGTATTTCGGAAAATTTCACTTTTATCCGAACAATTCTGCCGGATATAATCTTTCCTGTCCGGACATTGAAAAGCCCGCATTTTCGCACAAGCATCGCAACTCGTCTGCCAACTGCCGGAAAACAGCTTACACTTTCCTTACTCGAAAAACCACATCTTCCCCCCCGATCTGCGCTTTCAGCAGATAGATGCCGGAGTGATGGTCATTCATGTGCAGCCGGATCCGCTGGATGCCGGGAGTGACTTCCATCGGATCCCACTTTTGAACAGGCTTCCCCAATATATCGATCAGTTCGAATAAAACTGTCAGCCGTACATTCGATTCGATCTGAATAAAAAAATGATCCCTTATCGGATTGGGGAAAATTTTCTCAATTTGATACGGTTTTACACTGTCCGTCTGCTGTTCTTCAGGCAGAGCCACCAATGGTAAAAGACTTATTAACAAACAAATAGGTAGAAGTTTTATTTTCATGCCGGTTAATTTATCACTATATCCGGCAATAAATATTCCAAAGCCGCGTTATGGGGATGGTCGAAGACTGGCGGGGCCCGGCAAAAAAAACCCGCCGGTGAGGCCGGCGGGATGAAATTCTATGCAGTCCGGTATTATTCTGCCTGGGAAATAGCTTCCACCGGGCACACTTCGGCACAAGAGCCGCAATCAGTGCACAGATCGGCATCAATTATATAAATATCACCTTCAGAAATAGCTTCTACCGGACACTCATCAATGCAGGTTCCGCATGCAATGCATTCCTCTGAAATTTTATAAGCCATAACAACGTATTTTAAAGTTAGAGATTCAGGAAGCAAAAGTACAAAGTTTACCAGAAAATAAAACAAAGCGGTCATTTTTTTATTGGCAGCAGTGAACTTTCAGGAGAGTTGTTTGTATGCTGCCGGCCGGCAACCTGTTTATTGTAATACCGGCACACTTCAGTCAGCCCGCAGATAGGACATTTGGGCTTCCGGGCCACACAGACATACCGTCCGTGAAGGATCAGCCAGTGGTGGGCTGTTCGTACCAGTTCGGCCGGAAAATGACGCATCAGCTGCTTTTCCGTTTCCAGGGGGGTCTTCGCGCCTGTGGTCAGTCCGATACGGGCAGCAACACGGAACACATGGGTATCGACAGCAAAGGCTGCTTTTTCATAGACCACTGAGGCGATCACATTGGCCGTTTTCCGGCCCACGCCCGGAAGCTTTTGCAGTTGTTCCACATCATCGGGAACAATCCCGTGAAATGTTTCCGTCAGCATCCTGGCCATCCCGACCAGATGCTTTGCTTTATTGTTGGGGTAGGAGCACGAACGGATATAGTCGAACACCTCGGCCGGTTCGGCTTCAGCCAATGTCCGGGCACTGGGAAAGCGCCGGAATAATTCGGGAGTGGTCTGATTGACCCGCTTGTCGGTACATTGTGCCGACAAGATCACCGCCACCAGCAATTCGTAAGGGCTGCCATATTCCAGTTCCGTCTCTGCAACCGGCATCGTCTTTTGGAAATAATCAATTACTTTTTGATAAAGCTCTTTCTTTCTCATTTTGTAAGGTTACGAATTTGTAAAGGATCTTTTCTGCACCCGGGCACATCGCTGTGCCGCCGGGAACTTCGACTTTCGCCGCCTGAGTTCACCTGGAAATACAAAAATAGCCGATCTGCCTCAGGAAGCAAATTATTCCTATTTTTACGCAAAACTTTTTGATATGGTCCCCTATCTGCAGGCAGAACAACTCTCAAAGCGGTATGCCGAGTACATGCTTTTCAAAAATATATCCTTCACCATCTTTAAGGATCAGAAGGTTGCACTGATCGCAAAAAACGGTGCGGGAAAGACAACATTAATGGAAATTCTGGCCGGATTCGACACGCCTGATGAAGGGAAGATCACCCTGACCAACGAAATAAAGACAGGCTACCTGAGACAGAATCCCTTGCTCGATCCGGATCTGACGATCCTGGAGCAGGCGCTCAAATCGGACAACCCGGTGGTGCAAGTAATCCGCGCGTTTGAAAGCGCAGTGAAGCATAATGACCAGGCCGCTGTTTCAAGGCTGACCGAAAAAATGGAAGAACTCCATGCCTGGGATTTTGAAGTTCGCATTCGTCAGATCCTGAGCCAGCTTAAAATTGATCAGTACGATCAAAAGGTCGGACAATTATCGGGAGGACAGCAAAAACGGCTGGCGCTGGCCAACGTTCTGGTCAATGAACCCGACCTGCTGCTGCTCGACGAGCCGACCAATCACCTCGACCTTGAAATGATCGAATGGCTGGAAAACTACCTGGAAAAATCAAAATGCACCTTATTTATGGTCACCCACGACCGGTACTTTCTTGACCGCGTCTGCAACGAAATTCTGGAGATCGACGAAGATCAGGTTTACAGTTATCAGGGCAATTACAGTTATTACCTGGAAAAAAGGCGTGAACGGATCGAACAACAGCAGGCATCGACCGAGAAAGCCCGAAACCTGCTGCGGACCGAACAGGAATGGATGCGCCGTATGCCGCAGGCCAGAGGACACAAAGCCAAATACCGCATCGATCAGTATTACGAACTGAAGGAAAAGGCAGCCTACCGGAGAAAAGATGAAAACATTGAACTGAACATATCGTCCGCCCGGATGGGCAGCAAGATCATTGAACTTCATCACGTTTCAAAAAGTTACGACGGGAACGTGCTGATCGATGATTTCTCATACAAATTTTCCCGATTCGAAAAAGCAGGGATCATCGGGAAAAACGGTTCGGGGAAATCAACATTCCTGAACGTGCTCACCGGCGTTACGCCTCCCGATGCCGGCACGGTCGAGACCGGCGAAACCATTAAGATCGGCTACTACCGGCAGGAAGGGATCGGTTTCAAGACCGATGAAAGAGTGATCGATGTGGTGCGGAATATTGCCGAGGTGATCACCTTTGAAGACGGGAGCCGGATGACAGCCAGCCAGCTCCTTACCAGGTTTTTGTTTCCTCCCGACACGCAGTACAGTTTCATTGAAAAGCTCAGCGGCGGAGAGCGCCGAAGACTCTATCTCTGCACGATCCTGATGCAGAATCCGAATTTTTTGATCCTCGATGAGCCGACGAACGATCTGGACATTATGACACTGGGAGTCCTTGAAGAGTACCTCGCCGGCTTTCAGGGTTGCGTGATCATCGTATCGCACGACCGCTTTTTTATGGACGAGATTGCCGATCACCTGTTTGTGTTCGAAGGAGACGGCCGTATCAAAGACTTTCCCGGCAATTACAGCCTGTACCGGGATTATCAGGAGGAAAAGGAAAAGCAGGAAAAACAGGCAGTGCCCGAAGCAAAGCCCAAAGCGGCCCCGGCCCCTGTTAAACAGTCACCGGCCAAACTGTCGTTTAAGGAGAAAAAAGAACTGGAAGAACTGGAAGAAACAATCGGGAAACTGGAAGAAGAAAAATCGGCCCTGCTCGACGCTCTGAATTCCGGAATGCTTTCTCCTGACGAATTGCTTGCAAAAAGCCGCCTTTTTTCCGAACTTACATCCCAATTGGAAGAAAAGGAACTCCGCTGGCTGGAACTCAGCGAAAAAATGTAAATACAGACACAAGAATCAAGACACAAGATACAAGAACCAGGAACCAGGAACCAGGAACGAGGAGCCAGAAGCCAGAAGCCAGAAGCCACCGTACTTCATACTCTTTCGCCCTGTAACCTTATAACCTTTTAACCCTCGAGACTATGTCACCCGATTTGAAGAACAGGCATTTTTTAAAGCTCCTTGATTTCAGTCCGGAAGAGATCCGGGCTTTGCTGGAGTTGTCGGCCGAACTGAAAAAAGCGCACCGCGAAGGCACTGAAAAGCAGCACCTGAAAGGCAAAACCATCGCGCTGATCTTTGAAAAGACCTCCACCCGCACGCGCTGCGCTTTCGAGACAGCAGCTTATCATCAGGGGGCACAGGTGACTTACCTCGGCCCTACGGGCTCCCAGATCGGAGTGAAAGAATCGATGAAAGATACGGCCCGTGTGCTGGGGCGGATGTACGATGCCATTGAATACCGGGGCTACGGACAAGCTATTGTCGAAGAGCTTGCCCTTTATGCCGGCGTGCCGGTGTGGAACGGGCTCACGGACGAGTTCCATCCCACGCAGGTGCTGGCCGACTTTCTGACCATGCAGGAACACTGCTCAAAACCATTGCAGGACATCAAATTCTGCTTTTTGGGCGATGCCCGTAACAACGTGGGCAATTCGCTGATGGTGGGCGCCGCCAAGATGGGCATGGATTTCCGGGCCGCTGCTCCGGCCGCATGTCAGCCGAAACAGGAACTGGTTGACACCTGCCGGACGATCGCCCAAACCACCGGAGCAAAAATCACTGTCACTGATGATCCGGAAGAGGCGGTCCGGGACTGTGACTTTCTGTACACCGACGTGTGGGTTTCCATGGGCGAACCGGCCAGTCTGTGGGCTGAGCGGATAGAAATGCTCCTTCCCTACCAGGTAAACCAGTACCTGATGCAAATGACAGGAAATCCGGACACCCGTTTTCTCCATTGCCTGCCGGCTTATCATAACACAGAAACGCAGATTGGCCGCGAAATTTTTGAAAAGTTTGGTTTGAGTGCCATGGAGGTGACCGAAGAAGTGTTTGAAAGCCCTGCGTCGCTTGTTTTCGATGAAGCCGAAAACCGCCTCCACACCATCAAAGCCGTCATGGTGGCCACACTGGGATAAAAAAGGCTGCCCTTTCGGACAGCCTTCTTCTGAATGATTTATAAATCCTCGCTTAGTCGTGGCTCAGCATTTTAAAAAAGTCGTTGCCTTTGTCATCAACAATGATGAATGCGGGGAAGTTTTCCACCCGGATCTTGCGGACGGCTTCCATTCCGAGTTCCTCAAAATCGACCACCTCGACCGACCTGATGCTCTCCTTTGCCAGGATCGCCGCAGGACCGCCGATCGAGCCCAGGTAAAATCCGCCGTGTTGTTTACACGAATCCGTTACCTGTCTGGAGCGGTTACCTTTGGCTACCATGATCATCGATCCGCCCATGCTCTGGAACAGGTCAACATACGAATCCATGCGGCCTGCCGTGGTGGGGCCGAAGCTTCCCGAAGGCATCCCTTTGGGGGTCTTGGCAGGGCCGGCATAATATACCGGATGCTTTTTAAAGTATTCGGGCATGGGCTTGCCTTCATCGATCATCTTTTTAATGCGGGCATGCGCAATGTCACGGGCAACGATCAGCGTTCCGCTCAGGTTAAGCCGTGTCTTTACCGGATACTTCGAAAGCTCGGCCAGCACCTCGTTCATGGGCCGGTCCAGGTCAATATTCACCGGTGCGGCCAGTTCGGGTGCGCGTTCAGGCAGGAAGCGGGCGGGATTCTTTTCCAGCTCTTCCAGGAAAATCCCGTCGGCGGTGATCTTCGCCTTCACGTTCCGGTCGGCGCTGCAGCTTACCCCCAGTCCTACGGGACAAGATGCTGCGTGGCGGGGTAAACGGATCACCCGCACATCATGTACAAAATATTTCCCGCCAAACTGGGCTCCAATGCCACTCTCCCGGCAGATCTTCAGCACTTTTTCCTCCCACTCGAGGTCACGGAAGGCCTGTCCGCCTTCGTTTCCCTGCGTGGGCAGGTGGTCATAATATCCGGCCGACGCCTTTTTTACGGCAGCAAGCGTGGCTTCGGCCGAGGTACCGCCGATGACCAGCGCCAGGTGATAGGGAGGACAGGCGGAGGTGCCCAGGTCCATGATCTTTTCTTTCACAAATCTGGTCAGCGCCTCTTCGGTAAGCAGGGCTTTTGTCTGCTGGTACAAAAAGGTCTTATTGCCCGAGCCACCACCCTTGGTGATAAATAAAAACTCATATTTATTTCCTTCTTCCGCATAGATATCGATCTGTGCCGGAAGATTGGTCCCGGTGTTCTTTTCTTCGAGCATCGTCAGCGGAACCACCTGCGAATACCGCAAATTCCGGTCTTTATAAGTGTCATAGATCCCTTTCGACAGGTGCAGGGCGTCGTTGGCCCCTGTCCACACGTTTTCACCCTTCTTTCCGATCACGATGGCCGTACCCGTATCCTGACAGGTAGGCAGCTCACCCTCGGCCGAGACCACCTGATTCACCAGCATGGTGTGCGCCACAAACCGGTCATTGTCGGTCGCCTCCGGGTCGTCCAGGATCAGCCGGAGCTTTTCCAGATGTGCCGGACGCAGATAAAATGAAACATCGGCAATGGCCTCCTTTGCCAGGAACTCCAGCCCTTCGGGAGCAACCTTCAGGATTTTCCGTCCGTCCACTTCGATGGTCGAAACGTAATCGCGTGTGAGCAACCTGTAAACGGTTGTATCTTTTTCAATGGGAAATGGTTTTTGATAAAAGAATGAAGACATAACAATGGTATAAATGGTTTTTTAATTGATTTTCGCGCAAGCTTCTCTCCTGCCCTCTCAGGCTTTCACGGCGACCGTTTCGATCTCAACCAGGGCACCGAGCGGTAACGCCTTCACCGCAAAAGCCGCCCTTGCCGGCGGATTCTCCGGATAACAGGAAGCATAAACCTCGTTCATGGCCTTGAAATCGCCCATATCGCTCAGCAAACAGGTTGACTTGACCACATCGGCGTAGCTGCAACCGGCAGCTTCCAGAATAGCGCCGATATTTTTCATGACCTGACGGGTCTGCTCCGCAATCCCTCCTTCAACAAGTTTACCGGTCGACGGATCGATTGGAACCTGCCCCGAAATATAAAGGGTTCCGTTTACTTCGACAGCCTGGCTGTATGGCCCGATGGCAGCAGGTGCATTGGGCGTTGAGATGATTCGCTTCATTGTTTTTGTATATTTTGGAGTTTTCAATTTTCCTGTAACGATCCTGCTACAAAGAAACGAAATGAATTTCAAAATAATATGATGCAATGATTGCTTTCACCAACACATCCGGGCAGATTTAACAAAACTGCGTCATTGTTTTTGAACACTTTTGTATTTTAGTGGAAATTTTTGTCCATGGATACCTCATCAGTGAAAGAGAAAATAGAAAGCCTTCGAAAAGAGCTGGAAGAATATAATTATCAGTATTATGTGTTGTCCAATCCGGTCGTCAGTGATTATGAATTCGACATGAAACTGAAGGAACTGGAGCAGCTTGAACGGGAAAATCCCGCATTTTTCGATCCAAATTCGCCTACACAGCGGGTCGGAAGCGACATTAACCAGGAGTTCATCCAGGTAAAACACCTTTACCCGATGCTCTCGCTGGGAAACAGCTACTCGGAACAGGAGGTAACCGAATTTGATAACCGGATCAAAAGACAAATAAACGAGCCTTATGATTTTGTTTGTGAGCTGAAGTACGACGGGACCTCCATCAGCCTCACCTATGAACACGGACAGCTTGTCCGGGCGGTCACCCGTGGCGACGGGGAGAAGGGCGACGATGTCACCTTCAATGTACGAACCATCCGCAGTGTTCCCCTGCAACTGAAAGGCACCGGCTGGCCGGAAAAGTTTGAGATCCGTGGCGAAGTCCTGCTGCCTTTCGATGTGTTTACGGAACTGAACAAGCTGCGGGAGGAAAACGGCGAGCTGCCTTTTGCCAACCCGCGCAATGCCGCGGCAGGAACACTGAAGATGCAGAACTCGGCCGAAGTGGCTAAACGAAGACTGGATGCGTACTTCTATTACCTGCTGGGCGAAAACCTGCCGGCCGACGGACATTTTGAAAACCTCAGCGCTGCAGCAAAATGGGGGTTCAAGGTCTCGGAGCACATGAAAAAGTGCACCGATATCTCGGAAGTCCTCCGCTTTATTCATTACTGGGATACGGAACGCTTTAACCTGCCTGTTGCCACCGATGGAATCGTGATCAAAGTCAATTCCCGGAGGCTTCAGAATAATCTGGGGTTCACTGCCAAATCGCCGCGCTGGGCCATTGCCTATAAATTCAAGGCTGAGCAGGTCAGCACCACGCTTGAATCGGTATCGTTCCAGGTTGGGCGAACAGGCACGGTCACCCCCGTTGCGAACCTGACGCCTGTTTTGCTTGCCGGAACGGTCGTAAAGCGCGCCTCCTTGCATAACGCCGATATCATCCAAAAACTTGACCTCCACCTGCAGGATGTCGTTTTTGTGGAGAAAGGCGGCGAGATCATTCCGAAAATCGTTGATGTGAATGATTCACTTCGCCATCCCGAAGCCGAAAAAGTGAGGTTCATCCGGGAATGTCCGGAATGCGGAACAGAACTGATCCGGCGCGAAGGCGAAGCAGCGCATTACTGCCCGAACGAAACCGGTTGTCCACCCCAGATCAAAGGGAAGATCATCCATTTTATCAGCCGCCGCGCCATGGATATCGACGGACTGGGAGAAGAGACGGTCGAACTCCTTTACAATGAAAATCTCATAGCCGATGCAGCCGACCTGTATGAACTAAAGGCAGAACAGCTTATCCCCCTTGAACGCATGGGCGAGAAATCGGCCGAGCGGATCCTGAAGAGCCTGGAGGATTCAAAAAAAGTACCCTTCGAACGGGTACTATATGCACTCGGTATTCGTTTTATCGGAGAAACAGTGGCTAAAAAGCTGGCCCGAAAGCTGGGTGGCATCGAACGCATCAGGCAAACGGCTTTCGAAGACCTGGTCAGAATTGATGAAATTGGCGACCGGATTGCGGAAAGCGTCATCAGCTATTTCAAAGACGAACGAAACCTGACACTTGTCGGCCGGCTGCAGCAGGCCGGATTGCAGTTTGAACTCGACCCCGCCACTGCCGGGGCCAGAAGTAATAAACTCGAAGGGATGACCTTTGTGATCTCCGGAACATTTGAGAAACACTCCCGCGATGAACTGAAAAACCTGATCGAAAAACACGGAGGAAAAAATGCCGGATCGATCTCAAAAAATACCTCTTACCTGCTTGGAGGGGAAAACATCGGCCCCTCCAAACTCGAAAAGGTAGAGAAGCTGGGTATTCCCATTCTCTCTGAAGAAGATTTTCTGAAGCTGATCACCTGATTTCAGCTCTCATGAAATTATAACTTAAAAGTAATCTGAAGCTTTTAAATTCACTTTTTGTTTTTTAAGCTTTTTTTAGTTTACTTTTTTAATGCGATGCATTTATTCGCGAACAAATTCATATTTTTGCAACGATCTTATGAGACTTCGAAAACAATTGGCGAAAGGGCTGATCGGTCATGGGATTGAATCTGTGAAGCGGACAAAAAGGTTTGTGAATCTTGATTCGGCCCGGACCGCGGGGATTGTCTGGACAGGACATGACTATCCGGCCTATGAAAGTCTGATCAGCGTTCTGGAACAAAAACAAATCAAATGGACCGATCTGTGTTTCACCGATGATAAAGCCCTTCCGGTAGCTGCCAACAGGATCAGTAAAAAGGATTTTTCGTTTTTAGGAAAACCAAAAAGCCGGCTGGTTACTGATTTTATCAATACCGACTTTGATCTTTTCATCGACATCAGTCTGTCCTCTTCTGTTTACGCTCAGGTGATCAGAGGCCTTTCGAAAGCTTCTTTCAAGGCGGGATGGTCCGATGCGAAGCCAGATCTTTTTGATTTCCGGATCGACATCAGTAAACGTCCTGAACCAATGTTTCTGGTCGAACAGCTCACTTACTATTTAAGTGAAATCAAAACGAAAGAAACATGACACACCTTTTTAAAGGAGCCGGGGTTGCGCTGATCACCCCTTTTAAAACGGATTATACGATCGACTTCGGGATGCTGGAAAAGCTTGTGGAAGACCAGATCTCTTCAGGCATGGATTATCTTATCGCGCTCGGCACCACAGCTGAAACGCCCACCCTGTCGGCAGAGGAGCAGCGGGAAGTGATTGACTGTGTACGTGCTGCTGTCAATAAGCGGGTTCCCCTGATGGTTGGTATCGGCGGAAATGATCCGGCGAAGGTTATTCAGGCCATTCAGAAAACTGATTTCGAAGGGATCGATGGCATTCTGTCGGTCACTCCTTATTATAACAAGCCTTCACAGGAAGGGCTTGCTCAATATTTCCAACGAATTGCGCAGGCGTCTCCGGTTCCGGTGGTGCTGTATAACGTTCCTTCCAGGACGGGCGTAAACATGCTTGCTGAAACCACCCTCCGCATCGCAGTTGCCTGCCCGAACGTCATCGCAGTAAAGGAGGCGGCCGGCGACTGTATGCAGGCAGCCCGGATTGCCAAAGGCGCTCCCGCACAGTTTGCGCTGATCTCAGGCGATGATGCGCTGGCACTGCCAATGGCCAGTGTTGGTGGAATTGGCGTGATCTCGGTGATCGCCAATGCCCTTCCCGCCCAGCTCAGCCAAATGATCCATCTGGCCGCGGAAAACAGGTACAGTGAAGCCCGCGAAATTCACTTCCGGCTGATCGATATGATCCGGCTGATCTTTCGGGAAGGAAGCCCCGCCGGTGTAAAAGCGCTGATGGATGTAACGGGGAAAGCGCAAAATGTACTTCGTCTGCCCATGGTGCCGGTGAGCCGTGAACTGCAAAAAGATATTGAGGCCGAACTGAAAAAGATCGTCTGATGTTATATTTGCAGCATTAAAATTACCTTATGACAGTTGCCTATCCGGAGATCCCTTCTCCCTGCTTTGTACTGGAAGAATCATTGCTGCGAAAAAACCTTCGTCTTATCCGGTCGGTTGCGCAAGCCGCTGAGGTGGAAATCATCCTGGCTTTCAAAGGATTTGCTATGTGGAGCGCGTTCCCGGTGGTTCGGGAATACATCTCCGGGGCAACCGCCAGTTCGCTCAGTGAAGCGAAACTTTGTGCGGAAGAAATGAAGAGCCCGGCGCATACGTATGCGCCGGTTTATGACATGGAAAGCTTCCCGGAGATCATCCGCCTGTCCGGCCATATCACCTTCAACTCGCTCAGCCAGTATAAACGCTTCTATCCGCTTGTGAAGGCCTCCGGCAAAAAAGTCAGCCTGGGGCTTCGCATCAATCCTGAATTTTCAGAAGTTGAAACGGAGCTGTACAACCCTTGCGCACCGGGATCCCGACTTGGCATTGTCGCTGGGCTGATCGGCGACCGGCTGCCGGAGGGGATCGAAGGACTGCATTTTCATACCCTCTGTGAGTCGGGATCGGCCGATCTGGAGAAAACCCTTGCCGCAGTTGAGCAAAAATTCGGGCATCTGCTCAGGCAGGCCCGGTGGATTAATATGGGCGGCGGCCATCTGATGACCCGCAAAGGCTATGATACCGGACATCTGATCAGCTTGCTCCGGGAATTCAGAAGCCGATATCCCCATCTGCATGTCATTCTCGAGCCGGGCAGCGCATTCGCCTGGGAAACAGGTTTTTTAAAAGCAACGGTGCTTGATATCGTAGAAAATAAGGGGATTCGAACAGGCATGCTAAACGTCTCGTTTGCCGCCCACATGCCCGACTGCCTAGAAATGCCCTACCAGCCGCGTATCCGTTATGCCGCTTCGGTACCCGAAGAAGGGAAGCCGACCTACCGGATGGGGGGAAACAGTTGCCTGAGCGGCGATTTTTACGGGTACTGGTCGTTCAACGAGGAATTGCAGGTGGGCGACGAATTGATCCTCGAAGACATGATCCATTACACCATGGTGAAAACGACCTTCTTCAATGGAGTACAGCATCCTTCCATCGGTATCATCCGCGAAAACGGAAAATTTGAGTTGGTCCGGCAATTCGGATACGACGACTACAAGGCAAAACTTAGCTAACGAACAACCTCTGCCGTTTACCGGCAGGAGATTTAGCAGCCCTGGGGGGAATCGCAGTTGAATTCAAACTGCAGGGTCACGTGGCTGATGCCGTACTGATCGTGCAACATGGTGTTCACCCGCTCATTGATCTGCCGGGTTTCCGATAAGCGAAGATCCGCCGAAAGTTCAACATGCGCCTCAAAATGGATTGTCTGGTCTGTAAGCTGCCAGATATGGATATGATAGACCCGTTTTATTCCGCCAATCGTA
>JBFXKJ010000103.1:0-12397 GCA_050173895.1 Mangrovibacterium sp. | reverse complement strand
TGTGAAAGGATAGTCCGGGATAAATTAATTGCTTCTCTTTCCGATGGATGATCCATCAGGTATTGCTCCCAATAAGCTTCGTTTTCGGGTTCCGGATGAAAGACCCATCTGACAAAACTTTTATCTTCAATATACTTTGATAAATCATCCATGAAGCGTCATTTTTATTATATGGTCTGTTTTCGATTCAAACAGGGACAGGTTTATCTCGTTTTTTTTGAAAAAAGTGCAATGAGGAGCTGAAAGTCTTGAGGATCAAGAATTTCCCGTAGCGATTTGAGAGCCCTGTAAAGTTGTTTCCTCGCCGATTCGACGGTGATGTTCAAAATTCCGGCTATTTCCCGGTAATCCAATTCTTCCTCGAACTTGAGGAAGATAATTTCTTTTTGCCCGGATGACAGAGTCTCAATCGCCTGATGCAGTTTCACCGTGGTTTCCTTCGAGATCTCCATTCGGATTAGTTGCTCCTGAAAGCCGTACTCCACTGCAAAGCGAAGTTCCGTCCCGGCTGATTCAATCGCGTCAAGTCCGGATCTTTTCTTTTTCTCAATTTTTTTTAACAAATTATTTTTAAGCGCGATAAACAGGTATCCTTTCATATTGCCGATCTCGGCATGAAGGTGACCGCGTTTGAGATAAAGATCGGTGAATACTTCCTGCAATGCATCTCTGACAAGGTCCTTTTCGATATTGAACCTGCTCCCGTACGACAGCAGACCCGGGGCGAAATGCTGATAAATAACAGCAAAAGAACGATCATCACCTTTCAAAAAAGATTGCCAGGATCGTTTAATCGGGTCTGTCGGTGAATCATTCATTCTAAAAACGAAAAGATGATAAGAACTCAAATATAGAAAAAAAAGAAATTTTGTAAGATAAAAGTATTTTTGTTTGACATCATCATGTGTCGGGGATGCTCCTGAGAATCAAAAATCCCCATGCCCGTGAGGGCATGGGGATTTTCAGAAAAACTGGTACAATGCTTAATTCAGGTTGAC
Organism: Mangrovibacterium sp.; assembly: GCA_050173895.1. Lineage (GTDB taxonomy): Bacteria > Bacteroidota > Bacteroidia > Bacteroidales > Prolixibacteraceae > JBCFBK01. Next base: position 11,399 of record JBFXKJ010000103.1, on the reverse strand, counting down.
TACCCACATGGAGGTTGCCGATTGTGCCAGATTGCGGACAGGCAGGGTGATAATGCCATTCGAAGCCTGCACGGTAAATTGTTCGACCATTTCCAGGTCAACATCTTCCAATACGGGGCTCTGTCCGGCGTCCAGGTACTTTCCAAGGTTGCTGTGGTCCTTGTCGACCAGGTATCTTTTTACGGTTAAACTGCCCGACGCCCCTGCTTTTGCGATTTTTATCTGCACATCGTGCGGAACACTGTTGTCGACGATGTGGATGTCGTCCCAGTCGTAGTTGTAAACAATCACCCCGATCTGGTTGCTGCTGGCCGAGGCAATCGCCCCCAACTGCGTTCCCTGATTCTGCCAGTCGAGTTTCCGGCGGTAGCCCGGCAGCATGTTGAACATCCGGAAAACGTTATAGGTCGGCTTCGGGTAAATTTTGTAGTTGTTGGTTGCAAGCGAACCGATTTCTGTCCAGGTATTGGAGCCGTTGGGATCCCTGAAACGAAGCGGAACAATCCCGTCGACGCCCGAATCCAGCGCGTCAACCATGAAAGCAGCGGCAAACGCTCCGCCAACAGGACGGTAGTTGTTTTTCACCCGGGCGGTGTTGATCCAGTTCGATACACCCCATTCGGTGATCCAGATCTCGCCGTTCGAATAACCCAGGTATCTCATTTTGTCCTGGATCTTTTTGATCGTCGATTTAAAGCTCGGGTTCCGGCCCCCTGAATAGTCTGGTTGGCGGTTCAGCATCTCTGCCCCGTACTGGTGAAACGACACACCGTCCATCTGATAGTTTTTTGCCTTGCATTCTTCCAGAAACTTTAAAGCCCAGTTGCCGCTGTCGCGTTTCCACCACATGGTATACACAGTCATAGCCGGGCCAATGAGTTTCACCCTCTTGGTGGGGTAATCGCGGTTGAACCGTTTTACGGCGTCTGACCATTCGGCATAGCATCTCATAATACCGTAAAAGGCTTTCAGGTCTCCGTGCGACCAGTTTCCTTCCACACACCAGTATCCGTAAGGACCTGCAATATCTACCTCGTTCGCAACCTCGATCATACCGTTTTGATAACCACCCCGGTAGTTATTCATCGCGTGCAGCAGAATCTTATATGCATAATTTTCATACGCATTCCACTGATCTGCATTCCATTGCCAGGCATAACCGGACAGGTGTTTTGGCTTTTGCTGTGCAACGACCAGATGCAGCTGCCAGTCGTGGTTATGCAGGTTGTCCAGCGCACTTTTCATTGACATCGAGGCAACGACGTTCCCGTTTGCGTCCAGGTAGCAACCGCGCTCGGCATTAATTGCGCGGGCACCCCTTAATTTGATCGCCTGACCGTATTCTGCTTCTTCGTAAAAAAGCGGTTTGGTTGAGTTACTGGAAAGATTGTCGTTATTGATCGATCCGGAGTAAAAATACTTCCGCACAATATCCATATCATTCCTTCCGGAGGTGTTATAAGACCTGTCGGCATCAATAATCACAGTAGGAGTTTGTGAGGTCACCGACGACAGCAACAGATTGTATTCCGTTGCGGCGGCGACCGCCTGATGCTCTTCTTCAAAGGTCTCTTCTTTACTGCAGGCACTAAAAAGAAATAAGAGGGATAGTATGGGGAAGCACACAAGAGATCTGAAATCCTTCCTTCCGGGAGGATTAACGGTTTTCGCTTTTTTCATCATTTTTGAACTTTAAAATTTATAAATCAAGTAATTATAGAAACTGCCGGTGGTAGGATACCGGTATTATTTTAAACTTTTGTTATTTTAATTAATTAACGTTTTACAAATAAAATCCAGGCTCTATATATTTTTCAATATAGAACATATGTTTATTAATTGATTTTCTTCAGCTTGTCTATTAAACGGGTGCTTTTCACTTTTATTTCAATTTATTTACTTACTGTCTTTATTTATCACCCAGAAAGATACCGATGATGCTTCTATTGAAGCTGGTTTGAGTGTAATCGTATCGTTTGCGGCGATCACTCCATACTCGTCTACCTGCTGAAGTTCAGAATCTTCGATCACAGGAAACTGGCCGGCATCCACAAACCTGGCCAGATTGCTGTGCTGACTGTCCATCGTGAATTTTTTTATTTTGACAGGCCCATTAAAATTTTTTGTGCCCACTTTTATCTGGACCTCGTGAGGGAGGCAGCGATCAACGATTTTAATATCGTCCCAGTCATAATTGTAGACGATCACGCCGATCTGGTCCTGGCTGGCTGAAGCGATCGCACCGAGCTGAACGTCCGGCTTTTTCCAATCCACTTTCTTCCTTTCCCCAGGCATTTGGTAAAACATTTTGAAAACGTTGTAAATGGGCTTGGGGTAAATTGTTTTATTGATCGTGGCGAGCGATCCGATCTCGCTCCAGTTATCGGTCGAATTTGGGTCTCTCAGACGAAGCGGTACGATGCCGTCTACTCCATGATCAAGTGCATCGTGCATGAAGGCAGCAGCAAATGCGCCTCCCACCGGTCTGTAATTGTTCTTGTAACGCTCTGTTCCCACCCAGTTGGAGCATCCCCATTCCGTGATCCATATTTGGGTGGCGGAAAAACCACTGTTGTTGAGTTTATCCCGGATCTGTCCGATTGTAGAGGAAAACTTCGGGTTTTTCCCTTCCGAATAGTCCGGCCGTTGGCCCAGCATCTCTGCTCCATACTGATGAAAACTGATGCCGTCCAGCCGCCAGGAGTTGACCCTGCAGTCGTCGATAAATTTCAATACCCAATTTTCCTTGCTCCACATTGGTGTCCACCAGATGGTGAAAACGGTAACGGCCGGCCCGAACAAGCTGATTCGTTTTCCCGGAAAGTCACGTTCGAAGCGTACCACCGCTTTGGCCCATTGCTCATAGCACTTGATCAGGCCGGCATAAGCCTTCAGATCTCCGTTGTTCCATGTTCCTTCCACAAACCAATATCCCGTCTTCCCGGAGATGTCCACTTCATTCGATACCTCAATGATCGAATGCTGAAATCCCCCGCGGTATTCATTCATTACAAACTGAAGACATTTGTATGCATAAGCTTCATAGGCATTCCATTGTTGCGGATCCCATTCCCACGCGTTACCCGGCAGTATTTTCGGTTGGGACTGAGCAACCACCAGGTGCAGATCCCAGCCATGATTGTGAATGGTATTCAGGTGTGTCTTCAAATTATTGGAAGGAATGAAATTGCCTTCTGCATCCAGATCGCTGTTTCGTTCACCATTGATTGAGCGTAATCCGTGAACACCGATATTCTCCGCATAGTTCAGCTCAACCGGCCATAATTCCTGTGTCGCATTGTTGGTCAGATTGTCGTTGCCAATTGTCCCGGAATAAAAATAGTTCCGAAGTACATCCATGTCATTTCTGCCGGAGGCGTTGACAGTTTTGTCTGTATGAACAATGGCCGTGGGAATCAGTACGGGAGATGCCGGTGCCGGAGTTGCAATGACATCATGACCGGACGGAACGTTATCGACCATTTCCTCCGTCTGGCTGCAGGAAGTCAAAATAAAAAGAAGGGAGTAAACAAATAATAAGTAACTTTTGTTATATAATAGATTCATAGATCAAAAGTGGTACTTTGAATTATTTTCATTATGTTTGTAATGAAATTTTAAATCAAGTAATTAAGCGTTCTTAAAAGCTGGGCAGTGGTAGGAGACTGTCCAGCTTTTACTTTTAACATAAAATTGTCAGTCAAAGTGACAATTCAAGAGTATTATCGTATTGAGAAACGATCTCAATGTAGCGCCTGTTCCCTTGCCGGTCATTACCGGTCAATTTTAAAAGTGCTCCTGATTCTTTGATTGAAAAATTACTTTCGCTCCCCGGGAAAGTTTGTGTTTTCTTCTCGTCCAATTAAAAAAATATTTACGGGGGCAAATATAGATAAAAAATGATATAGTCAAATAGCTGAGTATTTATTTGTAATTATACTAAATTAATACTCAGCTATTTAAATTGTACTTATGGTTATTTTGCGTGTTCTTTATCCCGGTATTGACGAATCATCCTGAATCGAAAATCATTTTCGAGTGGACTAATCATCACTACTTTTTTTGCGGGTAAAACTTTCAAAAATTTTTCATTGTAGTCTTTCACTAATTCATATTCCTTTCGAAACTGATCGACCATATCGAAACTGATCTGCCTAAACTCCTCATCCGTATAGATGTCGTAATTTTCTTTTACTTTTTTCTCCATTGCCCGTCGGTTGCGGTGAAAATCAAATAGTTTTTTCTCAAATTCATTATAAATTGGCCAGAATTTTTGAGCTTCCTCAGGGCTTAGTTCCAGCTTTTCGGTCATGAAGGAGATCTTCATCGCCTTGTACTTCTCAAAATCTTCGTGTTTCCCCGGTTGCGCAAATGCTCCGCAAAACAGGAACGTGAGTGCGATGGTTGCGATAAGCTGTTTCATTTGTCTGTGTTTTACTTGTTAAACAGTAATTAAAAACGTTCGCTTGTCAGTTCTGAGAACAACTCATAGTCGGTTATTCCGGAGGTGACATACGAAATCATCTCTTCCGACCGGATCGTCGTATCCTCAGTTGTGGTGAGCATCAGGAAAAATGAATTTTCGTCGAGTGCGTCATATCCGATGAGCAGATCTTCATTTACGCCTGCTGCCGGAGTCTGATTTTTCCCCTGTTCTGCAGCGTACCGGTTCAGGATTTTTTCAACAGGAAAATAGATCAGAAGGAAAGCCAGTGCGAAACTGGCTGCCAGCCAAAGGACAGGCCTGATCATTCTGATAAGGCCCGGACGATCTGCTTCGTAATTTTCTTCATCCGCGATCCTCCCCTCTATGCGGTCTTCAATTGACTCAAAATAACCTTCGGGAACATCAAACGGATTTTCCCTTGAATATTTTGTGTGATCTGTCAGTCTTTCCTGCATGTGTTCTTATTTTTTCGTTTGACTGCTGAAATGCATAAAAGTTTAAAACAGCACAATCTGTGCATTTAGTCGGTCGATTTGAAATAGTCCTCAATTTTTTTCACTGCATGGTGATAAGATGCTTTCAGTGCGCCCGCTGAGGTGTCCAGTATTTTCTCCATGTCCTGATATTTAATGTCGTCAAAATAGCGCATGTTGAACACCAGTCTTTGCTTTTCAGGCAGCAGGGCAATGGCCTCCTGCAGTTTGCGTTGCACCTCGTCTCCGCTGAAATACGGATCGGTCCGGATGTTTTCCACAAGATAATCGCTGATTTCTTCTCCTGCCCCGAACATCCTTTTTTTCTTTTGGCTGAGAAAGGTCAGGGATTCGTTGGTGGCGATCCGGTAGAGCCAGGTGTACAGACCTGATTCAGCCCTGAACCCCCCGATATTGCGCCATACCTTTATAAAGGTGTTCTGCAGAACATCATCGGCATCATCATGATCGAGCACAATTTTCCGGATATGCCAGTAAAGACGCTGTTTATAGGTAACGACCAGCGTCCGGAAAGCCTCTTTTCTTGTGCTTTCATCCCTAAGCTGGACCAACAGGTGTTCTTCACTGATCATGATCTTTCCGGTTTCCTGTGAGATCAATAAATCTGGCAGAGGTTTAATGTATTCACAAAATTTAACGGTTTGGCACGAAAGGGACTGTCCTGAGTGCAAAACAGAGATGCTGCTTCCGCAAATTCCCGTCAAAAGTAAGGAAAAACGATTAACTTTGCACCGCAATTTTTTAAAGAAAACAGAATGGCTTTAAAGTGTGGTATTGTTGGGCTTCCGAACGTGGGGAAGTCGACTTTGTTTAACTGTTTGTCCAATGCCCGGGCACAGGCTGCCAACTTCCCTTTTTGTACCATTGAACCGAACGTGGGCGTGATCACGGTTCCGGACGGGCGGCTGAACAAGCTGGCAGAACTGGTGCACCCCGAGCGCATTGTGCCTACGACAGTCGAAATAGTCGATATTGCCGGCCTGGTCCGCGGAGCCAGCAAAGGCGAGGGACTGGGCAACAAATTTCTGGGGCATATCCGCGAAACCGATGCCATCATTCATGTTTTAAGGTGCTTCGAAGACGAGAATGTCACGCATGTGGACGTCACAATCGATCCGGTCAGAGATAAGGAAACCATCGATATTGAGCTTCAGCTGAAAGACCTGGAGACGGTTGAAAGCAGGATTGCCAAAGTGGAAAAACAGGCAAAGGCCGGAAATGACCCGGAGGCAAAGCGGATGTACCGCATCCTGACGCTTTACCGGGAGGCGCTTCTGCAGGGAAAATCAGCCAGGACGGTCGAAATCGACGAAGCTGATCAAAAGCTGGCCCGTGACCTGCAGTTGCTCACCAACAAGCCGATTTTGTATGTCTGCAATGTGGATGAAGCATCGGTCAACACGGGCAACAGCTATGTGGAAGCCATGAGAAAGGCTGTTCAGGATGAAAATGCCGGTATCCTGGTCATCGCTGCAGCCACCGAAGCCGAGATCGCCGAACTGGAAAGCTATGAGGAACGTCAGATGTTTCTGGAAGACCTGGGACTGAAGGAGTCGGGCGTTAATAAGTTGATTAAGCTGGCATACAGCTTGCTGCGTCTTGAGACGTATTTCACCGCCGGCCCCAAGGAGGTCAAGGCGTGGACTTACCCGCGTGGCTGCAAAGCTCCGCAGGCGGCAGGGATCATTCACTCCGACTTTGAAAAAGGCTTTATCCGGGCCGAAGTAATCCGCTACGACGATTATATTCTGCTGGGATCGGAACAGGCGTGCCGCGAAGCCGGTAAAATATCGATCGAGGGGAAAGATTACGTGGTCAGAGATGGCGATATCATGCACTTCCGGTTCAATGTCTGAAAAATAATTTCAACACCAATAAAAAAAGCAGTTCCCAAAGAGCTGCTTTTTTTATTGACATTCGCCTGCGGAAAATGCGCTTTTCAGCTTTATCCACCTCTTCTGGCAGAGGGGCGCACCAAAAATTTTCCTGTTTTTGCATGAAGGTCCGCTTAAAAAAGGGGATAACCGAAATCTTACTCCTTTTTCAAAAAGAAAGAGAATTAGTTTTAAAAAGATATATGTGTTATTTTATTTGTTTTAATAATAGAAATATGTCAGATAATATTTGTTTGTTAGAACAAAATGTATAATTTTGGCAGGAAGTGGAAAATTGTATAACTGAATAGAACAGGCATATGTGTGGAATAGTAGGCGTGTTTGATTTAAAGACGGATGCACAAGCATTGCGGCAGCAGGTTTTGGAACAGTCAAAGCTGCTCAGGCATCGCGGACCGGACTGGTCGGGCATCTACTGCGGGGAGAAAGCGATTATCGCTCATGAGCGTCTGTCGATCGTTGACCCTGTTTCGGGCGGACAGCCTTTATACAGCAAAGACAGAAAACTGATCCTGGGGGTGAACGGTGAGATATATAACCATCGTACCATCAGAGAAAGAACGAAGGCCTGTTATGAATATCAGACGGGCTCCGACTGTGAGGTGATCCTGGCCCTGTACCGGGAGAAAGGGCCGGCTTTTCTCGACGACCTGAACGGGATCTTTGCCTTTGCACTGTACGATGAAGAACAGGACGCTTATCTGATTGGCCGCGATCATGTCGGGATCATTCCCCTCTACATGGGGTGGGATAAAAACGGCAATTTTTACGTCGCTTCGGAGCTGAAGGCGCTCGAAGGCTATTGCTCCAGGATTGAGGAGTTTCCGCCGGCGAGTTATCTTTACAGCAAGGATGGGGAGATCAGGCGCTGGTGGACGCGCGACTGGATGGATTTTGAAAATGTGAAAGACAATGTAACCAGCCTGGATGAGTTGCGAAAAGCCATGGAACAGGCGGTGCACCGTCAACTCATGTCGGATGTTCCCTACGGGGTGTTGTTGTCGGGCGGCCTGGATTCGTCCATCACCTCCGCACTGGCAAAGAAGTTCTCGGCCAAACGGATTGAGGAAGAAGACAAAAAAGAGGCCTGGTGGCCCCAGCTGCATTCATTCGTCATTGGGCTGGAGGGTTCGCCCGACCTGGCTGCTGCCCGTAAGGTGGCCGATCACATCGGGACCATTCACCACGAAATTCATTATACCATCCAGGAAGGGCTTGATGCGGTCAGGGACGTGATTTACCACATCGAAACCTATGATGTAACCACCATCCGGGCATCCACGCCGATGTATATGATGGCCCGCGTAATCCGTTCAATGGGCATTAAGATGGTGCTTTCGGGCGAGGGCGCCGACGAGGTGTTCGGAGGTTACCTTTATTTCCATAAGGCGCCCAATCCCGGGGAATTTCATAAGGAAACGCTGCGGAAGCTCAGCAAGCTCAACCTGTACGATTGCCTGCGTGCCAATAAGACGCTGGCTGCCTGGGGAGTGGAGGGCCGTGTCCCTTTCCTTGACAAGGAATTTCTCGACGTAGCGATGCGCCTCAATCCGAAAGATAAGATGGCCGGTAACGGTAAAATGGAAAAGTGGGTGCTGCGCAAGTCTTTTGAAGATATGCTGCCGGAGAGTATTGCCTGGCGGCAGAAGGAACAGTTCTCCGATGGCGTGGGATATGGCTGGATCGATACCCTGAAGAAAATCGCTTCCGAAAAAGTGTCGGACGAGATGATGAAAAATGCGCATTTCCGCTTTCCGGTCCATACCCCCATGTCGAAGGAGGAATACCTGTACCGCTCTATTTTTACAGAGCTTTTCCCTTCCGACCAGGCGGCTGCCTGTGTGCCGTCGGTACCGTCTATTGCCTGCAGCACGGCCGAAGCGCTGGCATGGGATGAATCGTTCCGCAAAAACGCGGATCCTTCCGGTCGCTCTGTGTCGGGCGTTCATGAGCGTGCCAATGCGGTGAAATAAAAATAAGCAGGGGTCCGGTAATTATCTGAAAAAACCTGTAATTTCGCCGGCAAATTCACAGTTTCAGCCAAATGGCTTATTTCGGAGAAATTGCATCATTGCTGACGGCTGTCTTCTGGACAGTAACCAGCATGGCCTTTGAATCGGCCGGAAAGAAAGTCGGTTCACTGGCCGTTAACCTGATCCGTCTGGTAATCGCATTCTTTATTTATGCAGGATACAACTGGTTCAGCCGGGGTATGTGGTTCCCCTTCGATGCGGGAGCCGAGCGCTGGCTTTGGCTGGTTCTCTCCGGACTTGTCGGCTTTGTCATCGGCGATTTGTTCCTGTTTCAGGCCTACGTGGTGATCGGCGCGCGGATCTCCATGCTGATCATGGCGATGACCCCACCCTTCACTGCTTTCATCTCCTGGCTGATCCTGGGGGAAGTTCTTTCGCTGATGAACCTGGCCGGAATGGGTATCACCCTGGCCGGGATCAGCATGGTGGTGCTGAAACGGCAGAACCGGGCATTGAACGGGAGTATTGCTAAAAGGAGATTAACGACTTCCTATTCGCTGAAAGGCATTCTCCTGGCCCTGGGAGGGGCTTTGGGACAGGCAATCGGACTTGTGCTGAGCAAAAAGGGAATGGGCGGTTATGATGCTTTTGCGGCTTCGCAGATCCGGGTGCTCACCGGCCTGACCGGATTCGCCATCCTGCTGTTTGTCCTGAAACGATATGGCAGGGTATGGGAGGCAGTCAAAAACCGGGATGCCATGAAACGGATCACACTCGGTTCTTTTTTCGGGCCTTTTCTGGGTGTCGCTTTTTCCCTGCTGGCCATTCAAAACACTAAAGCCGGTATCGCCGCAACGATGATGTCGATTGTTCCCGTTCTGATCATTCCTCCTGCAGTGCTTATTTTCAAAGAAAAAGTAAACTGGAAGGAAATCATAGGAGCGGTGATTACTGTGCTGGGGGTAGGTGTTTTTTTCCTTTAGCTTTTCGTTTTTCCGGAGTTTCCCGTTTCTGTGACAAGTTCTTCCCGGAATTCCGTTGTGCCGTTTTCATTTGCAGGCGGAAGGCTTAGCTTCAGAAAGTAATAACCCAGCAGACCGGAGACGAGCGATCCCAGAAGGATCCCTATTTTGGAAGCATCGATCATCGCCTGGTCCTCGAAGGAGAGATTGGTGATGAAAAGCGACATGGTAAACCCGACTCCTCCCAGAACCGCAACTGCAGCGAGTTGTGAAAACCGGCTGTGCTGCGGAAGGCTGGAAATCCGCAGCTTGATGGCGATCCAGCAAAAAAGACTGATTCCCAATGTGTTGCCCAATAAAAGGCTGGTGGCAATGATCAGCGATAATTCCATGTTGGAGAAACTTTCGGAATTAATCAGCACGCCGGCGTTGGCGAATGCGAAAATGGGCATAATCACGAAAGCCACCCAGCCGTGCAGCTTATTCTCCAACTCCTGCAGCGGCGACTGCACTTTTTCGGTTAACTCATTGATTGTGCTTACAGCCCCGACCTGCTCTTCGGTCAGAATAAGCTTCGGCTGTTCGTTGCCTGAAACTGTTTTAAAGGTATCGAGTGCATCCTGCATGTCTCTTTGAAAATGAAATACTTTGATCTGTTTCCGGATCGGAATGGCAAAAGCAATCAGCACACCCGCCAGGGTCGCATGGATCCCCGACTTCAAAAAGAGGATCCAGATCACAACCCCACCGATAAAGAAAACATATTTGGAATAATATCCCCTTAAGGTCAGCGCCAGAAGGAATGCAAAAATAGCAAAGGCGGTCAGGATGAGCATCCAGTGGATCGATGAGCTGTAAAAAAGGGCAATGACCAGGATGGCGCCCAGATCGTCAACAATGGCGAAAGCTGTCAGGAATATTTTCAGTCCGTAAGGTACTCTGTTCCCTAACAACTGGAGGATCCCCAGCGAGAAAGCAATATCGGTGGCCATTGGAATGGCCCAGCCATGGAGGGACTCGGGCTGCCGGTTCAGGGAAATATAAATCAGCACAGGGAACAGCATGCCCCCGCATGCCGCGATTACCGGCAAACTGGCCTTTTTGAGGTTTGACAATTCACCGGCCAGGATCTCGCGCTTCACCTCCAGCCCGATCACAAAAAAGAAAATGGCCATCAGTCCGTCGTTAATCCACAGGATCAGTGATTTGGATAACTCAAATCCGGGAATTCCAAAGGTCAGTTTCTGATGCAGCAGGTCATAATATGCATCGTAAAATCCGACATTGACAAGCAAAAGGGTGACAACAGTCACCAATAGCAACAAAACACTTGAAGAACTTTCCTGTCTGAAAAACCGGTCGAAAGCGTCGGTAAGAAACCTCATGGAATTTACTTTTAGGGATTAGATTAATTGAAGTAACACCGTTTTTATTTTTCTGGTTTAAAACCGGAACCGGAAACTGACCGATTTTTAAGTATTTTTTGTATTCATAGCGGGAAATACTGCCGGTTAAAAAGACCGGCAGTTTGCGGATGATGAAAAACGCTAAAGCGTTTTCATGAATTCAGTCACGTTTTGTTCGGTCCTCCTGATGATCTGAGAGGTATCTGACTTGATAAAGCGGTC
>JBFXKJ010000102.1:0-12453 GCA_050173895.1 Mangrovibacterium sp. | reverse complement strand
GTGCTCTTCCGATCTGAAAACACAAAAAACGATCAGGAAACTGCTGCATGAATGGTTTCGAAACGACCTGATGGGGGTCCCGGGCGATGAAGATGGCGGGGGAATGTCGTCGTTCGTGGTGTTCTCTTCGATGGGATTTTATCCGGTAACGCCGGGTCTGCCTGGCTATAGCATTGGCAGCCCTGTATTCACGCAGGTTAAGATTCACCTGGGGAACGGCAAAATTTTCGAAATTGATGCACGGAATGCCTCCTTCGATAATAAATACATTCAGTCGGCCAGGCTGAATGGTAAAAAACTGGACAGTCACTGGTTCGGCCATGCCGATCTGGCAAACGGAGGTAAACTGGTGCTTGAAATGGGAAACAAAGCCAATTACGGTTGGGGAAATGTTTCAAAAGAAGTTGATCCTGATGCGAAATAGAAAAATCCCGATCCTGGCCAAATATAAATGTTTTAGCGGGGCTCGATTCTTATCCGGCCCGCCCCTTATACGGTTATTTTCCGGATTTGTTTCTGATGTAATTTAGACAGGCTATTATATGTTTAGTAATCAGTTCTATACCCAGTTAATGTTATAAAAATCGTTTATTTTACTTGGATGAAAAGGGATTAAACCCTATCTTTGAAATAGGAAATCCGGCTTCGAAAACAGGTTTTATTTTCGTTCCGGTTGATTGAAGAGTTCTAACACAAGATATTGTCCGCATTAATTCACAATTGGCAAATTCAACAGTTTTTTCAGAACCGAGAAAGCTTTTGGAGCGCTAAGACAGGCCTTGTAGTCCGGCGAAAGCCGGATGAGTGGTTCTACCACCGGTGGAAGTCTGACCGTTCCGGCACTCAAATCCTGTAATTCAGGGATTTTGCGCAATCGAATTAATGCGGATTTTTTTTGTGCACAGGGCAAAGGGCATAGAGCACAGAATATAGGGCACAGAGCGAAGCGGAAACACAGGAGAGCGGAGACGGCGTTTTACCACCTGTCAGCTATTTCGTTTTGTGATCAACGACGACAGATAATAAAGCAGGAGCAGAACCGCCATAAAGGCGGCGATACGGCCAATATAATCGCCGTAGCGGACGTAGAAAGTCAGCTTATCATTGGCATGCAGATTTCCGCGCAGGGCGGTTCTTGTCCACCAGCTTGTTTGTTGCAGGACATCTCCCCGCTGGCTGATGAATGCGGAAATGCCTGTGTTTGCAGAACGGGCAATGGCTCGTCGGGTCTCAATGGCCCTTAAGCGGGCAAAAGACAGGTGTTGCCGGTATCCGGGGGTGTTTTTCCACCATCCGTCGTTGGTGATGATAAAAATAAGTTCTCCTCCTTTTTGAACGGCGCCGTTCAGGTACTCTCCAAAAACCGATTCATAACAAACGGCCGGTGCTGTTTTCACGCCAACGCCGGTGAAAACTGAAGGCTCATCCTGTGAACCAAGGCTTCCTGTTATCCCTCCAAGGTCGATCATATACTTTTCAAGAAACGAAATATACCGCGCAAAGGGCATCTTCTCCACTCCCGGAACCAGAATGCTTTTATGATAGACCTGTACCTTTCCGGTATTGTCAATCTGAAGAGCAGCGTTAAAGGCGTCATACCAGGTGCTGTCGATCGCGTTGAGGCGGGCCGAGAGTGGCTTTTTCTCTTCTTCAGAAAAGTGGACGAAAGTGGTCGCTCCGAGAATAAACCGCAGATTGGGATAACGAAGACTACGTTTATAAAAAGGCGCTACATACGGATTCCGGATCATACTGTCTGTTTCCCATAAGCTGCCCGGCAATACAGTCTCGGGACCGACCACAAAATCGGTCGAAGCGCGTACGAGTGAATCGGTCAGCCGTGTGAGTACCTGCATCTGCTTTGCCTTAGTCTTTTTTTCAAATTTTTCTGTGTACGGATCGATATTTGGCTGGAGAAGAACGAGTTCGAACGATTTCCCATCTTCCTTGTAGTTCCGGTATTTTTTGACCGACCAGAAGGCAGGCATCAGGAAGATCAGGGTCAACAGGAAGAGTAATGTTGCTATTTTTCTACTTGCGGCAATAAACTGTTTGTATATTCTGAAAATCAGCATATTGATGAGGATGATCCACAGCGTGCCACCCAGCACGCCTGTATATTCGTACCATTGGATAAGTTTCACCTCATTTGCAAATCCGTTTCCAAGAGTGAGCCAGGGCCAGTGAAGTTCCCAATTAAGGTGAAGGTATTCAAAGCTGATCCAAAAGACGGTCAACCCAAGGAATGCAAGTGGTTTGAAACGGCGTTTCAGAAGATGGAACAACCACCAGACGGTTGCCATTAAAGCTGCATTCAATACAGAAGCAAGGATGGCGCCGGTAACAGTGGCATAAAGGATCCACCAGGTACTCAATCCGTTCCAGCTGAGAAAGCACAGCCATGCGTCATTCCAGAATTCGATACCTGCAGCATAAACAGGCTTTTTACTGATTTCTTCTTCAACGATGAAGAGAGGCACCAGCGCGATAAAGAGGATCCATCCGGGCAGAACAGCAAGCCAGGGAAGGCTGAGGAGAATCCCGGAAAAAATGCTTAAGCCGGCCAATTGCAGCCGGCTCATGATCCGGAGAAAATATTTTGGGCCAGTGCGACGGGTTTTTCTCTTCTTTCCCGGTCCAGTATGAAATCAACGCGGCCAAGCATGAGCCCGGCCCACGCCGCCTGATTGACGATGATGCGTTTCCCTTCCGCATTTTTCAGTTGAAGCGGCTCTTTCAAATAAGAATGTGTATGCCCGCCGATGATCAGGTCGGTCATCCGCGTCTGTCCGGCCAGAAGGGTGTCGGAAATTTTAGTCTCCCGGTATTTCAACCCCAGGTGTGAAAGACAAATAACCAGATCACAGTTCCGTTCGTTCTTCAGAAATATTTCCATCTTCCGGGCAGTGGTCACCGGATCAAGATAGACCGTTCCGGCATAATTGTTTTCTGCGACGAGCCCCGCCATTTCAACACCAAGGCCGTAAAGGCCAATTTTGATCCCGTTCTTGTTGAAAATCCGGTATTCCGGGAAGCGGTTTCGGAGGATGGTTTGTGAAAAATCATAATTGCTGCATATCAGCGGGAATCCGGCGTATTTCAGTGACTGCTCAATTCCTTCCAGCCCGTTGTCAAATTCATGGTTTCCGATGGTGGAGGCCTCGTAGCCCACCTTTGTCATTACCTTCATGATCAGTTCCCCTTTGTAAAAGTTGAAATAGGGAGTACCCTGAAACATATCGCCCGCATCGACGAGCAGTACCGGATTGTTTTCCTCCCTGATTCCCTTTATCAGTGCTGATAACCTGGCCAGTCCTCCCCGGCCGGCATAAGAAGGGTTTGTTTCGGGAAAAGGATCGATATGGCAATGGATATCATTGGTGTGCAGGACACTGATGTGAAGCAGGTCCTGCTTCGCCAGCAATTCCTGAGATATGCCGGTAAAAGCCAGTCCCGCGGATGCGCCTGCTATATTCCTGAGAAATTTTCTTCGGCTGTTCATATGATCGTTTTCAAATTAAATGAGCCATCTGTTTTTATTCCGGTCTCCCTTATCCCGGTTTCCGGTTTTCCGCCTTCTTATTCGATATAGATCCGGCTATCGAGTTTTGGTGCAATTTTCTTTCCGGCCTGAGATTCCTTCCTCATATAACCGATGATGCAATCGCGAAGTTTAATACCGGTTTCAACATATTCCAGGTGATTGGCGAACATTTCCATGTCATCGCCGCCATTCGCCACATAATCGTTTGTCACCATCCAGTATTCTTTGTTGGTTTCCAGAGGTTCACCGTTAATTTGCAGATCCGAAAGCTTTCCTTGCCGGATGCCGAGTTTGATACCGGCCACGCAGTCACCTCCCTGATACGCGATCTTTTCAGCGAATCTTTGTACATCTTCTCCCTTTAGTTTTAACAGGACCATCTCGTTTTCGAACGGCATCAATTCATAGATGTTGCCGACTGTTATTTTTCCTTTGGGAAGGGCGGTACGAAGTCCTCCGTAATTGAGAAATGCAATAAATGGCAGGGGGGCAAGCGACTGCTGCTCTGCATAGCGTTTCCCTTCCTCCAGAAGAAGATCACCCAGATAGTTCGTAAGCTTACTCTCCGGCCGGGCTTTGATCATCTCGTCGGTACTGACAGCGATGACTTCATTCATTTTGTTTGTCAGCTTGCTTTTATAAGGTTCAACGAGCCGGGTTACAGCCGGGTCGGCAAAATGCAGGTTTTCGGAGTTTGAGATGTTTTCGGTTCTGACCTCCTGTACCATCAGATTTGATTTACAGGCAACGATCATCTCCAGAAAAAGGACGATGAGCCAAGCTTTTTGCATAGACTTTTGTTTATATGTTGGTTAATTGTTTTTCTGCACCGGCCTGCATTTTAAACAAAATAATTTTAATCTTTACGAAAACGAAAAATTTGTTTTGAAAGATGGATTTAAAGGTAAGAATTTTCGTATGCGGATCATACAAAGCGATCGTTCTGACAGTGTTTTTTTTCCTTGCATGTTCCGTTTCTAACGCGCAGGACTATCCCCGGGTAAAGGCACAGAAAGGCGATGGGATCTATTCTCTTCTCAAACGGCATGGCTTATCTCCCTCGGAGTACCTGGAGCAATTTGTCGAATTAAACAAAGCTGCCCTGGGGCCGAACAATTCACTGTTTTCCGGGCGCAGCTATAAGCTTCCGGTGGCAAAGCCTTCATCACCGTCAACGACAACATCGTCAACATCTTCTTCTCCTTCCAATGCATCTGCTTCCTCTTCCTCCGGGAGTGTGGCCTACGATATCTTCGGAAGCAAATATAAAAATGTAACACGGAAGGATAGTCAGCTTACCGGGGCTATATATTATCTGGTTAGCGGACACGGAGGACCAGATCCGGGGGCGATCGGACATTACGGGAGTAACATGCTTTGTGAAGACGAATATGCATACGACGTTGTCCTGAGGCTGGGCCGAACGTTGCTTGAACACGGCGCACAGGTGTATACCATTGTAAGGGACAGAAATGACGGGATCAGGGACGAAAGTATCCTGAAGCACGACCGGGACGAATATTGTTATCCGGATCTGACGATTCCCCGAAGTCAGCTTGGGCGGTTGAGGCAACGAAAAGATGCGGTGAATAACCTCTATGCCAAAAACCGGAACCAGTTTCAGCGCCTGGTTGAGATTCATATTGACTCCAGAAGCAAGGGACAGAATATCGATGTGTTCTTTTATCATGACAAGGGAAGTTCGACAGGGAAGAAGCTTGCCAACAACCTGCATCAGACTTTCCGGGAAAAGTACAGCTATCACCAGCCGGGAAGAGGTTACCAGGGAACGGTGTCGGACCGGAACCTGTATATGCTGAAGTATTCTTATCCTCCGGCTGTGTTTATCGAGTTGGGGAATATAAACCACAGGCGTGACCAGCAGCGGTTCATGATCACTGACAACCGGCAGGCTATTGCAAACTGGCTGGCAGAGGGCCTGATCAGGGACTTTAAAAATAATCGCTGATGGAATTGCCTTCCGGGAAAAAGCTGATCCTTTTTGACGGTTATTGCTATTTGTGCAGCAGGATCGTCCGGATTATTCTGAGGTTCGACCGCAGGGCTGCGTTTCTCTTTGCTTCGCTGGACAGCCCTGCCGGGTTAGAATGGAGGGAAACCCTTTCTATCCCGTCGAACATCGATTCTGTTGTACTGATTGCTGCAAACAAGTGGTATATTCGTTCTGATGCGGCCCTGGAAATCTGTAAAACCCTGGGCGGAGCTTTTCGGTTGTTTTTGTTGTTCAGGGTAATTCCGAGAACATGGAGGGACCGCCTGTACGATTTTATCGCTTCGAACCGGTTCCGTTGGTTTGGAAAAAGGAATAACTGCATGCTTCCGACAAAAGAACAGGCCAAGCGTTTTATTTGAGCCCGCTGCCCGGAGAACTGCGTGCCAGCCGGAGACGACAGGCGATAGAAGGCCATCGCTACCAATTGTCTTCTTCATCAAGATCAAGAAAGCTGTCCAGATCACGCCTCTCCTTTTTTGTTGGCCGTCCGGTCCCCGGATCACGTTTCATCCAGCTCATATTTCGCTGGATATCGAGAATTTTAAGCTCTTCTTCGGGCGTGATATCCATGACAAACTCAGGTACCATTTTTGCACCCATCCGCTTTTCAGAGAGCTGAAGAACCTTGAAGGAGTATGTTACCGGCGGTTTGCGGATTTTAATGATGTCGCCGGCTTTGATCATGCGGGAGGGTTTAACCTGCATATCCGCGATCAGAACGCGACCTTTTTTGCAGGCTTCAGTCGCAGCACTGCGGGTCTTAAAGAACCGTACGGCCCACAGCCATTTGTCGATCCGAACCTGGTCTTCCATTTTATTTGCCGTTAAATTCGGTCATCGTTTTTTCAATGCCAATCGTGCCGAAACTCTGAATGATACGGATACACAGGTCGATCCTTTCGGGAAGCATGGCATACTCTTCCTTCGTCCATTCGTTCAGCACATAATTGACCTGTTGTCCCGGGCGGAAATCGTCACCGATCCCGAACCGGAGCCGGGCATACTCTTTTGTCCCAAGTATTTCCTGGATATTTTTCAAGCCGTTATGGCCTGCATCACCTCCCTTGGGTTTCAGTCGCAGTGTTCCTGCCGGAAGCGCCAGATCATCGTTGATAACCAGGAGGTTTTCGACCGGGATTTTTTCCTGTTTCAGCCAATAGCTCACCGCTTTGCCGCTAAGGTTCATGTAAGTTGTTGGCTTGAGAAGAATAAAAATGCGTCCTTTGAATTTGTATTCTGCCACAAAACCATAACGGCGGTCACTAAAAACAATATTGGACGCATCAGCGAATGCGTCCAATACCTTAAACCCGATGTTATGCCGGGTGTTTTCATATTCTTTACCCGGATTTCCCAATCCAGTTATCAGATACTTCATCCGTTAATAATTTATTTCTTAATGGTCGGATGGAATTCGCATCGTTTCCCCGTTCTGCAACAAGATTACTTGATGGCAGTTGCGGCGGCCCGTGCAGCTCTTGTCACGACAATCGTCACTACCGGAACGGACTTTGAGTTCAGAAATTCAAGATTTTCGAATTTCAACTGACCTACTTTAATGCTTTGTCCCAGGTCAAGATCTTCGATATTAACGGTAATTGAGTCAGGGATATCCTTCGCCAAACCTTTCACTTTCAGACGGCGCAGGTTCAGTTTCATTTTACCCCCGGCGCGCATACCTACGGCATAGCCTTCCACCTTGACAGGTACCTCAATTTTAACAGGCTTTTCGTTGGTGATTTTCAAAAAATCGCAATGCAGGATTTGTTCTTCCACCGGGTGAAACTGCACATCCTGCATCAGCGCTTTATAGGTTGTTCCGTCAATGTTCAAATCGATCAGGTATACATTGGGTGTATAAATGATTTTTCGGAATTCGGCTGCACTTGTCTGAAAATGGATGGGTTCCTCTCCTCCGTAAAGGACACAGGGAACCAACTCTGCCGACCGTAATTTTTTTGTTTCCTTTTTGCCAAGGGCTGCTCTTTTAGAGCCGATGATTTCTACTGATTTCATTTTCTTAATAATTTGTTTTTAATTATGGTACTCAGTCCTCCCTTTCCGGAGAAAGGGCAAACAGCATACATAACAATCATGCCGTCCGGAAAAAGCGGGGCAAAGATAAGAATTACTTGTAAAATAATGAACTGATTGATTCATTTTTATATACCCTTTTTATTGCTTCGCCGAATTCCTCGGCTACCGAGATGTATTTTATCTTGGGGGAAGCCTGTTTGGCGGGTATTGAATCGGTAAAATAAACTTCCTGCAGTGCCGAGTCTTCGATCCGCTGGTAAGCCGGATCGGAGAGTAAGCCATGGGCTGCAAAGGCGCGCACGGAGTTGGCCCCTTCCTTGATCATCAGGCCTGCTGCTTTGGTAATGGTGCCGGCCGTATCGATCATGTCATCAACAATGATCACATCCTTGTCGCGTACGTCACCAATCAGGGTCATGCTCTCCACTACGTTTGCTTTGGCTCTTGATTTATGGCAAATCACCATATCGGTACCGAGCAGGCGCGCATAGGTATTGGCTCTCTTGGTGCCTCCCACATCGGGTGAGGCAATGACGATATCACGCAAACCCATTTTCTTGATGAACGGGATAAAAAGGGCGGAAGCATACAGGTGATCTACCGGGACATTGAAGAATCCCTGGATCTGGTCGGCATGCAGATCCATTGTGATCACGCGGTTTACGCCGGCGGCCGACAAAAGGTCGGCCATCAGTTTGGCACCAATGGAAACCCGGGGTTTATCCTTACGGTCCTGGCGGGCAAATCCAAAATAAGGAACTACGGCGATGATCTTGTAAGCGGAAGCCCGTTTGGCGGCATCGATCATCAGCAACAATTCCAGCAGGTTGTCGCCGGGAGGGAAGGTTGACTGAACAATAAAGACATGTGAGCCTCGGATTGTTTCTTCGTAACACGGCTCAAATTCACCGTCGGCAAAAACCGGACAGGATGATTTTCCCAGTTCAACACCCACGCTGCTGCAGATCTTGGAGGTCAGATAAGTAGTGGCTTTTCCGGTAAAAATCTTAAGGGGAGCTTCTTTTCCCATATTTTCACGTGTTTTTAATTACGTCTGGAATGGGCGCAAAGGTAAAAAAATCTTTAAGACAATGTAAAAAAAATAAGAGAAAGGATCGACAGGAACGATTCGTCCGTTGGGGTGGGAAGCCTCATCGTGGTGTAAGAGGAGGAAGGCGGGTGAAGGAGTCTTTCCGGCTTGCTCACTGGATTTCGTTTGTCATGGCCCCCTGAATAAACTCCAGAATTGCTTCTCTTCCAAGGCCTGTGTTGGCCGAACTGACCAGGACCGGAGGCAATTGCTCCCATTGTTTCAGCAATTCCTTTTTGTAAAATTCAATGTTAGCGGCAAGGCGGTTTTTTCCGAGTTTATCGCTTTTGGTGAAAACAAGGGCAAAGGGGATCTGGTTTACGCCCAGCCAGGTGGTGAATTCAAGATCGATCTTCTGCGGCTCATGCCTCGAGTCGATAAGCACGAACAGGCAATACAGGTTTTCTCTTTCCTGAATGTAGCCGGTGATGAGCGACTGGAATTTTTCTTTTATGCTTTTGGAGACCTGTGCGAAGCCGTACCCGGGAAGGTCAACGAGATACCAGTTCTCATTGATCAGAAAATGATTGATATGCTGAGTTTTTCCCGGACGTTGGGATGTTTTTGCAAGCTTTTTGTTATTGACCAGCATATTGATCAAAGACGATTTGCCAACATTCGATCTGCCGATGAAGGCAAATTCCGGCAGATCGGGTGCCGGACATTTTGCCACGTCGGTATTACTCATTAAAAAGCGTGCAGTTTTTATCTCCATGATAACAGTCGTAAGTACCACACTAAACGTGCACCTCCAGCAGCTTCACTTTGCCGGAAACAGGCTTCAGGGCGAACTGGTGCATCGAAGCCGGGATCAGAACGGTTTCTCCCTTTTTTGCTCTTACAGGCGTCTCCGTTCCGGCGATCTCGTATTCTCCTTCCACACAAATGTAGATCACAAATGAGTCCAGTTCATAAATGTCTTTTTCAAGGGGATGGTCAAATTCGAGAATGCTGGTTTTGAAATAGTCGCAACTGACCACCTCCCTGCTTTTGTTCGGTTCGGGGACGTACTCCGTGCGGAAATCCTTGTGCCAGGTGAAATCGATCGCTTCGAGGGCCAGATCAGTGTGCAACTCCCTTTCATTCCCTTCAGCATCTTTCCGGTTGTAATCAAAAATGCGGTACGTGATATCGGATGTCTGCTGGATTTCGGCAAGCAGGATCCCCTTGCCAATGGCATGAACCCGTCCGGCCGGCATAAAAAAGATATCGCCCGGCTTAACTTCCGTAAAATTCAGGATATCCATCAGTTCTCCGGACGAAAGCTTTTGAAGGTATTCGTTTGCATCTACCGGCTTGTTGAATCCTACGTTCAGCTTTGCTCCCGGATCGGCCTGAAGGACATACCACATCTCTGTTTTTCCGTAAGCCTGATGGCGTTCCCGGGCCATCTGGTCGTTTGGATGAACCTGAACTGAAAGATCATCATTGGCATCGATGAATTTGATCAGCAGGGGAAATTCGACGCTGAATTTTTCGTAAACCCGGTCGCCTACCAGATCGCCCATATAGACTTCGATCAGTTCCTCAAGGCTGTTACCGGCGAGAAAACCTTCACTTACCACGGATACATGCCCGGAAACTCCTGAGATTTCCCAGCTTTCACCGCAATTCGGCAGATTGCCGAAGTCTTTTCCCAAGTCGGTTTTTATTTTTTGTCCTCCCCAGATCTTATCCATATAGATGGGAGCGAATTTCAGCGGATATAAGTTTTTCATTTTTAAGTCCTGTTTAGAATGAATAATCAACGGCAGCCCTTGCTGCTGTGGAAGCACGGATATAATCTACCACCTTCAGGTGCCCGGGATGAACGGCATAGGCCTTCAGATCTTCCATGCTTTCAAAATGCGTGATCAGGCAGATGTCATAACCGGACGTCAGCGCGTCGACATTCAGCCCCACTTCAATATATTTCAACTCATCTATTTTTCCTTCCAGTTGTTCGAGCATTAATTTGATTTTTTCACGGACTACCTGTTTCTCCTCTTTCGGGAAATCTTTTAATTTAAAAAGGACCACATGATTGATCATCGCTTTCTTTTTTTGAATTAACACGCGAAGTTAACACTTTCCGGTCGGATTCTGCAATCCGGCAAATGAATAACGGATTTACCGGCTTCTTGTTTATCTTTGAATAAAAGAAACAAAGAGTCATGCTTTACAACCTGAACCCCGAAGATGTTTTATACCTGGATATCGAGGCCGTTCCGCAGTATCCGGTCTATAGCGAAATGCCCGAATTGTTCCGGAAGCTGTGGGATCGGAAATGTGAGTCCTTTCGCGGGGAGGACAGCCCCGGAGACGTATACGAACGCGCCGGAATTTATGCGGAGTTTGGACGGATCATCTGTATCTCGGCGGGAGTGATCACCCAAAAGAAAGGGGAACGGATCTACCGGGTCAAATCCTTTTATGATGAAGACGAGCGGAAACTGATCGCATCGTTCAATGAAATGCTCGAGCGTTTTATGAGTTATCCCGGACGATGTTTGTGTGCCCACAATGGGCAGGAATTTGATTATCCCTTCATCGCCCGGCGAACGTTGATTAACGGCTTAAGGTTGCCCAATGTGCTGAATATGGCGGGACTGAAACCCTGGGAGATGAAGGAAAAACTGCTGGATACGATGCAGCTCTGGAAGTTCGGTGATTTCCGGAGTTATACCTCGCTCAGCCTGATGTGTGCGGTCTTTCAGATTCCGACACCCAAGGACGATATTGACGGGAGCCAGGTAGCGCGGGTTTATTATGAAGAGGGCGACCTGGAACGCATTGCCCGGTATTGCGAAAAGGACACCCTGGCTGTGGCCAACCTGATACTGAGGTTTAAAGGCGAAGCCATTATTGAAGCCGGAAATATGGAGATTGCCTGATGAATCCGGAGGCGGTTCCACAACCGGGATGATGGTATCGCAGGAATTTCAGACGAAAGAAAAGTTTGCAATAACTTTAGAATTAATTAACTGCGAAAGTTCGCAACAACCCTGAAATCTGCTACCTTTGCAGCCCTTAACAGGAAAAGGCAGGAAAAGAGATGATAAGTGTCGAAAATTTGGCGATTCAGTTTGGGAAAAAACCCTTGTTTACCGACGTAAACCTCAAGTTTACGCCCGGCAACTGCTATGGCGTGATTGGCGCAAACGGTGCCGGAAAGTCCACGTTTTTGAGAATGATCTCCGGGGAACTGGAACCAACACATGGTTCTGTGACCATGGGGGCTGGTGAACGTCTTTCGGTACTGAAGCAGAACCATTTCGAATTCGATGAATTTCCTGTGCTTGATACGGTACTGATGGGGCATAAGGATTTGTGGAGGATCATGAAGGAGAAGGATGCCCTGTATGTAAAAAGCGACTTTAGCGAAGCTGACGGCCTTCTGGCCGCCAAACTGGAGGATGATTTTGCCGGAATGAACGGCTGGAATGCTGAAAGTGATGCTGCGATGCTGCTGAGCGGATTGGGGATCAGGGAGGATCTTCATTACCAGTTGATGAGGGACCTGGATGCGAAGGCAAAGGTAAGGGTGTTGCTGGCCCAGGCCCTGTTCGGGAATCCCGATAACCTGCTGCTTGACGAGCCGACTAACGACCTGGACCTGGAGACTGTGTTGTGGCTTGAAAATTACCTGAGCAACTGTGAGAATACGGTGATCGTGGTTTCGCACGACCGTCACTTTCTGGACAATGTCTGTACCGATGTCGTAGACATTGATTATGGAAAGATCCGTGCATTTGCCGGGAACTACTCTTTCTGGTACGAATCAAGCCA
>JBFXKJ010000101.1:0-12460 GCA_050173895.1 Mangrovibacterium sp. | reverse complement strand
GGCTTATATCGGAGGTAAGCAACACTGATTTTTCGCAAAGCGCATTAATCAACGAGCTTTTCCCGACACCCGAGGAACCGACAAACACAACCGTTTCACCTTCGGGAATTGATTTGCGTAGCCGAAAAATGGTTTCAGGATTACGGACGCTTGTGATGAAGACAGGCATTTTACGCACAACATGCTTGATTGCTTCATCTGTTTTGCCTTTATCGAAGCCTAAATCGGCTTTATTGAGTACCAGCACCGGTTTAATGTTTGCTTCCATGATCTGTATCATGAAACGCTCGGCTCTGCGAACATTGAAATTGTCGGCCAGGCTTTCTACGATAAATGCCATGTCGACATACGAAGCAATGGCTTGTTTATCAGCAACTGTTCCGGTTTTCCTTCGATACAGTGTCCGCTCACGGGGCAGCATGTCAACGATAATCCCCTTATTCTCACCGAAGGGTTGAAAAATCACCCAATCACCTGTACAAGGCAGTTCAGCATCTGACTTCCCATACGTCATGTTTCCCGTTAAGTCACACTGAAACCATCCGCTTTCGGAAATAACTTCGTAACATGTCCGGTGTACGATGGTGATACGCCCATGAGCGAGGGCGCGATGTATTGAATCCTGTTTTAGTTGGCTAAGTTGATCGTTCCAGCCATATGCAGTTAAATCAATCATTGCTGTACATTTTTTGAGATTTGAAACTGGCAGCCCAACCACAGATAAAATTAAATCGGAATTTGTGAATATTGTTTTCGCTATTCATTGTCTTTATGTGTTTTGCATACACGGAAAGCACAACCACACTTTCATCATGGTATGCCGGTTAAAAGCTGAATGATAACAACAGAAAACTGCTCTCAAAAGAATTATCCGAGAGCAAGCGAAAGGACAATCTGCACAGGAACAGATTGTTTACTACACCAAATCCGATTTACATGAAGTCTTTAGCATTCCGCAAAGATAGATAATATTTTATTAGTGCAATCCGTGTTTCCAATTAGCTTTGAATTATATGGGTCAAAGTGCGATATTCAGAATGCTTTTGAACAAAAAAGGTAAGAATGGGCTTTATGTTGCAATGATGAAATTATGAAAGAAATCGCTGTCAATCTATCGATATCGGACTGAAGAGAACAGAAAGGAATAACTATGTCGATAACAGAAAAACTTGAATTGATCGGAATGCAACGGGCAGGCGAGGCTGTG
The DNA here is from genome assembly GCA_050173895.1 of Mangrovibacterium sp. Taxonomy (GTDB): domain Bacteria; phylum Bacteroidota; class Bacteroidia; order Bacteroidales; family Prolixibacteraceae; genus JBCFBK01. The sequence continues at coordinate 11,253 of JBFXKJ010000101.1, read as the reverse complement.
GCCTTTACGCTGAAGGAAATGACCCGCTATGCCAAACCAGGCATGACAACCAAAGAACTTGACGACTATGGGGCAAAGATTCTTTCCGGGTACGGGGCAAGATCAGCTCCTTCTTTGACATATGGCTTTCCCGGCTGCACCTGTATCAGTGTGGATCGTGAATTCTGCCACGGAATACCTTCCGATAAGCGGATCTTAAAAGAAGGTGATTTAATTAATGTTGATGTTTCGGCCGAGCTTGACGGATTTTGGGCCGACAACGGTGGTTCATTCGTGCTGGGTGAAGATATTCATCACCATCAGGATCTGGTGGATGCTTCAAAATTCATCTTAAGAAAAGCGATCGATCACATTCAGGGCGGAGTGCGAATATCGGATATCGGGCATATCATGGAAGAAGAGGCCAAAAAAAGAGGTTTTAAAGTGATTAAAAACCTTGGCGGACACGGTATCGGCAGAAAGCTCCATGAACAGCCGGACGAACTGCTTAATTTCAGGAACAGGTTTGATCACAGACGATTCGCAAAAAACTCGGTGGTTGCCATCGAAACCTTTATCTCGACCCTGTCCTCTTATGCCGATGCGCTGAGGGACGGATGGACATTGGTTGGTAACCGGGGCGGATATATGGCCCAGCATGAACATACCATTGTGATCACCGACGGAGCGCCAATGATCCTGACCGCCATGAACGGCATCTGGGAATCATAAATCGGTTGCCTTTATGTGGTCACCAGCCAGCCGGTTGCGCGGATTTGAGCAGGCGCCACCCGCTGTTTAAAACAAATATAAATTGTTATTCTACCGGCCGGAATCTGTTCTATCCATAATACAATGAAATACAAGACACTGTATATTTGACGGTAGAACAGAGTAGAATATGTCTGACCTGATTGACCTGATTCATTCGGAACTTCTTCAGAACAAATCCAAAAGGGATGGAATTGTCTCGGGAATTTTGACCGCCATCGGGAATGGAATGGTCTCGAAAGGAGACCCGCTTCCTTCGGTCAACAAGCTGATCCAAAAGACGGGTGTGGCGCGTATGACAGTCGTTAAAGCGCTCAATATACTGAAAGAGCGCGGAATTATCGTGGCCGAGGATAAAGTGGGCTATTATGTGCGTGATGTCAACGTGCAACGGGAACTGAAGGTATTCCTTTTTCTGACAGGATTTTACTCGTACCATGAAGTTTTGTATAACAGTATCATGGAGGGAATCCGTGATCCCGGAATCACAGTCGATCTGTACTTTCATCACTGCAACATCAAAACATTCAGGTCGATCCTTCAGGAGAACCTGGGTGCATATGGGTTATATGTGATCACGGGCTTTGATCATCCACAGGTGAAAACACTGCTGTCGCGGGTGCCTCAGAAAAAATTGTTGCAGATTCTCCGGCCGCCTTTGCTTCCGGAGTGTTCGTCGGTTAGCCAGGATTTTTATTCGGGATTGAAGAAAGCCCTTGAAATGCTGAGAGACCGTTTGGCCCGGTATAGGGAGTTCATCCTGATCTTTCCGCCTCAGGTAAACCATCCGCAGGAGATTAAAGACGCGTTTACCGGCTTCTGTACAGAAAACCAGATCACTTGCAGGGTGGAGAACAGGCTGTCACGTAATCTGGTAACTGGAGGACGGGCGTTTTGGGTGATCGAGGACAGTGACCTGATTGCACTGATCAGGATCGGGGAGGAAATGGGTTTTCTCCTGGGGAAGGAAATTGGGGTGATTTCATACAACGAAACGCCGATGAAAGAGATCATCCGGAACGGCATTACCGTAGTCAGCGCGGACTTTTCAAAGATGGGGCAGGTGATTGCACGGTTCATCACCAGTCCGGTTAAAACAACAGAAGTATATCGTCCTGAGGTCATCGTGAGAAATTCGCTATAAGGGACGGCTTGAGACCGATGTGGGAAGGGCTGTAGAACCAGGGGCTTGCGTTTCGGAAACTCCGCGGTGGCTTCCGTAGGGTGAGGCTCTTTAAAAAAGTGCTGAAGTTTAGTACGCAAATAATGCGCAACTAATTGAAATAATAAACCAATGCAAAAGAAAAAAACCAATTTTCGCTGGGCGATCCTGTCCCTGCTTTTCATTGCCACGACCATCCTCTATATTGACCGGTCGGCTCTGGGCATTTTGGCTCCGGATTTACGGTACCGACGGATATGCAATACCTTTCGCAATTGCCGGATCGGGATACCTGATCGCGCTGCTTGCCATTCATCTGCTGGTGCCGAAATTTAAAGCCATTCACCTGTGACAAATTTAAACCGAACACGAAGACGCAAAGACGCGAAGTTTTACACGGGTATTTTTCAGCTGAAAAAGACCATTATGTCCTCGCAACTTTGTGTTTAAAACGACTTTCTGAAAATCCTTCTGTAAATGACCAGTAAAGAACGATTACAAAAAACAATCTGTCATGCAGAGCCCGACCGGGTTCCCTACGATCTGGGAGGAACAACGGTCACTTCAATTACAAAAAATGCGTATAAACGGGCCATGCTCGCCAAAGGCCTGTCGCCCGAATACCAGCTTCCGGAGATTGATCCCATCTCGCAGATTGTGACGCCGGCCGAAGACAACCTTGTTTACCTGAAGTCGGACACCCGTCGTATCGGCGCCCAGCGCATTCCTGAGTTCGCTCAGCGAAAGCGCATGGAAGGAGCGGTTGAATTCGTGACCGATTTTTATGGTTGTGACTGGCGCCGTGATCCCGAAAAAGATTTATACTTTAACCAGATTTCCTGGCCTTTGGAAAAGTATGACACGCTTTCGGAATCGGTTCAGTTTCTTTTCCGGCCCGAATGGAATGATTATCTTCAGATCCTGAAACGGGACCTGTCCGCACAGATCTCGGCGGCTGAGGGTTATGGCTGTGTGGCCGACCGGCATGTGGCGGGGCTGACTGAGAATTCACTGCGAATCAGGGGGTATGAAAGCTGGTACATGGATACGGTGATCGATCCGGCGGGCGTGGAGGCCTTGCTCGAGATCATTCTGGAGGACAAGATCCGCTATTGGGACGCCGTGATCGAATGGGCGGTGGAGAATAATTTTCAGGACCGCATCGATGTTATTTCCGAATGCGACGACCTGGGTTCGCAGAGCTCCACGATCATTGATCCGGATACCTTGCGGCAGATGGTTATTCCGCGGTTCCGCACTTTGTTCGGGCACCTGAAAAAGCGTTTGCCGGACGTAAAGATATTCATGCACAGTTGCGGCGCGATCCGCACCATCCTTCCCGATCTGATCGATGCAGGGCTTGATATTCTGAACCCGGTGCAGTACACGGCCACCGGAATGGAACTGGCAGGCTTAAAGAAGGATTTTGGTAAGGACCTGGTTTTCTGGGGTGGCGGAATCGACACCCAGACCACCCTGAACAACGGTACGCCCGATGAAGTCAGGGAAGTGGTGAAGAGGGTGCTCGACATCATGGCTCCGGGCGGTGGATTCGTATTCGCACCGGTCCATAACGTGCAGGACGATGTGAGCCCGGAAAACTTCTGGGCCATGTGGGAAACCTTGCAGGAGTATGGAAAATATTAGAACAGTTTCAGAAGGCCGGAACTTCGGCGAAAATTTGCAGAACGTGTTTTGCGACTACACTGGAAATTCGTCTTGAATGCGAAAAGCGGGAATTTAGTTTTGCCACCTTACAATGAGGGTGTAAATTGATGTATTTTAGTTTGAACTCACAGTCAAAAATGATATAGCAGAAACCTGAACTAAAAATCTAACACGACATGAAGCATTTGATGATTTGTTTACTGATTTCTTTTTTTACGGGCGTAAATTGTTTTGCCGCAGGGAAAGGACGGGAGCTGAAGAACCCGGTTTTTGTGTTTAACAATGCTTTTTTCAAGAACGGCAGTTCCGTCATGCCGTATGAGCGGCAGGCCGCCTTGCTGAAGAAACTTGGATTCGACGGCATTGAGCATCGCGAAACGGCCGGCATTTTTGAATTAAAGGATGCCTTCGACCGGCAGGGACTAAAAATCTATGCCGATTATCTAAAAATTGACATTGACCAGGCGGAGCCATACCTCCCGGAATGGAAGAAAGCGATCCCGAAGCTCAGAGGAACAGACCTGATCTTATGGGTTCATATTCATTCGAAAGAATTCAAACCTTCGGACGTAGCTGCCGACGAACGGGTTATTCCGGTTTTGCAGGAGCTGGCCGACCTGGCTAAACCATATGGCATCAGGCTGGCCATCTATCATCATGCCGGTTTTCTGGCCGAAAAAGCGGAAGATTCATACCGGCTGGCGATCAAAGCAAACCGCGACAATGTCGGCTCAGTCCTGAACCTGTGCCATTTTCTGAAAACTGATTCGGAAGAAAACCTTGAGACGGTGATCGACCTGGTGCTCCCAAAGCTTTTTGCCGTTTCCGTTTCCGGGGCTGATGCCGGTGATACACGGCAGATGAACTGGGATCGCCTGATCAGACCGCTGGGGCTGGGAAGCTTCGATGTATACCGGTTGGTGGAACGCCTGGCCGATAAAGGCTACACCGGTCCTGTGGGAATTCAGTGTTATGGTTTAAAAGGATCTCCGGAGGAGTATCTGACGCAAAGCAGCCAGACCTGGAAAGCTTTTAAAGAAAAGTATGCCCTGCCCATTAACACGCTTTCTTCAGCAGAGAAAAAAGAAGGATGGAAACTGCTCTTCGATGGAAGGTCTGCTGACCAGTGGAGGGGAGTCAACCAAACGGTATTTCCGGAGAAGGGCTGGAAAATCTCGAATGGTGAATTAATTGCCAATGCAAAGGGTGGAACGGAATCAGGTAACGGAGGCGACATTATCACCCGGGACCAGTACGGAAACTTCATCCTGAAATGGGAGTGGCGCATGGAAACCAAAGGCGGGAACAGCGGTCTCAAATACTTCGTGCACGAAGGGATCGGTAACAACAAAGGCTATGGTTACGGACTGGAATACCAGATACTGGACGACAGAAACCACGAGTGGATGTTGCAGGGGAAAATGAAACCTAATGATTATCATACGATCGGCGCCTTATATGAAATTTACCCGGCTTCTCCCGACAAGCGACCCAGTCCGCTGGGCTTCTGGAACGAAAGCATGATCGTGTGCAGGGGCAACCATGTGGAACATTGGCTGAACGGGCAGAAAATACTGGAATATGACCGCGGCAGCGATGACTTTAAGGCCAAAATCGCTGCCAGTAAATTCCGTGATGTGGAGGGATTCGGACTATGGCCTGAAGGATATTTGCTGCTGCAGGACCACGGAAGCGTGGTGCATTACAGGAATGTGAAGATCAAGATATAAGACTCAAGACTCAAGACTCAAGATATAAGACTCAAGACACAAGACATAAAACTACCTTTAACAACAATAACTTTAAACCTTGAACTTTAATGAAACGAAGAAATTTTATCAAAACAACTGCCTTGGGAAACATCGGGATGATGGCGGCGCCGACGATCCTGACCGGAAACGGATGGAAAGGAGCCAACGACCGGGTAAATGTCGCTGTAATCGGCATTCGTGGTATGGGGCAAAATCATCTTCATGCCTATCAGCAACTGGAAAATGTGGAAGTGCGGGCTCTTTGCGATATCGACAAAAACCTTTTCCCGGAACGGGTTAAAAAGTATTTCACCGATAAGGGGTTGCGCGAACCCAGACTATACCAGGATTTACGAAAGCTGTACGAAGATAAGGACATTGATGCCGTTTCGGTTGTCACGCCCAACCATTGGCACGCCCTGGCATCGATCTGGGCCATCCAGGCAGGCAAGCACGTGTCGGTCGAAAAGCCTTGCTGCCACAATATTTACGAGGGACAAAAGCTGGTGGAAGCGGCGAAAAAGTACAGGGTGATCGTGCAGGACGGAGCCGAGCAGCGAAGCAATCCCTGTGCCATCAGCATGGCCGACTACCTGCATTCAGGAAAACTGGGCGAAGTGTATATGGCCAAAGGGATGTGCTATAAATGGCGGGCTTCGATCGGAAAATATCCGGACGGGCCCATGAGCGAGGATGAAAAATTTGCGATGACACTCGGGAGCAAGAGTTATGAACCGCCCTATACCCGGGAATATCTGAAAAATGTGGATTATAATTTATGGCAGGGACCGGCACAGGAACAGCCGTTTAACCGCAACCGCTTTCATTACAACTGGCACTGGAACTGGGAGTACGGCAACGGCGATATGGGCAATCAGGGGGTTCATGAGGTGGATATTGCCCGCTGGGGACTGAATGTGAAGTTGCCGGTGAAAATTACTGCCATGGGGGGGCATTTCTTCTTCGATGACGCGCAGGACACGCCCAATACCATGATGGCGATGTTTGAATTCCCGGGTCCCGACGGAAAAGGCGATAAAAAGAAAGTCATGCAGTTTGAGGTCAGGCACTGGATGACCAATCCGGAAGGGTTTGCACATCCGGTGGAGGAGAAAAACAATACTTACATGACCAGCGCGTCCAATAACATCGGAAACCTGTTTTACGGGTCTGAAGGATACATGAGCAAAAATGTCAACGACTGGCAGGTCTACAAAGGAAGAGATGGTAAGCCTGCCGAGTCGGGCAGCGGACTAGGCAATCATTACGAAAACTTCATCAGGGCCATTCGGGCCAACGATCAGGCGCTGGCAAAAGCCGGCATCGAAGAAGGTTTTTACAGTTGCGCACTGATCCACCTGGGAAATATCGCTTACCGCCTGGGAAGGACGCTGGAATTCGATCCGTCGGCCATGCGGTTTAAAAATGATCCGGAAGCCGACGCCCTGCTTACGCGCGAGTATCGCGCTCCTTTTATGGTTCCCCGGAACGTATAGAACCGTAGACCGAAGACGGTGCAGCGACAAAAACCGCTGTCAGCGAAAACCGGAAACCGGAAGAAGGAGATCAGAGAATATCGATAAACCGGCTAAAAGTTTATTTTTGTGCTATGGAAGCAGGAAAAATAAACTCAGTGTACATCGTCGGACTTGGCGCCATAGGCGGAATGTATGCATCCCGGCTGCAGGAAGTACAGTCGTTGACTGTTAAAGTGATAGCCGATCGTGAGCGGATTGAACGGTACCAAAATGAAACGGTGACCGTGAACGGGAAACCTTATTCTTTCAATTACGTCACTCCCGGTGATGAAAATCCGCCCGCCGACCTGATCCTCATCGCGGTCAAATCGACGACCCTGGGACAGGCTATTCACGATATCAACGGTTTTGTCGGAAAAGAAACTGTGGTTATGTCGCTGTTAAACGGCATTTCCAGCGAAGAGCTGATCGGCCGGCAGATCGGAATGGAGCACCTGCTGTATGCGTTTGGTCTGGGTATGGATGCCATGCGTGAAGGTACGGCTATCAGTTATACCAATATGGGCAGGATCGTGTTCGGCGAAAAAGAGAATCAGAAGCTCTCAGAACGTGTATTGGCGGTTAAGGATCTTTTTGACCAGGCGCAGATCCCTTACCGGATCCCGGAAAATATGCTTCATGCAATGTGGTTCAAGTTTATGCTGAACGTGGGCGTCAACCAGGCTTCAGCCATTCTGCGGGCTCCGTATGGCGTCTTTCAGAAGAATCAGCAAGCGCGTGAACTGATGGTCACAGCTGCGCGCGAAGTGTTGCTGCTTTCACAAAAGTGCGGCATCCACCTCCTTGAAGATCAGATTACCGAATTTCTGTCGATTATGGACGGGCTCGATCCAAACGGGAAAACCTCCATGCTTCAGGATGTAGAAGCGGGGCGGAAAACGGAAGTTGATATTTTTGCCGGTACGGTCATCGAACTGGGCAGAAAATATGAAATTGAAACACCCCTCAATGACGCTTTCTTCCGCATTATCCGCGCAATGGAAGAGATGCAGCAATGATGCTGATTTTTTTGCGCTAAAAACACCGGTGTATCAAAAAATTACCCTACCTTATAGGAACAAAAAAACTAAATTTATGCTTATAATTTAAGCTGTTTTTTCAAACCTTTCCGCTATTTAATACGAACTAAACTGAAACGTATGAGAGCTATACTTGTCACCCTGGCTTTTTTACTCGCCGGTGCTTTTTGCTTTTCCCAACAGCTAACAGGCGTTTTTAAATCAGATTTCAATGAGTTGACGATCATTCAGGACGGAAGTCGCATCACCGGTACCTACAAACATCAGAACGGCCGGATTGAAGGAGTTTTAAGCGGCCGGACCATCACCGGCATGTGGTACCAGACGAATGGCAAAGGAAAATTTGTTTTCGAATTTTATGCCGATTATTCCGGGTTCACCGGCAAATGGGGCTATAATGATGCCGAACCAAACAGCCAGTGGAACGGAACGCGGATCGGAGGGGTTCAGCCGCCTCCGCCAGGCATTGTTGAGACAATGCTGAGCGTTTATAACAGTGATTTTAACGAGTTGACCATGAGTTATAAAGGGACTCAGGTGACCGGTACTTACAAGCACCGGAACGGGAGGATTGAAGGGACACTAAGCGGCCATACCGTTACCGGCATGTGGTATCAGGACAACGGCAAGGGAAGGTTTATCTTTGAATTCAATGCCGATTTTTCAAAATTCACAGGCAAATGGAGCTATAATGATGCTGAACCCAACAGCCAGTGGAACGGTACGCGGATTGCAGGGTCGCCAGTTGGCGCGATCGAAAGATCCCAATCAAAAATCCAGCAGGCAAAGACAACGGGCGCTTCAACAGAGGTGCCTGTTCCATCTGTGCCATCCGGCGTAGCCGGAAAGCTGAACGTCAGCATTCAGCAAACAAAGACAGTTGCGGGCGACCTGAAGACAAACGGGATCCGGCTGAGCATACCCGAAAAGGCCTTCGACCAGAAAGTCAGCCTACAGGTAAGGGAAACAGCCGCAGCCCCGCAGTTCGATAAGAGAAGGGCTAACCTCGTGGGGCAACCTTTTGAGATTATCATCGATCAGCAGACGAAAAGGCTGAATAAGCCGGTGACCGTTCAGGTTAAAATATCGCCGCAGGAACTGGCAGGGCTGGAGCACCGGGGCGATCTCTGGATGGGTTATCACAACGGCAAAGAATGGAATTATTTTAAGCCGGATGAAGTGAATACGGCGGGCGGTTATGTCAGTTTCACAACCTTTCACTTCAGCCTCTTTGCGAAGGCAGCACCCACCAGGACCGAACGGATTTCCGATTTTGCATACCGGACCGCGGTTACCCAATGGGTGGGAGAGGATAATAACGAGCTTACCAGGCAGGCCACCGAGCAAATGGTTGAGCAGATCCTGCAGAAAAAGATGGGTCTCGACAATAAATCGCTTGCCCAGGATGTGGTGGAGGCGATTATGAATGAGAATGATTACACGAAGCTGCTGGTCAGCCTGAATGACGACCGGATGGACGACTTTGGCCAGGATCTGGCCGTCCTGGCGGGAGAGAAAATATGCGACATTGTAAGCAGCGAGAGCAATGCAAAAGAATTGCTGGGTACGATCACCGAACACAGCTCAAAAATAGGTACAGGCGTGCAAATGGCAGCGGCCTTGTCGGAAGGCGACCTCGAAGGAGCGGCAAAGGCGCTCTCGGCCGAGATTATATCGTCATACCCGGTGATTGCCGCCTTTCAGAAAGCTGCGGAAATTACCGAGCGTCAGATCAACCGCTGGCGCGATGAGGAACTGGAAGCAGCCTACCAGGTTTTTGTGCACGGTGCCGAAAGCGGTGTTCCCTGGTGGGGGTATCAGGTGGAGCCCGGAAACTTCGATCAGGTCTGGGAACAGATGCGGGGACTGGAAGCCAAACTGATGGATGATGCCATCAAACAGGAAGCCGCAAGGCAAAAGATCGACGTAAACAAGCTGGGCGACGTTTGGCTGGATAAAATCAGGAGGGACACCAAAGAGACCTTCCGTGAGGAGTTTATGAAGCGTAAGTCGCAGGAGGCCCGCATTGAAACGATAAAAGCCGATAATGAGAAACTCATCAGGGAATTTGAGCAGGCTAATCTTCTGGCGCGCGACCGTTTTGGCTTTACCGATGCCACAACCTTCGATTTCCGGCTGGAACGGTTATTCCGCATCAAAGACATGATCTTGAAAGATACCAAAAGCAAACTCGGATTTACCGGTATCAACGGAGGTGGCGTGATTTCGTCGGCCGCAGTTGCCCATCTGATCCAGCTCTGGTACAGTGACAACGGAAAAGAAAAATACCGGCAGGAGCTGGTAAGACTGGGGTATAAGAAGGACGAAAAGCCGGCCACTGTGGAGGCCAAGCCTCAGACAAAGGTCGCAGACAGAGCGCTGGAAGGTGTTTGGGTAGGATCGATTACACATACTCCGATGCGAAATTACTGGGGTGATCCCGATTTTGAATGGATGGAGGGAGTGAATTCCAGACCGATCCTGATTTTGCTTTACCAGGCTGGTGACCAGTACCGGGGGCTTTACCTGGACCTGATGGATGGGCTGGAAACCTTGTCGTACAATACCCCTGGCATCCTGTCGACATTTAAGGACGGCAGCATGGAGTACCGGAAGGAAGTTTCCGACGGTCATTTTGACAAGGCTTACAGGATTTGGAAGGCCACCAGGCTGAAAACTCCGGTGAGTCCTGCCATTTTCCCCGGGAACATTACCATTCCGAGCCTGCAGAAAGCATCGGCTGAGTATATCGAAGCAACCGGAAAGAAAGATGAAGTGGATGAAGAACGCACCATTGAGGCGATGAAAGAGCGGGCCCGGATGCGGATCGAGCAGGCCAGGACCTTTTACAATCAAACGCCTGCCTTTCAGCGTGCAGCAGAAATCTGGCTGAAAGAGCGAAACTTTAAAATGGACCGGCCTGTTCCGACGCAGAACGACAATTTTGACCGCGCCGCTTTTGAAAAACTATTTAAAAGTTTAATAAATGCTCCGGCAAGCCAATAGGATATGGATAAAAAGAAATCATCGGGCCTCTTCGCCCGGGTGCTGATTACGTTCATAGGCGCTGCTTTTGTGGCCTGGGGACTGATCCTCCCGGTCTTGTGGATTGCAGGGGAACGCGGAACGGCAGTCATCGATACGGTGAGGCGTGAAATGGGAGAACGGAATGAGGTAATCCCGAACCGGTATACCTACAACATCGGGTACACGTTTACGCTCGCCGACGGCACAAAGATAAGCGGATTCTCTCGGCGGATCGGTAATGCGATCTACTTTAAGGCCAGCGGATCAGCGACGGCTCCTGTCCGGTATTTTTCTTTCTTCCCCTACGTCAATGCGCTTGAGGATGATACTGAACCAGG
>JBFXKJ010000100.1:0-12583 GCA_050173895.1 Mangrovibacterium sp. | reverse complement strand
GACGATCAAAAATGGGAAAAGCATAAAAACTTTAACGGACACTGGGCAGGTTTCGAACTCGGGGTAAATGGTTTTACAAATGAAGATTACCGCCTGTATGCGGGTAACGAGTTTATGGAGCTCGACCAGCCCAAATCGCTGGAGGTGAATATCAACTTCATGGAATACAGCATTGTGCTAAGCGAAAGTTCGGCAGGCCTGGTCACCGGAATGGGCTTTTCCATGAACAACTACCGGTTTGATAATGACATCACGCTGATCAAAGATGATACGGGTGTCATTCAGCCCGAAACGCTTCCTGAAGAACGGAAACCGGAAAAATCGAAATTAACCGCCTCCTATCTGACAGTCCCCCTCCTGCTCGAATTTCAAATTCCCGTAAACGGTCGTTCCAACCGCTTGTTTATTTCAGGTGGCCTCATTGGCGGGCTCAACCTCGGGTCACATACAAAGGTGAAATTTGACGATTCGAAAGAAAAGGATCGCGGAAGCTTCAACCTCAATCCATTCAGATGCTCGGCAACAGTCAAAGCGGGTTTCAACGATATTTCACTGTTCGCCAGCTACGGGCTGACCCCGTTTTTCAAGAACGATAAAGGGCCCGAACTTTTCCCTTTCAGCATCGGGATCAGCCTGATCAATTTTTAAGTCTCATCACCGGAGCAGTTCCCGCCTCTGCCTCCTTTAGCCATGGAGCCGGTTAAACAAGGAACACTGATCTCCTGACTACGCGAATTTGTCAGGAGATTGTTCTTTGAGGAAAAACGTGTTCTTTTTATCCATTTGTAGTTTAACTTTGTTATAATTTCGAAGGCAGCAGACCAAAAAGGAATAACTGCCCGGAATCAAAAATAAAAAGCAGATGCAAATGCCTGTTCGTAACCTTATTCTGTTTATTTTCCTTTGCAACTTAGTCCCGTTGGAGGGGCTGGCTCAGAAAGACACCACGGTCTCTGACGTTCCCGCTGCCCGCGATACGCTCTTTTCTGACTTACCGCAGGCACGCCGCTCATCCAGGATTACAGTACTTAAAGATCAGGTACTGGGACGAGATTATTGGGGAGAAAAATTCAGGGGGAACTGGTCGGGAATTTTTGTGGGGATAAGTGGCCTGGCCAATACCGATTACTCACTTTACCCGGAAAGCCAACAGGATTTTTTCGACCCCGAAATGCCCCTTTCTTGGGTCGTCGACCTGAACCTGCTGCAGCTTTCACAGGGTCTGCAACGCTCCCGCAACACGATTGGCCTGATTACAGGACTGGGACTTGAATTCCAGTCATGGAAACTTGATAGAAAGATGACCATCACAGAAGGCCCCACTCACATTGAACCCCTGGAACTGCCTTATGATGATCCAAAAAAGTCGAAATTATCGGTGAGTTATCTGAATATTCCGTTGCTGATAGAATTTCAAATACCCGTCAAAGAATACGGTGAAAGACTTTATTTCTCTTCGGGGGTAATCTTAAGTAAGCGGCTCAGCACGCATACCAAGGTGAAATACGATCATCAGGGAAAGCATTACAAACTGAAGTCGCCCGACGACTTCTATTTGCGCAATTACCATTATTCGGCCACTTTCAGAATGGGATACCGCTGGATCAATCTTTTTGCAACCTGTGACCTGCAACCGCTCTTCAACGGCGATAAAGGTCCTGAGGTTTTCCCTTATACGATTGGAATGGCGCTGATTTCATTTTAAAATTCCCAAATCTATGAGACTCCTGCTCATCAGCAATTCGACCATGGCCGGTGAACCTTATCTGGCCTACCACAAACAGCATCTGGAGGATTTCCTGGGTGAAAGGCCTGTCAACGCACTTTTCATTCCCTATGCAGCAGTCACTTTCTCCTTCAGCGATTATGAAAACAAAGTAAGCGAACGCTTTAATGAGATCAACCATACCATCACCAGCATCCATCATTTTGAAGATCCGATCAGGGCCGTCGAAGAAGCCGAGGTCATTGTCACCGGCGGTGGCAACACCTGGCAACTGGTACGCACACTCCACAGCCTGAAACTTATGGATGCTATCCGTACCCGTGTGATGCGGGGAACACCTTATATCGGATGGAGTGCCGGATCGAACATTGCCTGCCCCACTCTCCGGACCACGAACGACATGCCCATCGTTGATCCCATCAGTTTTCGCACATTGGATCTGGTCCCTTTCCAGATCAATCCGCATTACCTGGACGCCCATCCTGAGGGGCACGCCGGAGAAACACGCCGGCAACGCATCGAAGAATTCATCGAACTAAATCCTGATACCTATGTGGCCGGATTACGCGAAGGATGTATGCTGAGGCTGGAAGAAAACAGGCTGAAGCTGATCGGGCCTTCGCCCGTGCGGATTTTTAAAAACGGAATGGCCCCGCGGGAGCTGACAGCAGACGACAATCTTGACTTTCTTATGAATCGTTAAGCTATTTTCGGGCGGGAAGTTCCCTCCCGCCCAGGGAGCGAACCGGATACCAGGCAGCCAGAAAGCCGATGGCAAGAACAATCAGAAAGGTAATCAGCACATCGGGAAGCTGAAGCTCGACAGGGTAGGCGGAAATCGCAAATGAACCATCGCCGGGCAACTTGAGCAGTTCATATTGTTTTTGTGCCCAGACCAGGGCAATTCCCAGGATCGTGCCTCCCAGGGCGCCGGAAGCAGATATGAGCCATCCCTCAAAAAGAAAGATCTTCCTGATCAGACTCCGGTCGGCTCCCATGCCCTCCAGAATGAAGATATCGTTTTTCTTGTCGATGATGATCATGGTGAGCGATCCCAGCAAATTAAACGACGCAATTACCAGGATAAAGCTCAGGATCAGGAAGCTGCTCCACTTCTCCGAACGCATCACCTTGTAAATAAACTCATGTTGCTCATAACGGTCCTGCACCCTAAACCTGTTTCCCAGCAACTGCTGAATCTGCTGCTTCACCTGTCCGGGGCTGACGCCCGGGTCCAGTTTCAGTTCCAGCGACGTAACCCGGTTTTCCATCTCAAACAGTTTCCGGGCAAAAGCAATCGGCACCAGGATATATTTGCTGTCGATTTCCTGCTGGACCGAAAAAACACCCGAAGGGAACAGCTGCCCCTGGTTAAATGCATTCTCAAGGGTGATCGCCGGCTTTTGCCCGCGTCTGGGAAAAAATACATGAATGGGATCAATAAAACTTAGCCCCACCGAAAGGTCGTAAGCCACACCCTGACCGATAATCGTGTAAAGGAAGGAATCCTTTTCCAGGACAAAATCGCCGTCGGTCAGCACCGTATCGATCCCGGTAAATGCCGCATAAGCATTTTCCACGCCCTTTACAACCGCATATTTTTGCCTCCCGTCGTATTCAAGCAGTGCATTTTCCTCAACCACGGGAGCCCAGGCAGCAATTCCTTTCATCCGGATCACCTGATCCAGTCCCTGTTCATCCATCCCAAAACTCTTCCCCTGTGTGGCGGTGATCTTCAGATCCGGGTCAAAACTGGAAAGCATATTGGCAATAAACGAATCAATCCCGTTAAAGGCCGAAAGCACCACAATGAGGGCCATGGTTCCAACCGCCACGCCAACAACCGAAATGGCGGAGATCAGGTTGATCACATTGACCGACTTCTTTGAGATCAAATACCTGCGTGCAATATGAAGTGCCAGTTTCAACTATTTCCAGGCTTTAACAATTAAACCCGTGCCCGACCGGTGCCGGCTGTTTACATCGATATAGTTCAGAAGCGCTGCCAGCGGATAGACGAGCAGGTAGTAAAAAGGCAGCACGATGAAAAACAGCTTGCTCTTACCAAGCATCAGGATGGGGAACTTCATAGACAGCCGCCAGGACAGCTTTCCCGCCGTCCCGTACGAATACCGTGCGTCGATGCGGGAGAATCCGGCTTTTCTCAGCTTCTCTGTAATCCCGTCGATGTTGTAGCCGTCGCGGACATGCTCCTCGATGAATCCCTTCACTTCCTGCCCATGATCGTGCACATCCGAACCGCCCTGATCCGATGGAGTGGAAATCAGGAGCATCCCTCCTTCTTTCAGGGATTCCCTGAAATTCCGGAATACCTCTACATCCTCTTCAATATGCTCCATAACATCGACCGAGAGGATCAGATTAAACTGCGCAGGACGAACAAATGTGACGAGGTCTTCGACCTGAAAATGAACCCTCGAAGCTTCACCTATCCGCTTGAAAAACAAGTTACACTGTTCGATCTGCTCCTCCTTGACATCGACCGCAAGAACAACCGAGTGGGGAAACAAACGGCTCAACCGGTAAGTGTACTGCCCAAAACCCGAGCCGGCATCGAGAATGATCGCAGCTTGTTCTGCAGTCAGCTTCCGCAGTTCCTTTCTTATGTGCCAGGCCCTGAGCAAAAGGAGATCGAGCAGTCGGTAGAAAATCTTTCTTGACAAGGGGCTTTGATCAAAAACCCTTCCAAGCGAACGCTTAATCGGATCGTATTGCATAGTCAGGACTTAAGAAGCCGGTCAATATTCTCAATGTAATCCAGACTGTCGTCAATATAAAACTCCAGCTCCGGAACAACTCTCATCTGCTTACCGATCTGTCGTCCCAGCATCCCCCGGATCCTCGGATTGGCTATCCGGATTTCCTTCAGCACTTCTTTTTTATTATCTCCGGGGAAAATACTGACATGAACCCTGGCCATCGCCAAATCGGGCGTAACCCGAACCACCGTGACGCTGATCATCGCGCCCATAAACAGAGTCCGGCTTTCCCGGCGGAAGATTTCGGCCAGTTCTTTTTGAAGCAGGCGGTTTATTTTTTGCTGACGAGTTGATTCCATATTGTTCCTGTTTACAAAATCCGCGAAAGCTGTTTTTATGATCCGGTTCCCGACGGAAACCGTTTCGCAGAATACCATCAACTGCAAAGTTAAACAAATTCCCGCGAAACCGGTTGAGCGGGGAAATTAAAGCGAAAAAGCTGTCTGCACGAACCGGGGTAGGAGTTCCGGACGTGAGACAGCCTGAATTTCACTTCGATGCGTTCAATGCTATTTGGGAAGCGGATATCCTTTAATCTGTTCCAGATTACTGGCAATATCCGATTCCGGATATTCGTAGTCAGAAAGCTGCCCGGACAGGTACTTGTCATACCCTACCAGGTCCATTAAACCGTGTCCGGAGAAACTGAAAAGAATAACTTTTTCCTTCCCCTCTTCCTTGGCTTGTTTGGCTTCGCGGATAGCCTGCGCAATGGCATGCGTCGTCTCGGGAGCGGGAATAATACCTTCGGTTTTGGAGAACAGGAGACCGGCTTCAAAGCACTCGCTCTGATGAATGGCCTGCGCCTCCATCAGTCCATCGCGCAAAGCAGCGCTGACCAGAGGTGCCATCCCATGATACCGCAGCCCGCCGGCATGGATCGGAGCAGCCACAAAATTATGCCCCAGGCTGTTCATCGCCAGCAGCGGTGTCATCCTGGCCACATCACCATGGTCATACACGAAGGGCGCCTTGGTAAGCGTGGGACAGGAGAATGGTTCGACACCAATGATCCGGATATCGGCCCCGTTGATCTTGTCTGCCATGAAAGGAAATGAAATACCTGCAAAATTGCTTCCGCCACCGCAACAGCCAATGATCACGTCCGGCTTCTTTATCCCGGCTATGGCCAGCTGCTTTTTTGCTTCCAGCCCGATGATGGTCTGGTGCAACATCACATGATTTAAAACAGAGCCAAGCGAATAGCGGGTCTGCCCGGTCGGGTCGGTCACAGCAGCTTCAACGGCTTCTGAAATGGCAATACCCAGCGATCCCGGTGTATCAGGGTATCGGGCGAGGATGTCCCTGCCTGCCTGCGTTTCCGTACTGGGACTGGCAATGCAGGTCCCTCCCCAGGTTTGCATCATCAGCTTGCGGAACGGCTTTTGCTCAAAACTGACCCGCACCATGAAAACCTTGCATTCGATGCCGCCAATCTGAGCACAGGCATAAGCCAGGGCCGAACCCCATTGCCCTGCGCCGGTTTCTGTGGTCAGTCGCTTAATTCCAAACTGTTTATTATACCACGCCTGGGGTATCGCCGTATTGGGTTTGTGACTCCCCGCCGGCGAAACACTTTCATTTTTATAAAAGATCTTAGCCGGTGTGCCCAGCGCTTCTTCCAGTTCATAGGCCCGCACCAGCGGACTTGGCCTCCATTGAAACAGGATCTGCCTGATTTCTTCAGGAATATCGATCCACCGCTGCTGGCTCACCTCCTGCTCAATGAGATTCATTGGAAATACTGCGGCAAGCTGGTCCGGGTTCAACGGTTTGCCGTCCGGTCCCAGTGGCGGGTTCAGCGGTGTTGGCAGATCGGGAGCGAGATTATACCACTGCCTGGGCATATCGGCTTCATTCAGGAAAATTTTCTTTTGTCTGGTCATAATTCAGTTTATTATTCGTTGTTAATCGGTTTTTCTAAAAAAATCAGGCCATGCTGCGTAAACAACATGGCCTGATCTATCGTGAATCCACAGCAAACGTTTACGCAACTTTTCTCAGGCTGCGCCACCAATTTCTTCTGCTGGAGAATATTCCGATCATGAATTCATTCTGTTTAGAACGCAAAACTAATTAATAATTTTCACCTCATCAATATTTTTTCTGCGAAATTGATATTTATCGCCTGTATTCGATGACAATCCGGTAAAAATTCCGGATATTTTATTTCCACAAAATGACAATGATCTGTACCGCGTATGAAACGAGCCATGGAAGCCACTGTTGACGAAGATGCCAATGTTTTAAAAATATAATTTTTTGTTTCGGCGATTCGCCTTATTTTTGCAAACTCAATCCAACTCCTGAATCCGGAATGCAGATCGGATTGTTGTGATTGAATGTGTTTTATTTTTTATGTTTTTCGTCTCGTGTCCTGAGACTTGATACTTGTGTCTTGTTTCCTGATACCTGATACCTGATACTGGAAATTATGAAACGACCCATTGTACTAAGCGGCATCCGTCCTACGGGAAATTTGCACCTGGGAAACTATTACGGTGCAGTGCGCAATTTTTTGAGCATGCAGGAAGATTATACCTGTTATTTCTTCATTGCCGATATTCATTCGCTCACCACCCATCCGCATCCCGCCAACCTGCAGGCGAGCGTAAGGCAGGTTTTGGCCGAGTACCTGGCCTGCGGGATCGACCCCGAAAAGGCCGCCATATACATCCAAAGCGACGTACCGGAAGTTCTGGAACTTTATACCTACCTGAACATGAATGCCTACCTGGGCGAGCTCGAAAGAACCACATCGTTTAAGGATAAAGCCCGGAAACAACCCGACAATGTCAACGCCGGATTGCTCACCTATCCTGTTTTAATGGCCGCCGATATTATTATTCACCGGGCGAACTTCGTGCCGGTGGGAAAAGATCAGGAGCAAAACCTGGAAATGGCCCGCAAATTTGCCCAACGCTTCAACCATATGTATGGCGCCCGGCTGTTCCCGCTGCCCAAGCCTTTTACTTTCGACGGAAAAGATCCCATAAAAGTTCCGGGACTGGATGGTACCGGCAAGATGGGCAAATCGGAAGGCAATGCCATCAATCTTTTCGACGATCCCAAAGAGATCCGCAAAAAAGTGATGCGGGCCGTCACCGATGCCGGTCCCACCGAAGCAAACTCGGCAAGGACAGAACCGGTTCAAAACCTGTTTAACCTGATGAAGATCGTGTCGGCGCCGGAAGTGGTCCAACACTTCGAAGAAGCCTATGCCAATTGTGAGATCCGCTACGGAGATATGAAAAAGCAACTGGCAGAGGATATTATTGCCGTCACTTCACCTATCCGCCATCGCATCACGGAAATTCTTGCCGACGAAAGCTACCTGGCCAAAGTCGCACGAACCGGCGCCGAAAAAGCACGTGAATCGGCCTCCGCTACTTTAAAGCAGGTAAAAGAACTTATTGGTTTTAAACGGCTCTTTTAGATTAAAAATTATTAAATTTTATTTTTGCTATCTTGACATTGCAATTTGAACGATAGAAATCCTATCTTTGCGCCCGCAATCAGGATGATATGTTAAGGCTCGTTCAGTTTTGTGTCTTCATGGTATTTGCTGTTATGCTTCAACCAATTGAAAATGAAGCATCAGGTCTCCATCAGGCTTCGCGAAATGGATCGGACTTTTTTGCGTCTTCACGTACACGGTTGCAACCGAAGCTGGACCGGGCAGCGGCAACCGATGGCTTTGCATATGGAATCGATCCTGATCATGACTATATCCCGGCAATTAAAAAAACAAACCTGCTTACAGGCTTATCTGTTTGGCGCGGAGCTGCCGCCCACGAATCAGGTACCCCCGCCCGGCACCGTTACGCGGCACATTCCTTTCCTGATCCTGTAAGATACTATGTGTTTGGTCTGAGGAAGATCCGTACTTAGGTGTATTTCTCA
Source organism: Mangrovibacterium sp. (assembly GCA_050173895.1). GTDB lineage: Bacteria > Bacteroidota > Bacteroidia > Bacteroidales > Prolixibacteraceae > JBCFBK01. The sequence goes on along the minus strand of JBFXKJ010000100.1, from coordinate 4,174 downwards.
GCTGCAATCATACACAGTCCCTTTCACCCCGGGATTGACTGCTCTTATTAAAAACCAAAAAAAACGGACATGAATTTTATTCTGCTTGTAGTAGTCATTTTAACCGCGTTTGCTTTTGTTTCGATTGCTTTGCTTGCGGCGAAGATCATCTCTCCGCGGTCATACAACCCTCAGAAGGAAGAAGCCTATGAGTGTGGAATCCCCACGCGCGGCAAATCCTGGATGCAATTTCGCGTTGGTTATTACCTGTTTGCCATTCTGTTCCTGATGTTCGATGTGGAAACGGTATTCCTGTTTCCCTGGGCAGTTATTGTCAGGGATCTGGGAGTTCCCGGACTGGTCAGCGTCTTGTTTTTCCTGATCGTTCTGGCTCTGGGACTGGCATATGCCTGGAGAAAAGGTGCACTGGAGTGGAAATAACTACTTATCCTGATACTTGTGTCTTGATACTTGATACTAAATGAAACGAGCATGATTGTGCCAAACACAAACAGGAATGAAAACCCTGGCTATGCGAATTGGAGCGAAGCGGAAATCCCCGAAGGGAATCGAAGATCCGCGAAGCGAATTCCATCCGACCATTAAAAAAACAAACGTTTTGATTAAGCGAGGGCAAAGGCCAAACGGAGTTTGCGGCTTTGCCGAGTGTGAAAAACGACTAATGTAAATGAATTATTTGCGGATGAAAAAACCAAAAATCAAATCGATTCCTTACGAGGAATTCACCGACAATGAATCGCTGGAAAACCTGGTCCGTGAACTGAATCAAAACGGTGCCGGAGTTTTCGTCGGAACCATTGACGACATTATAAACTGGGGGCGGAGCAATTCGTTCTGGCCTCTCACTTTTGCCACGAGTTGCTGTGGCATTGAATTTATGGCGCTGGGTGCTGCCCGGTATGATATGGCGCGTTTCGGCTTCGAAGTGGCCCGTGCCAGTCCCCGCCAGGCCGACATTATCCTGGTGTGCGGAACCATTACGAATAAAATGGCTCCCGTTCTGAAGCGCCTTTATGACCAGATGCCCGATCCGAAGTACGTGGTCGCCGTCGGCGGCTGTGCCGTGAGCGGTGGCCCTTTCAAAAAGTCATATCATGTTGTGAATGGCGTCGATCAGTTCCTGAACGTCGATGTCTATATTCCCGGCTGCCCGCCCAGACCGGAAGCTTTCTACTACGGGCTCATGCAATTGCAGCGCAGGGTGAAGGTCGAGAAGTTCTTTGGCGGTGTAAACAGAAAGGAGGACAAGGAATGAACGAGATCATTGAAATCCCGTTGGAAGCATTTCATGCAGAAATGTTAAAACTGCGCCACGAAAAGCAACTGGATTACCTGCTCAATCTCATCGGGATGGACTGGGGCGACCGGTTGGGCGTGATTTACCAGCTCGAATCAACCGTTACGGGAGAACACGCAGTTGTGAAAACAAGCACATCCGACCGGGACAATCCGGAATTACCCTCCGTGTGCGACATCTGGAAGGCAGCGAACTTCAAGGAACGGGAGGTTTACGACTTTCTGGGAATCCGTTTTATCAACCATCCCGATATGCGCCGCCTTTATCTTCGTAACGACTGGGTGGGTTATCCGCTGCGTAAGGATGACGACCCGATGGACGAACGGAACCCGCTTCGGATGGACAATGAGACAACGGTCGATTCCACTGTCGAGCTGGAGCTCAATCCCGACGGCACTGTAAAGAATAAGGAAAACTTTATTTTTGAAGACCAGGAATATGTAGTCAATATAGGGCCGCAACACCCGGCAACACACGGGGTACTCCGATTCCGGGTTTCGCTCGAGGGTGAGACTATCCGGAAAATCGACGCCAACTGCGGTTATATCCACCGGGGTATTGAGAAAATGAGTGAGAGTCTCACCTATCCGCAACTGCTGGCACTTACCGACCGGCTCGACTATCTGGCCGCTCACCAGAACCGGCACGCCCTGTGCATGTGCATTGAAAAAGCCATGGGCGTTGAAGTCTCGGAACGCGTTCAATACATCCGGACGATCATGGACGAGTTGCAGCGCATCGACTCGCACCTTCTGTTCTATTCAGCCCTGTGCATGGACCTGGGCGCCCTCACTGCCTTCTTTTACGGCTTTCGCGACAGGGAGAAGATCCTCGACATCTTTGAGGAAACCTGCGGGGGCCGTCTTATCATGAATTACAATACCATTGGCGGTGTGCAGGCCGATATTCATCCCGACTTTGTAAAAAAGGTAAAGGCATTTATCACTCACCTCCGCGGTATTATTCATGAATACCACGACGTATTCACCGGAAATATCATCGCCACTCAGCGCATGAAAGGAGTAGGTGTGCTGAGCCGGGAAGATGCCATCTCTTTCGGCGCCACCGGCGGTACCGGAAGGGCTTCGGGCTGGGCCTGCGATGTCCGCAAACGCAAACCTTACGGGGTTTACAGCAAAGTGGATTTTCGGGAGATCGTTTATCAGGAAGGCGACAGCTATGCCCGCTACATGGTGCGGATGGAGGAGATCATGGAATCAATGAAGATCATTGAGCAACTGATCGACAACATCCCGGAAGGGAATTATCAGGAAAAAATGAAGCCTATTATCCGGGTGCCCGAAGGCTCTTATTTTGCCTCTGTTGAAGCCAGCCGTGGAGAATTCGGCGTCTTTATCGAAAGCCGCGGAGAAAAATCACCCTACCGGCTTCATCTCCGCAGTACCGGTTTGCCGCTGGTATCGCTGGTCGAAACCATCACCCGCGGAGCAAAAATTGCCGACCTGATCACCATTGGCGGGACACTCGATTATGTGGTTCCGGATATTGACAGATAAAATATGAATTGCACGGAGAACAAAGCATGGAGCACAGCAGATCTTGTTTCCTGATACTTGTGTCTTGTGTCTAATATATTTACGTTATGTACGATTTCAGCATACTCACCAGCCGGATACACGAGTTTCTCGTTTCTTCCATGTCGGAAGGACTGGCTATATTTCTTGAATGTGTCATTATCGGCGTATGCCTTTTGCTCTTATACGCCCTGCTGGCCATCATTCTGATTTACATGGAGCGAAAAGTCTGCGCATTTTTCCAATTGCGCCTGGGTCCCACCCGCGTGGGGAAATGGGGCCTTGCCCAGCTTTTCGCCGACCTGATCAAGCTGCTCACCAAGGAGATCATTTCACTGAAGCAATCCGACAAGTTCCTTTACGGCGCTGCACCATTTATTGTGATCATCGCTTCGCTGATCACCTTTTCGTGCATTCCCGTCAGCAACGGACTCGAAGTGCTCGACTTCAATGTGGGCGTCTTTTTTCTGCTGGCCGCTTCTTCGACGGGAGTTGTAGGCATCCTGCTTGCCGGATGGGGCAGTAACAGCAAATTCCCGCTCATCGGTGCAATGCGAAGCGGCGCCCAGATCATCAGCTATGAACTTTCGGTAGGCCTTTCCATCCTGACCATGGTGGTCCTGACCGGAACGATGCAATTCTCGGAGATCATCCTGATGCAATCAGACGGATGGTTCATCTTTAAAGGTCATATTCCCGCACTGGTCGCATTCATCATTTACCTGATCGCCGGAAATGCAGAAACCAACCGTGGACCTTTTGACCTTCCGGAGGCTGAAAGCGAGCTGACCGCTGGCTATCACACCGAATACAGCGGTATGCATTTCGCCTTCTTTTACCTGGCCGAATACCTGAACCTGTTTATCGTCGCAGCGATCGCCAGTACAATTTTCCTGGGAGGGTGGATGCCATTCCATATTTCCGGTCTCGACGGCTTTAACACAGTCATGGATGCCATTCCCGGCTTTGTCTGGTTCTTTACCAAGACATTCTTTGTGGTTTTCCTGCTGATGTGGATCCGGTGGACCTTTCCCCGCCTGCGCATTGACCAGATCCTGAGCCTTGAATGGAAATACCTGGTACCAATCGGCTTGTTCAACCTGATTGTCATGGTCTTAATCGTGGTCTTCGGACTGCATTTTTAAAGGAGGATTGTAAGAATGAACGAAAGAACTTATTTCGGTGGAATCTTCCACGCGGTGAAATCGCTGCTGACAGGAATGAAAACCACCATCACGGTTTACTTCCGGAAAAAGACCACGGAGCAGTATCCTGAAAACCGGGCTGAACTGGTATTGGCCGAACGCTTCCGCGGTTCGCTGGTCATGCCGCATAACGAAAA
>JBFXKJ010000099.1:0-12636 GCA_050173895.1 Mangrovibacterium sp. | reverse complement strand
CCTTGACAAAAAACCTTTATCCGGACGCCATGAGAATAAACATCTCAGAATAAATAATACGGATTATTTGCTTTTATTTCGAAATATTTTTTATTTTTGAAAAGATAAACGTAGATATTCAAAAATAAAAACGAAATAAATCCTTGTGAAACAAAAATGAAACGAGCACAAACACAAACAGGAATGAAAATCTGGTAAATTTTTTGAAACCTGAACCGGAATGATTGTGTATATCCTAAGCGAGAACTATGAAAAAACGTAATCCTATCCCTGAAATCAAAGGCATTAAGGTATGTAACGGCGGTTACCATACGCCGTGTCTTTTGTCCGGTATGTCCCCCGACAGCTTTGATGAACAATGAATTCCATCGGTTCGCTTGATTATTTTATCCGGAGATAACGCAATTGATTGCAAGCTTGAAAAAAAAATGGTTTCGAAGGACGGATGCTGAGGCCTCTGCTGAATCGCATTGTCAGGAGCTTTCGATGGACGAACAGGATCGCCACACGCCCGGACTCTGACATGAAATCTGCGAGGTGAAGGATTTTGCTGAGAAATGAAAATTTGAGAGATATGAGAAATACTGGAAATATTAAAATGTATTTGTGGCTGGCGCTGACCGTCATCTTATCCATGTATGGCTGCGGGAAAGGAGACGACGATCCGGAGCCTGCAGATGACTTTAATGTACAGGTGAGCCTTCCGCCCACAATCGATGTGACCAAAGGCGGTGAATATGTCTTTACGGCGCAAAACGGAGGAGGACTAAAAACGTCCGATACATTCGTTCTGGAGTCGGGAGGCATCTCTTACGTTTGTCCTGTCACAGCCGTTTCATCCACGGGCTTCACGGTACGGATTTCCAATGAATGTGAAACCGGTAATTACAGTGTTTCCATTAAACGGGATGTACGGAAGAAGCCTGTTGGGCAGATCTACATCAATATCGTTGATTTCGTGTTCACACCCGACCAGGGTACGACGATATACGGTATCGTTAAATCGGACGAGGGCGGCGTGAAAGGTGTCGTGGTTTCGGACGGTGTCGAAGTGACTGCCACCGACGAAAGAGGGATCTATCAGCTCAGGTCGGCGAAAAAAAGAAATTATGTCTTTATTTCTGTTCCGGGCGATTACGAAGTTCCTTCTTCGGGCGTGCTTCCCTTGTTCTTTCAGATGTTAAAAGCCAGTGCCAGCACGGTCGAACGAGTGGACTTTACGCTCAAGAAGGTCGCCGGACAAGATGCTTACAAAGTATTCATACTGGGCGATATGCACCTTGCAGACCGGACAAACGACCTGAACCAGTTTACAAGCTTTACATCCGACCTGAACAACTACCGGAGTGCCCACGCCTCCGAAAAGATGTACGCGATTGCCCTGGGCGATATGACCTGGGATTTGTACTGGTATTCAAACAACTTCGCGTTGCCCGAATACCTGAGCACGATCAACAGCAAAATTATGGGTTTGCAGATATTCCATACCATCGGCAATCACGATTACGATTACAAAACCACTTCCGACTTTAGCGCGGAAGGCAAATACATGAATTATATTGCCCCTACCTATTATTCGTTTAATCTTGGTAAGGTACATTATGTTGTCATGGACGACATCGACTGCAGCGAGTACGACGGAACAACTTCCCGCAATTATAAAAAACTGACTTCTGCGGAACAGCTTAGCTGGCTTGCCAAAGACCTCGCTTATATTGACAAGTCAACACCCCTGGTGATCGCGATGCACGCACAAGTGTTTGACCCTTCGGAAACGGCCGAATTTAAGATAGACCACGACCTGACCGGCACCGAACAATTATTCAACATTCTGGATGGCTATAAAGTGCACTTTGTAACGGGCCATACACACATGAACTTCAACGTTACCCCGCAATCTGCCATCACAGGCGGACGTGATTTCTACGAACACAATACCGCAGCAGTTTGCGCCTCCTGGTGGTGGAGCGGCAACTTAACGCCCGGCATTCATATCAGTCCTGACGGTACGCCGGGCGGATATGCGATCTGGAATGTGTCGGGGAAAGATTTGCAATATGTTTATAAGGCCACGGGATGGCCGGAGGATTATCAATTCCGCAGTTACGATCTGAACAATGTACACTTTTCACTGGCAGATGTCCCACAGATGCCTTCCACCGTTCCAGGCTCGGTTAAAGATAAGTATATGCAGTATGTCAACGCATATCCGGAAAACACCAATAACGAGGTGCTGATAAATATCTGGAACTGGAACCCGCGCTGGACACTGACAGTAACCGACGAAGCCGGCAAGAGCCTGACTCCTGCAAAAGTCTGGGCATACGACCCGCTGCATATCGCCGCCCTTTCCGTGAAGCGCTTCAACTCCGCTAATCTTACCACTACTCCCAGTTTTATTACCGAGAAGTTCACCCACTTTTTCAAGGTGAAAGCAGACAATGCCGATACAGACCTGACAATTACCGTCAAAGATGAATTCGGGCATAGCTGGACAGAAAATATGCAACGTCCAAAAGCCTTCTCTACCGACGCTTATAAAGCAAAATAAAAGTCACTATAATTTAAATCTATGAAAGCGATCAAATCTCTTGTTTTATTATTCCTGTTATTTGCGGTGGGGGGCTTTTCCGTTCTTTCCGCTCAGAACAGAACGATATCGGGAAAAGTTCTCGATATCCAACGAAATCCTCTTGTGGGAGTTACTATTCAGCTCAATGCAACCACTCAAGGTACGATCACTGCTGCGGATGGTTCTTTCAGCCTTCGGGTTCCGTCAGAGCCTGTCGTTCTGAATATTTCTTATGTGGGTTACCTGGCTCAGAAAGTCAAGGTTTCACCCGATCAAAGTGACATCACGGTTTATTTGCAGGAAGATGTCATTCTGATTAATGAAGCAGTGGTGGTCGGTTATGGAACACAGAAAAAGGTGAACCTGACCGGAGCCGTTACAACGGTGGATAACAAGGCGCTCGAAAACCGTGTGTCGCATTCAGTGACCAACATGCTGCAGGGGTCTGTGCCGGGACTTAACATTACCACTTCTTCAGGCGTGCCTGGCAGTTCGCCCAACATCAATGTGCGTGGTGTGACTTCCATTAACGGTGCTTCGCCGCTTGTGCTGATCGACGGTGCAGTCGGTGACCTGAACCGCATTAACCCAAATGACGTGGAATCCATCTCTGTCATCAAAGATGCCTCTGCTGCTGCCGTTTACGGGGCACGTGCGGCTTTTGGGGTCATACTGGTCACTACAAAATCAGGATCGGCGCGGGACAATAAAGCAACGGTTCGTTACAGCGGCCGCTTCGGATGGGAAAGTCCAACCACTTCCACCGATTATGAAACAACCGGATATTGGTCGGTGTATACCATCAACAAGTTCTGGAAGGCTGACTCGGGAACGCTGTACGTCAACTATACCGACCGCGATATGCAGCAGTTGCTGGCCCGTGTGAATGATAAAACGGAGCATCCCGATCGCCCCTGGGTGGTCGAAGAAATGAGAAACGGACGCAACCAGTGGGTTTATTACGGGAACTACGACTGGTGGCACATGCAGTACCGGGATAACCATCCTGTACAGCAACATAATATCTCGATCAGCGGCGGAACGAAAGACGTCAAGTATCTTGTGTCAGGCGCCTATGATCGTCAGGAGGGTATCCTGAAAACGCACCCCGATATCTTCAATAAATATAATTTGCGTTCAAAGATCGACTTCCGGGTTAACAAGTGGACGACGATGACAAATAACACTTCGTTCTACGGTTCACAATATACCTTTCAGGGAGATGGCAGTGTAGAGAACACGCTCGCTTATGGCTCCAGACACGCACTTGCAGCTTTCCCGATGAAGAACCCCGACGGGTCATGGCTTTACAGCACGCCCTATCTGAACTATAAGGTCGGCAACGGCCGCCATATCATGCTTGGAGAAGGCTCGCACCGCAACGTAGACCGGGCATCTGATTTCTCCAACACGACCCGCCTTGTCATCACTCCGGTAAAACCGCTGAGCATTACGGCCGACTTCACCTACCGCCTGTATCAGACACGTAATACAAGCCGTTCCAATAACGTGTATTACCGGGAATATCCGGATGCACCGCTCGGCGTATATGCAACCGGCGCCGGCGCCAACCGGCTCGACGAATCGGTTAATACGCGCAATTATTACTCGACAAATATCTATGCCAATTATAACCAGACCTTCGGCCAGCATCATGTGTCGGGTGTTGTCGGCGTCAATTACGAAACCCTGAAACTGAAAAATATCTCCGCATATGGTGAATATCTTTCTTCTTCAACGCTGGACGACCTGGACCTCGTGGGTCAAAATGCCGATGGCCAAACGATCACCGGTGTTGGAGGCGGACAGAACGAATATGCTTTGGCCGGCATTTTTGCCCGTGCCAACTATGATTACAAGGGACGTTATCTGCTTGAGGTCAGCGGCCGTTACGACGGAACCTCGCGTTTTGAATCAGAAAGCCGCTGGGGATGGTTTCCTTCGGCTTCGGCAGGCTGGCGTATTTCGGAAGAGCCTTTCTTCGAACCGGCCCGCGACATCATCGACAACCTGAAGCTGAGGGCCTCTTTCGGCAGCCTGGGTAATCAAAATGTTTCTTCCTACTATACCTATCTGCGATTAGTTTCCATCAATGACTTCGCCGAATATTCGTTCAACGAAGGCAGTACGATGGGTAAATACTCCTCGCTTGGCGCCCCTGTGGCTTCCAACCTGACGTGGGAAACTGCAGAGCAATGGGACCTCGGCTTCGACCTCACTATGGCGGAGAACCGGCTAAACTTTACGGCTGATGTGTATATTCGCGATACGAAAGACATGTTGACCGACGGCATTGAACTGCCGGCCGTGTACGGAGCCACCGTACCGAAAATGAATACGGCCGACCTGCGCACAAAAGGTTACGAACTGTCTGCAACCTGGAGGGACCAGCTAATCGTGGCGAACAAACCGCTGGAGTACAGTGTCGGGCTCAACCTCAGCGACTACAGAAGCCACATCACCAAATATGACAATGCCGACAAGACCTTTGCCAAGAGTTATTACGAAGGGATGCGCCTTGGAGAGATCTGGGGCTTTGTTACCGACGGACTCTACCAGAGTACGGAAGAAGCACAGGCCTATGCCAAAGAGGTTGATTTGAGTTATATCAACAAACGGATCACCGGTGGCTGGCAGGCAGGCGACCATAAGTTCCTGGATCTGGACGGCGACAAGAAACTCGGTATTGGCAGCAACAGTGTCAATGATCCGGGCGATCGTAAGATATTAGGTAACTCCCTTCCGAGTTTTTCTTACGGCATTAATGCAAGCATCCGCTACCGCGGGCTCGATCTTTCTGCATTCCTCCAGGGCACCGGCAACCATTACTGGTACCCGACCGGACTGTCAATGCCGTTCTGGGGACCGTATTCGTATCCTTACCTCACTTATCTGCAGAAAGATTTTATGAAAGATGTATGGGCAGAGGATAACCGGGATGCCTACTTCACGCGGCCGATGGCATACTCATCCACTTCCGGCCCTTTGAGCAAGGTCAATGACCGTTATCTCCAGAACTTACGCTACCTGCGCCTCAAAAATCTGACCGTCGGGTATACAATTCCTTCCGGTTTGACGAAGAAAGCCGGCTTGGATGTGGTCCGCTTCTACTTCTCGGGCGAAAATCTTTGCTATTGGTCACCCCTTAAGAAACATACGAAATACCTTGATCCTGAAGCTGCCATTGACAGAAGTGGCGTCGACAACAACGCCTTCTATCCCTGGCAAAAGACCATTATGTTCGGTGTAGACATTACCTTTTAACACGATAAAGCTATGATTAAGATGAAATATTTTATGATACCGGCCATGACGTTGCTCATGGGGCTTTCGGCCTGCGATGATCTTCTTGACCTGAAGCCGTTGAGCCAGATTTCACAGGCGGATTATTTCCAGACCGAAACAGATCTTCAGCTTTTCAGCAACCCTTTCTATAATAACCTGCTTGACAAATCGCCCTACGATTTGCAGAGCGACCTGTATGTCTGCCAAAACCTGTCGGACGAAATGCTGGGAGGCACCAAACGCACCGTCCCGGCATCGGGCGGCGGATGGTCGTGGACCGACCTGCGCAGGATGAACACATTGATCGCCTATGCCGGTCAATGCAAGGATGAGGATGCTGTTCTTAAATATACGGCACTGACACGCTTCTTCCGTGCTTTCTTTTATTTCGAGAAGGTAAAACGATTCGGCGATGTGCCGTGGTACGAAGTTGAGCTGGGCTCGGCCGATGAAGAACTCTACAAAGCGCGCGATTCGCGCGAACTGATCATGACCCAGATGATAAAGGATATAGACTTTGCTATCGCGAATCTTCCTGACAAGAAAAAGGAAACAAGCAGTCCTTTTCGGGTCAATAAATATGCAGCCATGGCGCTGAAAGCCCAGTTTTGCCTATATGAAGGCACCTATCGGAAATACCATCAAATCGAACTTGAGGGGCACGATTACAAGTATTATCTTGAGCAGTCCGCAGCGGCCGCAGAGAGCCTGATGAATGACGGTGAATATCACCTGTACAGCACCAATCATCCGGAAAACGACTACCTGACGCTTTTTGCAGAAGAGGATGCCAATCCGGACGAGTATATTCTCGCGATCAAATTCGACTACGGGCTCAGCATTTACCACAACGCCACTGCCCATACGCTGGTGCCAACCCAGGGACGGCCGGGACTGACCCGCAAAATGGTGAATACTTACCTGAAAAAAGACGGCACGGCATTCACCAATCAATCGGGTTGGCAGGAGATGTCGTTCATCGACGAAATGAACGACCGTGATCCTCGTCTGGCCCAGAGCATCCGTACGCCAGGCTATACCCGTATCGGCCAGACAACAGTCCTGGCGCCCGATCTTTCGACAAGCGTCACGGGCTATCAGCCCATCAAGTTTGTACAGGACCCAAGGGCCTCCGGCGGGAATGTCGACCGGAACGAACGTTCTACCTGCGACCTTCCGGTCTACCGCTATGCAGAAGTTCTCCTGAATTATGCCGAAGCAAAAGCCGAACTTGGCACCCTGACGCAAGCTGACATTGACAAAACGATCAAACTGATCCGCGAGCGCGCAGGGATGCCGAACCTCGATATGGCCGCTGCCAACGCCAGTCCCGACCGATACCTTTCTGATGCAGAAACAGGTTATTCGAACGTTAGCGGCACAAACAAGGGAGTCATCCTTGAAATCCGCCGTGAACGGGCCATTGAACTGAACCAGGAAGGATTCCGTTTCGACGACCTGGTACGTTGGAAAGCCGGTTACTGCATCGACCAGTCCACTTACGGCATGTATTTCCCTGGTCCCGGAGCATACGACCTGACCGGTGACGGAAAGGCTGATGCGACGCTCTATGCGAAAGGAACACCCAAACCGACCGTCACTTCCGGAGTAGCTTATGAGATCGGAACCGAACTCATTCTTTCCGAAGGGAATAAAGGATATATCTACTATCATAAAAATATAGAACGCACGCCTTTCAACGAAGGGCGCGATTACCTCTACCCGATTCCCATTAACGAGCGCTCACTCAACCACAACCTCACGCAGAACCCGGGTTGGAACGACGGCCTCTCTTTTTAACTGAAAAATAAAAATGGAACATATGAAACGAATAAATTATATAATAGCCTCTCTCCTGCTGGTGTCTGCGGGCCTCATAACGGGCTGCAGCGATGAAGAGAGCACACTGTCAAGGGCTGTGTTGGCAAGCACGGGTACGCTGAATTTCGAAGCGACCGGAGCATCGGAAAAAATGATCACCGTCTATGCCGATGCTGACTGGGTTACGGAAGTTCCCGAATGGGTTACAGTCACGCCCGATTCCGGCACAGGAACGATGGACGTGACAATTTCGGTGACGGAAAATATGCGCGGCGGCGCTGTCGACAATCCCCGTAACGCTGCCGTTGTATTCAAAGGCGGCACACTGGCCAGCCGGGCCGAAGTGATCATTTCTCAGAACGGCGACAAATATCGCGACTGCCAGGAATATACGCTTGCTGAATTGGCAGCGCTCGCAAACGAAACGGTCGTTATTGTGCCGCGAGTCACCGTAACGGCTGTCACAACAAAAGGATTCATTGTCAGCGACGGAACTGTAAGTATCTTTATGCAAGGCTCCTCTCCTGTCAGCGTTGGCAACGAGGTTTCGGTAAAAGGGACAAAGCTTTCCGATACGCATTCGCTTCCTTACGTGGCATACGACGAAGCGAACGTTGATGCTGCGGGCGCTACGGTCACCTACCCCGACGCGACCGATATTACCGGTCAGGTGGATACCTACACCTCCGCTTCGAGAACGTATATTACGGTGAGCGGCATATTGACCGGCAATAACGTAACGGTTGAAGGCGCTACTTATTCTGTTGCAGTGACAGATGCGCCCGAAAGCCTCGGCATGGCTCCGTTAAATGGCCATAAAGTAAAAGTTACGGGTTATTTTGCAGGTGTGGCCGCTCCTGTTGTGAAGCTAAACGCGACGGCCATTGAAGACCGTGGTATTGTGGAAATCATCTATTTTGCTGAGGACTTTGAGTGGTTAGATCCCTGGTCGGTTGCAAGTGGCGCCGGGAAGACCATCGAAACCAGCAATTCATCGGCCAAAGCTCCTACCATTTCTTCTGCGATGTACGAGGGTGTAAGTGCACGGGATGCGCTCACAAATCGCGGATACGGTCTTGAAGAAATTCCAGGTGCAGCTATTTATTTACAGCAGAACTACCTGAAGTTTGGCAAGACAGACTATCAGGCAGGCCTCACGCTTCCAGCGATCGCCGATCTCCCTGCAGGCACGGGGGTAAAACTGACCTTCGATTGGGGACCAATGGTCGGTGGCACAGGCAAGTTCGATCCGGTGAAAGTCATTGTTTATCTCGTTGACGGATCGAACGAAGTTGACATTGCAACCTTCGAGCACAATCTCGTGGATGCAGTTGATCAAACGAAATGGTTTTCTGCCGAAACAATTATCGACGGCAGCAACATCAAAGCGGGAACCCGTATCAGGATCAAGTCTGATGGCTGGGGAGATACCAAAGCGACGACCGGTGCCAGTGTGTACAAACGCTGGTTCATTGATAATATTAAACTTGTAAGGGCCAATTAATCAGTTGCCGAATAAAAAAAAGCAGGGGAAATTTCGTATTCCTCCTGCTTTTTTTATGAACCCACCATCCTTACCGTTTACTTATCCGGATAGTTGAGTTTCAGGCCTTCATTCAACACACCGTATGCGTGACGATAATAATGCCCCCGCAAATCGGCGGCATACTCCTCCATAACCTTTCGTCCCAGGCCCTGATAGCCGCCAACTTTGGAAAGTGCACGTCCCGGAAAAATCTCCTTTAGCGAGCTATTCCGTTCCGGGTTGTCAGTCCTGCCTGGAACGGTCATTTCCAACGCTTCTTCAATAGAGGCCATTGCATGGCCCCGCATACTTTTCATCCCGAGTAAATCGCTTAGTACAGGCGCTGCCTCTCTGCTCCCTCATGCTTGCCCCAAATTGCCCCATCCCCCGATCGTTCGATCCCCAAAAAGCGAAGGCGGGATCACTTGACCCCGCCTTCAGTCTTGACTATTGGTTTAATTGGAAATGGTCAGTTTTTGGTGAAACGGATGTCGGCCAGATAGAGGACGACCTGCTGGTTTGCATTATAGGTAAAGGACTTCGGTTCATGCCCGATATTGAACACGATCACCCGGTTACGGCGATTGGAATTATCGCCTCCGTCGTTCGGCGTCATGTTGATGGCATATTCCCGCCACTCATTCCGGATCTGGCTGATCTGGATCCAGTTCGACTGGCTTTGCGACACATCCCAGTTCTGCTGCCCGTAGATGCTGTTGTTCCCGAAGTTCCACATGTAGTTCATGGGCCTGATCCAGGGTTGCAGGAACACATTGTTGCTGCCGCTCATCATGGTCGCCGAACTGCCGCAGAACATCTTAAAGCGGAGTGTTTTGTACCGCTGGTTATCGTAGCGGTACTCCTTCGGCAGGCACATGGCCAGCGAGGCACTCCGCATGCGGATCACACATTTGTAAATGTTGCTCCCGTCGCTTTGAATGAGCTGCTCCAGGTGCAGATCGACCGGCTCGCCGTTCACCACCTCGTTGTGCGGATCGAACTTTCCGATGTCGGTGAGCCCGCTTCGTGGCAGAAAGTCGCCCGAATAATACGGATACATTTCCCAGTTATTGTCGACCACCTTGCCGTTCACGAAGAACTGCGGCGGGATAAACGCCATATCAGGATAGAGCGGGTCACTGTCCTGCACCAGTTCAACCACGCCACTCTCCACATAGGGCGCCAGAATATTGTCCAAAGCCATCGAGTGCGGAATGTAGCGGATGTGTTTCAGCTGGCCGGACTCAAGCAGGTCGGTCAACGAGGCAATGCTGGATATTTTGATGTCGGTGGGTTTCTCCACCCGCAGCATAAAGGGCTGCCAGGCTCCGCCTCCGCACTGGGTGCGCATACCGTTGCGGTCGTAAGTCAACGTCGGCAACACATTCTGCAATCCCTGTCCGGTTAAATCGAGCGAACTTAAAGCCGGAAAGTAAAATAGATCCTGGAAAGTGGTCGTGTGAAGCGGGTACGTCAGGCTCGTGACATCCTGAATCGCAGCGGCAGTGAAGGTGGTGATGCCGTTGGCCTGCAAAATGGCGATCTCCGACGGAGAGAAGGGGGTGTTGGGCGTCGGAATATTGACCGTGATCGGCTTGGATACGATCACCGTGTCGAGGATTTTCGATCCGTCGCTTTGAATGGGAATGACTTTGTAATCGACGTTGATTGTCAACTGCTGCCCGGCAGCCAGGTTGCCGCAATAAAAGCGCGGTGTGGTCACGCTGCCGCTTTGCTCAGCTCCATTCTTGTCGGTATAGTTATAGCGCAGGCTGTGGTATTCCATCACCACCGAGCTCAGCCCGTTGGGCCATTCCACCACCAGGGCGGAGGGCGAAACGGCCATCTTCGGCGAAGCGATACCTACCAGGTCGCGGTCCAGTTGAGTGAAGGGGATCAGGGCGATCTCTTTGGCCACGGAAGCGTTCCCGAACTCGTCTTCGGTGTACACCCGGAAGCGGTAGAGCCTCGCTTCGGTAAGCCCGGTGATATTGACCCAGGAGCAGACCGAATCGATAGAATGCTTTTCGCCGTCATATTCAACCACGGTTTTGGAGGCTTTCCCCAGCTTAAGCTGACTGGCCGGTAGCCGCCCCACCTTCATCAGGTCCAGTTCAACCCGTTCATAGCCAATATGGCCAAAGATCGTGTCAAAGCCCGCGGGATAAATCGTTTCACCCGCATACTTCTCGATGTTATCATATTGCCCGTCGCACGACACCAGATACAGCGCCGCAACAGCAAGGAAGAAAAATACGAAATGTTTCACAATTTCATGTTTTAAGGATTACTACTGGGCCTTTTTTCCGTAAAGCGTTAACTCCGACATACAGTTGGCGCGGGTCGACGAATAATTGTCGTCGAAACAGTGCAGCCCCTCATACCTGAACCAGCGTGTGGGGATGGTGTACTGAGGATCGTCGGGATAGAAATAAGCCATATCACCGGCTTCACCCAGTTTTACAATTTCCAGGTCGCTCACCCCCTGCGGGATGGGGGTGCGCTGGGTCGAGATCGTGTCCCATTTTTCGGTCTGCTCGTTGAAAACGTACAGCCTGAACTCGCCGCAGTTCTCCGCCCGGTAATAGTGCCCCCGGTCAATGTTGGCCAGTCCGCCGGTATGCCGCTGAACGGTGATCACCCGGCTAAGCTGATAGTAGTCGCCCAGGTCGATGATGATGTTCCAGGGCACGTTCCCGTCGCGCGAGAAGCCGGTCCGCCCGCGCGATCCGGTATGGAAGAAGTTCAGGTTATCGCCGCGGTCAATGATCCCGTCAATCAGCTTGCTCATACGTCCTTCGAGGTTATCGCCGAACATGGCCGGCACACCGGTATTGACCACCCTCCCCTGAACGGTCACGGTCGAGTCGTTGGCATTGGGAATGGTCCATGCAGACTTATCCAGTTCCATATCTTCCAAAAGATGGATCTGTCCGAATGGTTTGTCTTCAGTGGTATTTCCATACTGATCCTCCACGCGGACGCTCACTTCGATGGGCTCATCCGGCCCCAGGTATAAATCCTCAATGAATTTCCGTTCCTTCAGCACATTAGACGAAAATACGGAGACATGGTCCTGCTGCTCTCCATCTTGGGTGTATTTGAATGAAATATAGACATTGATAACCTGTTCCAGTTCATTCACCCAATCGACCAAAAAAGAACTGAATCCCGGTTTCACTGTCAGGGAATTGGCAACCCGGGTAATCGAGGGTTCCAGCGGTGTGATTTCCTGGGTGACAATTTCAGATCTGTTACCGGCCCGGTCTACTGCATACAGGCTGATCACCTTCGGGTCGGTGCTGCCCAACCCAATGACATCGAGTGAATCCACGTAGAACGACGAGGTAATATAAAAGGTCTTCCCCTGTGCGTTTTTGTATTCGGCATTCACGCTCAGCAAATCTTCGTCAGGAGGAATGGTATAAAAAAA
>JBFXKJ010000098.1:3270-12648 GCA_050173895.1 Mangrovibacterium sp. | reverse complement strand
TGTACCCATACGTCCAGCTCGCGCCGCTCAATACGTTCATTGACAAAGGTGGCCGCAATGCTGTGTTCGCCAAAAGTTCCGGCGTAATTCAACTGCCCCTGCAGCACTTCTTCAAAAACTTTATGGGTTCCCCGCTCCCTCCATGGGTTCAGGTTGGCAAAAGTCACTCTGTACTCATCGGTTTCCGGGAAATAGGTATAGGCATTGTAGGTGTATTCATGTCCATTCATCAACCGGTCGGCAATGTAATACGAATAAGTTCCCTTGGCCGATAAACCTTTAATGGGAAACTGATATTCGCCGGTGAAATTCAACTGAAGCACCCGCCAGTCTTCAGTCCAGTAACCTGAATTCTTCTTGGTCAGCAATCCCCAGTTGGTGTCCATGTGCCCGATGTTATTGATGTACTCGGGATTGTCGTTGGCAAACGGACGTTCGGTTGGACGGTTGCGGAACAGGGCAAAACGGGGGGCCCAGTAATCGTCTCCACCCGGCACTCCCGGGTTATCCCTGGTTTCGATGCGGCCGTTGATCGAAGCGCCTACCTTTATCCGGTCGGTGATTTTAGCGTCAATATTGGATTGAAAATTGGTCCGGGCAAAGGTAAATTCACGCCCCAGCACAGAATTCTGATCCAAACGCGTTAGCGACAGATAATAGTTGATCTTTTCAGAACCCCCGGTGGTATTGATATTGACAGAGGTTTGCGGCGAATTTGGCTTAATGATAAAATCATACCAGTCAAAGCTTTGGTAACCGGGCTCGGTTCCTGCTTTCCATTTTTCAAGTTCCTCCGGGGTAATATTCGTATGTCCATCGAGGTTCATATCAGCGTCGGCTTTCCCAAGCATCCACTCGTAGGCATCGACCGTCTCAGGGAACCGGGCCCAGTTTTGCCAGCCGGTGTAGGCATCTACATTGATGCGGTTTTTGGAGCCCAGCTTACCGCGTTTGGTCGTTACCACAACCACCCCGTTTGCTGCACGAACCCCATAAATGGCAGCCGAAGCGTCTTTCAGCACGGTAATGCTTTCAATGTCGTTGGGAGAAATATTATTAAACTGGCCGGCGTCTTTTTGAATTCCGTCAATAACATAGAGGGGGTTACCCATATTCCGGATCTGGATGGAAGCCGAAGATCCCGGCCGGCCATCGGGCATACGGAAGGTAACGCCCGCAATTTTACCCGCCAGCGTGCTGCTCACCGTCGTGGCATGAACCCGGTCCAGCTCCTCGGAACTCACTCCCGATATCGCACCGGTCAACGATTCTTTCTTCTGGACGCCATAACCAATGGCGACAACTTCTTCGAGGCCAATGGAACTCTCCAGCATGATCACATCGATTTCGGTCTCGTTGCCAATGGCAAGCTCCTTCGTCTCCATGCCCACAAACGAAAAAACCAGCGTCTTTACATCGGCGTCAAGATGGATCGAGTAATTGCCGTCAGGGCCGGTTATGGTTCCATTGGTGGTCCCCTTTGCCAGAACAGTCACTCCCGGTAACGGTTCGCCGTCCTTGTCGGTCACTGTGCCGCGGATGGTTTTAGCCTGGCTCGACTTCAATGTCGTGATCACAACCAGATCGTTTCCCATACTCTTATAACCAATCTGGGTCCCCTCGAACAGCTTGTCAAGTATGCCCTCGATCGTTTCGTTTTTCACTTCAAAGTCAACCTTCTGGTCGATGTTTGTGAAATCATCATTGAAGAAAAAACGATAACGGCTTTGATTCTCAATGAGAGTGAAAACTTCCCGGATCGACTTCCCCCGGTAGTCTTCCGTAAATTTGCCGTTCTGCGAATAAACGGCAGCATTCACCTGTAAAAGAAGAGCCAGGATGAAAAAGGCTGTCAGCTTCATGATTAACCACATTTTTTTAAGCTTTCCCCTTGCCGGGAAAACCAGTCCAATTAATTTTTTTTTCATACATTTGATTCGTTAAATGTTTGATAATTGGTGTTGCAACAGCTACCACACCTTGCAACACCGGTCGTTGTTTAACTTATCAGACCTGGTTGATTTCTGAAATCAGCCAGGTCTTCCTTTTTACTCATTTGAAATTTTTCGTCCGGCTTTGATCTTTTTTTATCGTTACTGTTTTGCCCTTTATTTCGAAAGCGACAGGAGAAGAAAACCGGATCAAATCCAGTACCTGCTCCAGGGTCTCATCTTCGAGCGTGCCGGAAAACCGGTACTCTTTGATGTCGTCGGATGCGAAACGGAAGGAATAATCGTATCTGCGGCCCAGGGTGACGGCAAGGTTCTTCAGCAATTCTTTGTGAAAAATATAACGTCCGTCTTTCCACGAAATCAATGGCCAAAAGTCAACATCAGGTGTAATGACAAGCCGCTCGTTTACACCGGAAGTCCCAGATTTGTAAAAAGTGGCTTTATAGTGCGGATTCAGGAACGTATCATCTGCAATCGCTTCATTCAGATGCCCCAGTTGCACTTTCCCTTCCACCAATACCGTTTCGATAACCGGTTCTTCCGGATAAGCCTTGATGTTGAACTCCGTACCGACAGCCTCCACCAAGAAGCCCCATGCATTCACCACAAATGGTAAGCTCTTGTTGTGAGCTGCCTTAAAGTAAGCTTCTCCTTCCAGTTTCAAATTTCGTTCTGTCTTATTGAACTGACTTGAATATTTCAGTTTGCTTCCGGCATTCAGCCAGATTCTGGAACTATCGGGCAAAATAACCTGTGATTTTGCCCCCAGCGGAGCCACCACCTCAAACCAGGAGCTTTCGGGAACATTGGGCCGCCTTCCTGTGAAATAAATCAGGGTAGCCCCCAGAAGAAAGGAAAGGACCAGCATGGCAGCAAGCCGGAAAAAACGCAGCGGGAAGATCCCGGCGCCTTGCTTTTCTTCATGCCGCACAATTCTTTTCCTTAGCTCCGCAAACAGTTGCTCCCTCCTGAAAGTTTCGTTTGCCGGATACTGCAGGTCTTCCAGCTCATGAATCATTTGCGCTTTCAATGCCATCTCCGAACGTTCATCATTCAGAAAAACCTCCAGCCTGTACAGTTCGGCAAGAGAACACCGTCCGGCTCTGAATTTCCCGATCAGAGCAGCAAACTCGGGATCGATATGTGATTGAGCTTCCATTCTGCTACTTATACAAGGAGCGTTTTGTTCCTACTCACAGCAATAACCTGTTTTTTTTTGAAAAAATTTCACGGCCGGGAATATTTTGCCGGTTATCTGAGACGGTAAAGGCTAATTGAATATGTAGCAAAGGCAAAAGAGCGCCCAAAGGTACTCCCCTTTCAGATGTTCCTTCAAAAACCTGGATGCGCGGTAAACTTGATTTTCGACCGTTCTGACCGATAGTCCCAATTCGTTGGCTATTTGGGCATGCGAAAGGCCTTTCATCCGGCTCATTTCAAAAACAGTCCTTTGCTGTTCGGGCAGCCTGGTGAGCAACAGGTTAATTTTTGCTTCCAGTTGCTTAAAATGAAGGGCAGCCTCGGGACTGTCCTGCAGGGAAGAGTCAAACTGCGTCAGATAATTCTGGTATTTTTGTTTTACAACCTGATGCTTCATCTGATTATAAACCCGGTTAATGGTCATCCGGTGGATTAAACTGTCGAACGAACGGCCGGGATCGATCTGATGCCGCATTTCCCACACCTGTATGAAAACTTCCTGTACGATTTCTTCGGCCTCGAAAGTGCTTTTCAGATAGGAGAATGCGAAATGAAACAGTTTTTCACTATAGGCCATATAAACTTTCTCAAAGGCAACCAGATCGTTGTCTCTCAGTTTGCTGAGCACCACTGAATCAATATCGCCAATCCTGGGTTTCAATAGGGTCCGTTTAAAATCAGTATCCAGCAAAGTAATAAAAAGCAAATGCAGTATCCAAAGGTTGAAACCGGCAGGAACGTTTTATATCCGCGCCATTCAGAATTCGAGCGTGAGTTGCACGGGCCCTTTTTTCTCTTCGGGGAAATGCGAAACCGTCAGGCCCAGCAGGCGCACACCTTTAATAAAAGGCTCCTCCGATTTAAGCAGTTGAAGGGCGGTTTTATGTAGCGTAAACATCGAATCGACCGGCTCCGGCAGGGTTTTGCTTCTGGTGATCTGCTCAAAATCAGCAAATTTTATCTTCAGGGTCAAGGTACGTCCGAATGTCTGCGTACGCTGAATCCTGCGCCACAATTCTTCTTCGATCGAAGCCATCTGCTCTTTCAGATCGTCCGTTAAATGGTAATCCCGGCCAAAGGTGTTCTCCGCCCCCAATGATTTCCGTTCGCGGCTTGCCACCACCGGCCTGTTATCAATTCCTCTGACGACCTGGTAATAGTACGTGCCTGATTTGCCAAACTGCCGGATTAACTCTCCCTGGTCCAGTTTTTTCAGGTCGGCGCCATAATAGATGCCCTGCTCGTTCAGTTTCCGGGCCGTGACCTTGCCGATGCCGAAGAACTTGCCGATCTCCAGTTTTTCGATAAAAGCTTCCGCCATGCCGGGCGTAATGACAAACAGGCCGTCAGGCTTTTTCTCATCCGAGGCGATCTTCGCCAGGAACTTGCAGTACGAAACACCGGCCGAAGCGGCCAGGCCTGTTTCCTCCCTGATCCTTTTCTTAATCTCACGGGCAATGAGGGTCGCTGACGGCTTCCCTTTTTTTGCCATTGTTACATCCAGAAAGGCTTCGTCGAGCGACAGCGGCTCCACCAGGTCGGTATATTCAAAAAAAATGTCACGGATTTGCCGGCTCACCGCCTTGTACTTACTGAAATCGCCCGGAATAAAAATCAGGTCGGGGCATTTCCGCTTCGCCACCACCGACGGCATAGCCGAACGCACGCCAAACCTGCGGGCCTCATAACTGGCCGCGGCAACGACCCCCCTGGGATGATCGCTGCCCACCACCACCGGCTTCCCTTTAAGCTCCGGACGGTCGCGCTGTTCGACAGACGCATAAAAAGCATCCATATCCACATGTATGATCTTTCGCACAGGTGCTTCCATCTGATTCACAACTTAGCTGGCTCCAAATGTAAGTTTTCTGCTTCGAATATGAGTATATTTGATGCCGATCTTGTATAAGAAACAGAACATCAATAAAAGCTTTTCAAATCATGCGAAAATTATTCTTACCTCTTCTTTTCTGCCTGGTGGCGGGAAACGCGGGGGCTCAGTGGAAGCCTGCCGGAGACCACATTAAAACACCTTCCAGGCTTGTCAATCCCGCCAGCGGCGGGAATCATTACCCCGTGGGCGATATGCTCGATCTGCATAATTACCCGCAACCCGGACTGTACCTCTACGACGCCCAACGCGCTACGGTATTGGGCGAATACGGAGGTATCGGCCTGCCCGTGGAAGGTCACCTGTGGACCAACGAAAAAACTGGGGCTACGTGCAATTTAAGAATTCGGAGGAAGTGACCGACGAATACGTGAAATACGGAGAACAACTGTTCAAGCTTGTCAAGGCAGGCTTTTCAGCCGCAGTTTATACCCAGACCACCGATGTCGAAATGGAAGTGAACGGACTGATGACCTACGACAGAAAAGTGATCAAAGTGGACGAGAAACGGATCAGGGAAATAAACCAAAAGATCTGTAATTCACTGAACAAGTAAACAGTTAAACCTTCCTCCCGCACTGAACCCTGCCTTTATGAAAGGCGGGGTTCTTTTGCGTTTGCTGCAATTCTTCTCATTCGTCATCTCCGATATTTTTTTTTCTATATTTGTATGGCTCGCTAACCATGATCTGATGACGCAGGAAAAACAGAATATCGACTGGTTTAAAACCGTTTTTAACGACTATTTTGAATACATTCGAAATTATATTTATTACCTCTCAGGCGATATTGCTCTGGCAGAAGATCTGACACAGGATGTTTTTCTTGCTTTTTGGGAGGAACAGGGACGGATAAAAAAAGAAACCGTCCGCGCTTATTTGTTTACCATCGCAAAGAATCTTTTTTTCAAATATCACAGAAGAAAAAAAATAAATCTGACTTTTATCAGTTCGCTTATACCGGAACAGGATCACCAATCGCCCGAGTTTGTGCTCGAGCTGAAAGAATTTGACCAGGCCCTGCAGAAGCTGATCGGCAGGATTCCTGAAAAAACAAGGGTTATTTTCCTGATGAACCGGATCGACCGGCTCACGTATACAGAGATTGCTGAAACAATGAAAATCAGCATAAAGGCTGTGGAAAAGCACATGACAAAGGCCCTGAAGTTTTTAAGAGAGAATATGGATCAAAAATTCTAAGCCCGATGGAGCAGCAGAAATTTGACATGGAACAACATTTTTCAGGCTGGAAGGTACCTGCTTCCCGGACGAAAGAGGAGGCATGGGAAAGCCTCAGCAACAAAATCGCTGCCGGCACAAAGGTATCCGTACCGAAGAAGCCCGCCGCAAAAAAATATTCACTCGTCCTGTGGGCAGGCGCTGCAGCGGCGGTTTTCCTGCTGACGCTGACTGCAGGACCAAAGCTGGGACTTTTTTCACATCCCGTCAAAAACAAGGGGCAGGCGGCTCAGGTCGTCTGGCTCCCCGACAGCAGCCGCGTCAATCTGAAAGCACGCTCTGAAATCACTTACAGCTATTTTGGCAAACGTGAGCTAAAGCTAAAGGGAGAAGCCTTCTTCCAGGTAAAACCCGGGAAAAAATTCCGGGTGAAATTTCCGGGAGGCAACCTGACGGTACTGGGCACCAGCTTCAACATCCTGGCTTACAGCGACTCATCGGGCAGAATTGACTGCTTCTCCGGAACGGTGGGCATCCGGATCCACGGGAAGGAAACAACCCTGAAAGCAAATCAATCCGTTCTGTTCGACAGCAGTTCGACCGAGGGTCCCTTCTCTTTTGATCCACAGGAAGTCCTCTCGCTGCCTCCGGGCACCTACCGCTGGAGTAACCGTCCTTTGAGGGATGTCCTGACACTCCTGTGTGAACGGCAGGGCCTCCGGCTCGAAGCCCCCCAGCCTGTTCTGGACAGAAAATTTTCGGGCAGCCTTGACGTCGACAAAACCAGCCAGGCCCTTCAGATTCTTTCAACCGCCATGCAATTCAACTGGAAAATCGAAAACGGCAAATTAATGATCCTTGAAAAGGAATAGCCAATATATTGTTTGTCTGGTTGTTATTCTCCTGATGGCCTTGCCGTCCGGGGCACAGGAAAAAAATATCACCGTGCATGCGAAGGATCAAAAGCTCGGAGAGCTGCTGCAGGAAATATCGTCCACGTACCGTCTCCGGTTTGCATTCAATGCCGACCTGCTCGCCGGATTAACGGTCAACCTCGAACTCGACTCGGTACCTGTATCGCGGTTCCTGGATGAAATCTCGGCAAAGCATCATCTGCTTTATGAATGGATCGACGGCACATGCGTGTTGTACGCAGATCCTTCGCCGTCTCCGCCCGGGAGAACATTTTTATTTGAAGGGACCGTATCGGACAGGGAAACCGGAGAACCCCTGCTGTTTTGCCATATTCTTCTGGGTAAAACCAGTGGAACGACCACCAACGAACTGGGCATTTTCTCACAGATGATGCCTGAAACAGACCGAATGTCAGTAAAAATAAGCCATCTGGGTTACCAGCAGATGGATACGGTGCTGAGCATTTCACCGGGCGTGTTCCACCGGATCAGGCTCCGGCCCTATTCCGTTCAGATGAAAGCAATAAAGGTCTACCAGGAACAAAAAGATATGATCGCGCTGAATAAGGAGTCGGAACGGATTGCGTTCAATCCGGCACAGTCGGCCAACCTGCCGCGGATTGACGACAGCGATCTCATCACCGCCCTCAGCCTGATCCCGGGAATTCAGCTCGCCGGTGGCCAAACGCCCGGTATCTCCATCCGCGGCAGCTCCCCCTCCGAAAACCTGATCCTCCTTGACGGTATGCCCGTACTGGAAACAAGCCACCTGTTCGGCAACATGAGCGTGCTGAATGCCAAATTCATTTCGCAGGCTTTCGTTTCACGGGGTGCATTCGACGCCACTTACGGCGAACGGGTGGCGGGAATGGTGGAACTCACCGGCCAGTACAATTACTTCAAACCGGCGCTCAACCTGTCGGCCGGCCTGCTGAATGTCAATGCGGCAGGACAAATCCCGCTGGGTAAAAAGGTATCCCTCAGCGGAGCCTACCGGAGATCATACATCGATCAATGGCAGAACTACCTCTACAAACAGATTCTTGAACAACAGTCACTCACAAATGAAGCCGCATCGGTGATCCCCGGCGTCCGGTTTGACGATTTCAACCTGAAGCTGAGCATCAAACCCTCGGAGAGGCAGGAGGTCACGCTGAATGCCTTCAACAGCAACGACAAGCAGGACCGGGAGTTTATTTACACCAACGACCGCTTGTTCCGGAACGACCAGGCCGATATAAAGAATACCGGGCTCAGCGCAAACTGGAAGTACCAGTCTCAACATCACTGGCGCCACAGCTTTTCTGCCGGCTATAACGAAGTCAGCCGCAATTCGCTTTCTTATGCCGGCCTGGCATCCAACAAACAGGGGAAAGGCGGAAAGGAAGAAAGCAACGTCGACGCCAACTATTTACAGGAGCTCCGGCTAAGCTGGTCGACCGAACTGAAAACCGGATCCTTTACACATCAGCTTGGAGCGGGCGTTGATTTTGATGATGTGCGTTACCATTACCGCTTTGAAAGTTCATCGGGCAATACACCCGTCGATTCCACGCAATACGACAGGAACGCCGCTCTGCTCCATGCTTATTTCCAGGAGAAAATCAGCCTGACCGACAAGCTAAGCATCAGAGCAGGGGTGCGGGTAAACCGGGAAGGCAGCTCTGGCGACTTTTTTGTTCAACCCCGGTTTGGGGCAAGCCTCTACCTGATGCCCGACCTGAACCTCTTTTATTCCGGAGGGCTCTACAACCAGTTTCTTTCACAAATCCGGAAAATCGATGCCGGAGGTGTTGCCGACCACGTATGGTATTTACCTGACCCCACCGGAGAAGGGATTTTGAAAGCACAACAACATGCCTGGGGTGTCCGCTATGAAAAAAAAGGCCTTACAGCCGAGGCGGAACTATTTTACAGAAGAACCAAAGATAAGCTGAACCTGTATGGCGAACTGAGCGGCACAAGAGATAAGACCGTCACCTATACCCCGCGAGAGGGTGAAGCCGAAAACTACGGGGCGGACCTGCTCGTCCACTACAGGCAAAAGTACCTCACGCACATGCTGGCCTGGTCGGTTTCAAAAGGGGTGGAACAATTCGCCGGCTTTAATGAAGGCCTGTCCTATCCCGCTTTCAATGACCAGCGGCACCGGATCAGATGGACGGAAATGGCCCGCTACGGGGGTTGGATCTTCTCTACAAACCTGACCTGCAACTCAGGAAGCCCATACCTTGTCGGCGGGA
>JBFXKJ010000098.1:0-3170 GCA_050173895.1 Mangrovibacterium sp. | reverse complement strand
GCAAAGGATAGTAGGGGTGTCAATGCAATTAAAGTATATGAACCCGACAGGTAAAAATTATCCACCGTGTTTGCCCGTTGCATCGAAGTCAATCAGCGGGGCAGACTTTCTGATCAGCAGGTATGTGGTACCTGCAGTCAGGGATAAGGATGCCATATTGGGTAAATTATTACGTAAAATTGAAGAAGGAGGTCAAAACCCCCGCAGGATTAGGTTGGTATCCTTTAATCCTGCTTACCGGTTGGCAATCTCAGCTGCTGCCTCACTGGTTTTCATTCTCCTTCTTCATTTCCTTCTTTCAGTGACGCACCTGGAGAACGATTCGCTTCAGGTGCAGGTTTTCAGGCTTCCTGATCATTCCCGTGTCATTCTGAACAGCAACAGTGCGATGAGTTATCCAAAGTATTGGTGGAAAAAGGAGGTCAGGCTGCAAGGCGATGCATATTTCGAGGTTAATAAGGGGAATAAATTAACAATTAAAACAAGTGAAGGAAAGATCAATGTTTTTGGAACGCGGTTTCAGATTTCCGAAACGGGCAGAGGTATTGTGGTAAACTGTTTCGAAGGGGCTGTCGGGTTGAGGCAGGGGGAGAAGCTCCAGCGAATCCCCGCCGGCTATTCATTTGAAGATAACAAAATTGCCCTGCTGCAAACAGCTTACCCGGAGATGGCCCATTTCAGGCGGTCGTTCTCCGGGGAAGAACTCTCAGGTGTACTGACAGCCCTGGAAAATTTCTTCCAGATCTCCATTCGCCTGGAATCCCGCCAACCCCTGCACTTTTCCGGGAATCTTGAGACCGCAGAAGCAGAAACCGCTATCCGGATTGTCTGCCGTTCTCTGGACCTTGACTATGCCTTCCATTCAACTAAGTGTGTCATTACAAACAAAAAGACAAAATCATGAAAAAGTTAAAAACAATGTCGCTCCTGCTGGCTGGTGTGCTTGCAGGATTATTCCCCGCCTGTACACAGGATGATGGGCCCACTTCGGACTCAAAAGGGAAAGTAAATGTATTGCTGACCGATGCCCCCTTCCCCGCCGATCAGGTGGCTGAAGCAAACATCGTCATCGACCGCATCGAGATCAGGAAAGGCGGATCGGAAGATTCCGTGCAGTTTTATGTCATTTCTGACGAGCAGCAGGAATTCAACCTGCTTGACCTTCGCAACGGAGTCACCGCGAAAATCGGAGAAGCAGATCTTGAACCGGGAGTTTACGACCAGCTCCGCCTTCACATTGTGGAATCGAATATCGTTTTGAACGACGAAGCGAACACGGTGTTCGACATGAAGATCCCCAGCGGAAGCAGCTCCGGCCTGAAGATCAACATCATGAACGGACTGGAAGTCACCGGCGGCTCAACGACTACGCTGATCCTCGATTTCGACGTCAGCAAATCGTTTGTGGTACAGGGTAATCCCAACACACATGCCGGAATCAAAGGGTTTATTTTCAAACCGGTAATCCGTGCAACAGTGAAAGATATCGCCGGAAGCATCGAGGGGACAGTGATTGACAGCACCGCCAAAACACCGATTGTCAATGTGCCCGTGGAAGTTCTCCAGGATACGCTCGTGATATCGACCGCGCTCACCAATGAACAAGGCTATTACGCTGTAATCGGACTGCTTCCCGGAAATTACTGGATCAGGGCCAATGCCGAAGGGTATCAGGAATTTAAGGCGACCGGCGTGGAAGTGAAAGAACAGGAAAAAACGGTGGTAGATATCAGCATGGCGCCCACACCCGCCGCACCTGCTGCCACCACAACAACGAATACCGGGAATTAACGCTTTAGTGGGAAGAAAGCTGTAGTTTTGACAAGAGAGGTTCGCCCGTCAAAGGGCGGCCTCTCTCTTTTTTTTAAAGTGCTCAAAAGCGCCATTCAATGCCCGCTTTCACACTCGCACGATGCTGAACACCCGAGTTGCGCTCATAAACCTTGTTGGCAAATATCGTATAATCGGGGGCCAGCGTCACCCCAAGATGTTCGTTCACATTGTACTTTAAAAGAGCGCCTCCCGTGAATCCGGAGTTCTTGTCGCGGTAATCGGCCGCTACATACACATTCTGCCGCGAATACCCTCCGCCGTCGTACCAGGTCTCCCCGTCAGAAGTGATCACATATTCAAGCCGGATACCGGGCGAAAGGAACAGTTCCAGTTTTTTTGCATTCCAAACCCGGAAGTCAAGCCGCGGTGTAAACGAAAGATTGTAAAGCGTCCTTTCCGATTTCAGCGCACTGTTTTCCTGCCCGAAGCTGAACTGGTTGTAGCCCGACGAGAGCCGGAACCGCACTTTGTCCGAAAACCGGTACCCCAGATCCAGGGCCGCGCTGTAATCCATCTTCCCATTTTCGAATTTCTCATAACTGTTCGGCGAATAGTACTTGTTAAAATTGTGGTCGATCCCGGCGTTCAAACCCACAAAGAATTTCGACTGGGAGAAGGCCGGAATGGCACATATCAAACAAAACAACAGAATGTTAACTCGCTTCATAATCTATTAATTTTAATTTGCTGGATTTTTCAATGTACATCAAAAACAGAACCAAAGATGTTTCCCTCTTTCTCAACAGGCAAACTAACCGGACAAAGTTATCATTTTTATAGACACAGACCCCCTGTTTGCCGATGTTGTGCTCCCCGCAACAGGAAGAGCCGGGAAATTGTCAAATTCCGAATTTCCTTCTACTTTTGTCGTTCTATTCAATAAAAAAAAATGAAGAAAGTCGTCATAGGATTGTCGGGAGGGGTAGATTCGAGTGTGGCTGCCTGGCTGTTAAAACAGCAGGGTTATGATGTCACGGCCCTTTTCATGATCAACTGGCACGACCGCACCGGGACGCTCACCGGCCAGTGTACCTGGGAAGATGACGCGCTGATTGCTGAAATGGTGGCAAAAAAACTGGATATCCCTTTTCATATTGTCGACCTCAGCAAGGACTATAAACAGCGCGTGGTCGATTATATGTTTGAGGAATACGGCAAAGGCCGCACGCCAAACCCCGATGTTTTATGCAACCGGGAAATAAAGTTCGATATTTTCATGGACGAATGCATAAAGTTCGGCGCCGATTACGTGGCCACGGGCCATTACTGCAGGAAAGATAGTTTCGTCAGCGAAGGACAAACCATCTATCGTCTTTTGGCCGGCACTGATCCCGGTA
>JBFXKJ010000097.1:0-12709 GCA_050173895.1 Mangrovibacterium sp. | reverse complement strand
TTCGGTAGCGGATAATTTGCCATAGCTCAGGTTTTTTAGATTATGAATTTGTTTCCATCATTTTATGACTAAAGCGGAGAATAATAAATTCGGAAGGACGGACGGCAGCCAGACCGATCTCGACGACCATGCGGCCTTCGAGGAGATCCAAAGCAGTCATGGTTTCACCCAGTCCGACGGCGACAAAAAACGCTTCTTCGGGTTTTGCGCCCTGAAGGGCTCCGGCCCTCCACAGCAGGATCAGGTAGTTTTCGATCATTGCCTTTACCTTCACCCAGGTATTTTTGTCGTTCGGCTCAAAGATGAAGGGTTCGCTCGCTTTTTTCACCGACTCTTCAACCATATTAAAGAAGCGCCGCACAGGGATGTATTTCCATTCATTGTCGTTTCCGGCGAGCGTGCGGCTTCCCCAGACGAGCACTCCCCGGCCGGTGAACGCACGGATGGCATTGACCGACTTGCCGGTGGTATGGACATTCAGGTCTTCCTGGTCGCGGCTGTCGATTTTCACAGCCGGCCCCACCACCGAATTGATGCTGACATTGGCCGGCGCCTGCCAGACACCCCGGGTGCGGTCGGTTGCCGCATAAATGCCGGCTACTGCTCCCGACGCTGGAACAAGCCTCATCAGATCCGTGATTTTTGAGAGCGCCCCGCTGAACAAGGGATGACTCTCCATCAGCGTTTTCTCAGATATCGAAACTACCAGAGCGGCATCATCCTGTATTTTTTGAAACGCCTGGATCAGCCGCGGCCGGATCTTTGCCTCGTCCATGGCCGCAATCACCTTAAGCTGCTCGCCCGCGACATAATTGGTATCGTCAGCAGCGATCTCCGTGTATTTGGCCTTGCCGATCCATTCCGATTTATCGAGCGATGAATAGGTCGACTTCACCGAAGCTGCCGTGTTATCATTCAGCACGCCGGTGATCTTACCGCTTTTTTCAAAGCCAATCAGCTTTTTCAGGGTTTCCTGCAGGTTCTTGTCCCGCTTCAGTACGTCGAGCGTTTTTTTAAGTTCTGTGCCCGCGGTCGACTCCAGAAGGGGGAAATACACGGCCACCGAAGAGAGGATTTTCAGGTATTCGGTCAGCTTTTGCTTTTTTACGGCTTCATCTGCTGCCTCTGCAATTGCCTTTACCGTTGCATCCAGCGCTTCGCCGATACCCGCCGAATCGCCGCTGATCGCCGACACTTTATCGCTAACCGATTGGAGGTCATTTTTCGCAGTCTGAAAAATAGCGAAGAGCGGGTCGGCAGCCAGTTCTGCCGAAGGGTCGAACGCATCTTCCGTTCCCTTCTTAAAAAATTTGAGCTGGTCCCAGCGAATGGCAGAAAGGAAGGAGGTCTTCAGCCAGGGATAATAGGCGGCGCCGTAACTGAGGTTATTCATGCCCACCTGTTGCCGGAACACCGAAACCGGATCGAAGGCCACTTCGGCGGCACGAAAGCCATCCATCAGATCCATGACCGTGAAACGATCCTGCAAGCGTGCACACTGTGCCAGGGCGGTCTGCTGAAGGTTTCCCATGTCGGTGAACCGGTCATCTCCCCCCATCGCCACGGCATCAGGGAACAGGATCAGGGTGGGCTCGTCAAGTGCCGCCACTGCCTGAATTCCTTTTTCCAGGTCAGCCTTTTTAATGCCTGCAACCTTCGCGTCGCCGAAAATACCGACCGACACGATGTAACACTCGCCACCGCCGTTGTCGTAGAACAGCCGCAGACTGTCGTACAGGTAAAAACGGGCACCGGCAGTGACCGAATCGGCAGCAGGTCCGGCGGGATCGACATAAACCTGATACGTTTCCGGAACGAAAGCACCTCCGAACAGAGTTTCAAACTCGAGCAGGGAACGGATCTTTGCAGGGATCAGGTTCAGCGGATTTGCGTCTTCATCGGAAGCAAAGGCGGTATACCCGATAAAAGCCGGGACCGCCGTGGCCACTTCCGCAACCGAAGGCGGAAACAGGGCCATTTCCCGGACATACACACCGGGTGTTTTGTAGGTAGTCATTTGCTGAAGATTTACCGGGCTTAAGAAACTGCCATTTTATGAGAAAACCGAAGGATGATAAACTCGGCAGGCCGAACCACAGCCATTCCGATTTCAACGATCATCCGGCCTTCGAGGATATCCAGGGCCGTCATGGTCTCGCCCAGTCCGACGTGCACAAAAAAAGCTTCCTCAGGCTTGGCTCCCTGCAACGCGCCATCGCGCCATTTAAGGGTCAGGTAATTCTCAGCCATCGCCTTCACCTTGGTCCATGTTTTTTTGTCGTTCGGTTCAAACACAAACGGTTCGGTTGCTTTTTTCAGCGATTCTTCGACCATATTGTAAAACCGCCTGACGGATATATATTTCCATTCATTGTCATTTCCGGCCAGTGTACGTGCTCCCCATACCAGGACTCCCTTACCGGTGAAGCTGCGGATCGCGTTGACCGATTTACCGGAAACAGTCACATTCATTTCTTCCTGTCCAGGATCGTCAATTTTGACCAGCGGGGCTTTCACGTAGTTGAGGCTGACATTGGCCGGAGCTTTCCACACGCCCCGTGCATTGTCGACCATGGCATAGATCCCCGCCACCGCAGGTGAAGGCGGCAGGATAAGCTTAAATTTTGCCATCTCCTTTTTAATCATGGCATAAATCATGCTCTGCCAGTGATAAAGGGAAGTATCGGGGTTAACCACTTCGACAGAACCTTCGGCCGGATATTTTCGCAAAACCGTTCCGGTTTTAATCTCACCGGCATCCACACCGGTCCCTTTTATGATTTTAATGGATGATTCATCCACATAGTAATCGAGCGTGGTCAGCAGCCAGGGATAATAAGCCGCACCGTAGCTCAGGTAGTTGTTGCCTATTTTTGTCCTGAATTCATCCTTTACATCATCAAAAGGAACATTTCCCTTTTTTGCTGCATCCAGGTAAAGGTCGACCAGTACCACGCGGTCCATCAGTTCCGAGCTTTGCTTCAGTGCATCGGCGTATAAACCATAGAACTCATCTTTATCGGTGAGCGAAACCGCGTCGGTAAAAACAAGGATGGTTGGTTCGTCTTCTTTCCGCACCGCAGCCAACGCTTTACTCATGTCTTCTTTCGAAACCTGGGTTCCGTACTTCCCGCAGGAGGCGATGTAACAGGGGCCGCCGCCGTTGGCGAAATAAAGCTGAAGGCCATAATAAAGACGGAATTTAAGGCTGTCAAACGGATCACTCAGCACCCCTTCGATCAGGAATACATTGTTCTCCTTTTTGATCTTAATACCGTCGTCGGCTCCGGTTTTAAAAACAACCGGATCGGGCATCCCAAAAATTTCGACGTACTCTGCCAGCGATTTGACCCTGACAGGTTTGGCAGTGAGGTTCATCCCGTTATAAGAATCGTTTTTCGTATAACCAATGAAAGCAGGGATAGCAGTTTCAACTTCTGCGACAGAAGGAGGAAGCTTCGAAATTTCCTCAACGTAGACGCCTGGTGTTTTGTAAGTTTTTGCCATAATACGTTCGCGGTTAATTTATTAGTGGATATAAATTTCTGAATAGTACTTTTCTTCTTCAGCACTTGTTAACGCTTCCGTTTTAACCATCATTTCGAAAGGATTGGGCAGATCCTCGACCATGGTGCCGTCCTTGCCGGGAACAGCCACATCGTTGATCACGCCGAAACGGGTCAGCGGGAGCGGTTCGGAGGTAACGGAGTCTTGATCAAAGTCTTTCCCGATGTAACGCCAGTGGGTAGCCCGGTTTCTGAAACGGATTTCATATACCGGCGACCTCAGTTCATGGTTGTCGCCTGTCATTCGATACGCATTCACATTGCTTTTAACAGCCAGGTGGATCATCGCGAAAGGTATTTCACGGCCGTGATGCAGGAAGAACCGGATTTCGTCAGCCCAGGCCGGGGAAGCCGATTGTGCGTGCAGGGTGTAAATGCCTTCGGGAAAGCGGCTCAGATCGAGCTGGAAAAGCGGCCGGTCGCCAGGCAACGTTTCAAAGGGAACGGTAAACTCCTTTCCCGTTTCACTGACAAGTTTCATTTCCGGAGCCAACCCGGAGACGTCCGGACAGTAATTCACATGATCCTTCCAAACGGGCATCCGGTCGACTCCTCCGGCATAATACATCGGAAAACCCTCCGTTTTTTTCTCTTCCAGCCAGTCGGATGCAACCGTGGTTTTCTTTTTGGTTCTTACCTTGGCGATGAACAGTTTTGCAGGATCAACGGCTTTGTTGCCAAGCATATCGCCGGGAAGGTATTCGCTACCTGCCTGAAATGCGGGAGGACTCACCGTAAGCCAGGGAAAAAGGAGCGGCGCTGTTCCCTGCCGGTTGCCGAAAACGAACATCCTTCCGGAATTTCCGGTAAAAGGCAGGGCCGTATAATTCCAAAAATTAACATCAGTGGCCTGCATGGTAAAATCAAAAACATCATCCTCATCAAACGGCACAAACGGAAGGCGTTTTTGGGGGTCATCCGGATCTTCCTCAGCCCGCAAGGCCACCACAAAACCGGAAGCGGTCAGTTTAAACAGGCAACGGTGCGAGCGAAGCATCTGTTCGCATGAAGGCGTCGGACGGATTTCAACGAATTCGCGGCAGTCATACGACAGCATCAGCGCCGCGCGCTCGGCAAGGGGTATCCGGTCAAAAACAACCTGTGCCCGGTTCAAAAAATAGTGATGTAGAATTTTGACTTCAAACAAAATTTCGTAAGCGATCGTAACTGACATAACCTGACTATTATATATGACGTTTAATGCCTGTTCCTATTGCCCGTTTTCAATGCGAACCTGCCTGATCACTCCTCTTGTTGCCGTTGTGCTTTCCCGTTCAACCTCCACCATCCTCAGCTTATAGCATACAAAGGGATGCTGTTTTCCCCCCAGCGTACTCCACAGGTAATTGATCTGCTCAAAAGAAAGGGAATAAAGATCCAAAATAATCCGGAAGCGATCCGGTAATCCTTCCACCTGCGAAACACTGTTCTGGTGCGTAAAAACCGGCTTCCCCTGAAAAAACCTAAGGGCATGCGTCAGATAGCGCAGTTCATTTTCATAATTCGTCATCAGGGCTGTAACCACCACATACACATTCAGATTCAGCGGCGGATTTTTGTAGACGGCCTCTTCTTCGGTCTGACGAACATAAGCCGGATGATTTTTCATTGAAGCCTCTTCCGAAAGATTCACCATAAAAAGTAAAAGATTATTCTTTTCCCTGAGCTTACTCTCTTCAATATTCACAATGCTTTCCAGCAGAACCACCGGTGAGGTGACCCCGTCCGTAGCTTTTTTGACTTCATCCATATATTGATTCAATTGCCCCGTCAGAAATTTAAGGATCGGATAGATCATCAGGCAAACAATTAGTTATTAGCTGTTTAATGAGTGTCGAAATAGTCAATGAGAGACTTAAAAGCTACACCATTTCTTTCCCGTCGGGAACGACTGGTGTATGGTTCCAATTTGCTTATGTAAGTTACGTCAAAATATAATACCTAAAAGTATTTTTTTACACTTTTTTACAAATTTCAAGTAATTACTTATATATTAGCGAGTTCTATACGCAACCGGGGCGGCTGTGCATCCGGTAAGGCAAAGAAAAACCGGGCTCCTCACTTTCAGCGAAGGCCCGGCAAAAGCTTTAAACGACGTTTATCTCTTATTCGCCAATCAGCGCATTTTTCACCTTAAACGCCCAGGCGTACTGACACGGCATAGTAGCCGGAGTGATCACAGGCGGCGTAATGGCCAGCCTGTTCCCGGAAGCTGAAAATTTTATTTTCCCTTTGTACCCCAGCAGGCTCACATCAGTTGCTTTTCCCACTCCCTTGACGGTAATGGGCGTATCCTGCCATTTGGTTACCAGCACGTACAGGTCGTCTCCCTTCGTCGTAAAGTAAACCGTGCTTGCCGACGAAACGGCCGGCGCATTTTCCCAGCTGCGTGTTCCGTAAATGGCTTCGCCGTTTACTTTCAGCCAGGCACCCATATCCAGCAGCCGCTGCTGCATAATGACCGGAATGCGTCCGTCGGCTGTGGGGCCAATGTTCAACAGCAGATTACCTCCCCGACCGACTTTATTAATAAGGATGTGGACCAGCTCTTCGGAAGAGGCATAGTCTTCCAGGTTTTCCTTCCGGTTATATCCAAATGATCCGCCAATTCCGCGGCATTCCTCCCAGGGGCGTTCGAACTTCATGCCTTCGGCGTTCCCGGAGTGCACCAGGTCATACTCGGTCGTATAAAAACCGCCGTGTTTGCTCCGGGTTTCTTTTCCCCAGCGGTCGTTTACCACCACCTGATCTTTCACCAGCGATTCGTTGAACAACCACTGCAGGAAATGCGTACTCTTTAAAATATCGGAGGGATAATCCCATTCGCCGTCGGTCCAGAAAATGTCGGGTTTATATGCGGTGACCAATTCCTTCATCTGCGGGATCATGTGGCCATCGACATACTGGCCGATTGTTTCCTTTTTGTACAAGGGGTGATACCACTCCAGCAGCGAATAATAATAGCCCATTTTCAGTCCTTCTTCACGAACAGCAGTTGTCAGATCACCCAGCAGGTCGCGGTGCGGACCAACGTCAACAGCGTTCCAGTTCCAGGCCAGGCGCGAAGGCCAAAGGGCAAAACCTTCATGGTGTTTTGAGGTAAGCACCACGTATTTCGCTCCGGCATCCTTAAACAACTTTGCCCATTCTGCCGGCTCATAAAGTTCGGCTTTGAAGTCCCTCACAAAATCCTGATACTTAAAATCCGGTCCGTATACCCGGTCGTGGAATTTCTTAAAAAAATGTGTCGTGCTGGTCGGCTCTGCCCATCTTCTCCAGTAATGTTCGGCATAACGGTCGTAAATACCCACACTGTCGCGTTCAGTGGGACTGTAAGCAGGAACCGAGTACAGTCCCCAGTGAATAAAGATCCCGAAACGGGCATCCTCGAACCACGAAGGCACGGGCCGGCTGTCGATCGACTCCCAATTGGCCTGGTAGGGTTGTGCACGAAGGACTGTCAGTCCGCTCATCGATAAGATAAAGACTAATAAAAGCGTTAAATGCCTCATGATTGAATAAGCTTAGTTTAGTACCGGCATAAATTTACAATAAAACCGAGAATAAAAAAGATACTGATTCATTCCAACAAGAAATCTCTCTTCCCGGAGAGGGCTTTAATGGACGAAAGTGGCTTTATCCTGCCTTGATGTATGCTTTATCCAGCCTTGATCCTTTTATAAACCGGTACTGGTTGTGTATCCTGATTTCAGCCTGATTTCCCGGAGCATTTCGGCAGTTGTTCGTTCCAGGTCGTACTCCGGCTTCCAGTCCCATTCCTCCCGGGCCTCGCGGTCGTCGAGCGACATGGGCCATGAATCGGCGATGTCCTGACGGAAATCAGGCCGGTAGATCGTCTCAAATCCAGGGATGAGGGTTTGAATGGAGCGTGTCATTTCGGACGGGGTTACACTGAAACCTGCCACATTGTAACCGGTGCCCTGGCGAAGGCGATCCTTCCCCGCGTGAAAGAGCTCGCTTGTGGCCCGGATGCAATCGGACATATACATCATCGGGAGCATAGTGTCTTCTTTCAAAAAACAGGTATAGGAGCCTGCTTTCACGGCATCGAAATAAATGGCTACGGCGTAATCGGTCGTCCCGCCGCCGGGGAGGGTTTTATGGCTGATAATGCCGGGATAACGCAATCCGCGGATATCCATTCCGAAGCGACGATTATAATATTCGCCCAGCAGTTCACCGGCCACTTTGGTCACCCCGTACATGGTAGCGGGCCGGAGGATCGTTTTCTGAGGGGTATTTGTGCGGGGAGCATTGGGGCCGAACACAGCGATGGAACTGGGAACCAACACACGCGCAAGTCCTTTTTCCCTGGCCACTTCGAAAACATTGACACTGCCGTTCATATTGACATTCCAGGCCAGCTGCGGGTTTTTCTCGCCCACGGCCGATAAAACAGCCGCCAGATGGACGATTGCATCAATGTGGTATTCATCCACAACCCTGGCGATTTTTTGCTTATCCAGCACGTCGAGTACGACAAAGGGCCCGCTCTCCGCTACCTCCCGGTTGATCTTTGCTGAAATATCCGATGCCACCACATTGGCATCACCGTAGATTTTCCGGAAGGCCAGGGTCAGTTCAGAACCGATCTGACCGCCGCAACCGGTAAACAAGATTTTCTTCATTTGCAACAACTGTCTGTATAAAGACTATTTCAGGACACCTAACTCTTTGCCGACCTTACTAAATGCGGCGATGCATTTGTCGAGCTGCTCTCTTTCGTGGCCGGCCGACAGTTGGACGCGGATCCGGGCCTCTCCTTTGGGAACAACCGGATAGTAAAAGCCGATCACATAAATGCCTTCTTCCAGCAGCCTTGCCGCCATTTTCTGTGACAGCGGCGCATCGTACAGCATGACAGCACAAATAGCCGATTGCGTGGGTTTGATGTCAAAGCCGGCAGCTTTCATTTCGGAAACGAAATAGCTTACATTTTCGTGCAGCTTATCCTGTCTTTCATTGGTTTCCTCCATCATCTCAAACATCCTGAT
Source organism: Mangrovibacterium sp. (assembly GCA_050173895.1). Lineage (GTDB taxonomy): Bacteria > Bacteroidota > Bacteroidia > Bacteroidales > Prolixibacteraceae > JBCFBK01. Next base: position 4,128 of record JBFXKJ010000097.1, on the reverse strand, counting down.
CCCTGCGCCTGCAATCATCGGGGGGATGGAGTTTGAGAACAGGTACGGCCGTGACCGCTGGCGCAGCATGTCGATAATTTCCTTTCTCCCTGTGGTGAATCCGCCGATGGCTCCGCCGAAGGCTTTTCCCAGCGTGCCTGTAATGATGTCGGCTTTTCCCCGGCAATTATAAAGCTCGGTGACACCGCGGCCCGTTTTTCCGACCACACCGGCCGAATGGCTTTCGTCGATCATCACAAGCGCGTCGTATTGCTCTGCCAGTGCGATAATCCGGTCGATTCGGGCTACATTGCCATCCATGGAGAAAACCCCGTCAGTAACAATGATCCTGAAGCGTTGCTCCTGCGCCTGACGCAGGCATTCTTCCAACTCCTCCATGCTGCTGTTGGCATAACGGTAGCGTTTCGCCTTGCAGAGCCTTACCCCATCGATGATCGACGCATGATTAAGCGCGTCCGAAATAATGGCGTCCTGCTCGCCCAGCAAGGGTTCAAACACACCTCCGTTGGCATCGAAGCAAGCAGCATATAAAATGGTATCTTCGGTTCCAAAAAATTCAGCGATTTTAGCCTCCAGCTGTTTGTGCAGATCCTGCGTCCCGCAGATAAACCGAACCGACGACATGCCAAAACCCCGCTCATCCATCGCTTTCTTTGCTGCTTCGATGAGCTGTTCGTTGTCTGACAGCCCCAGATAGTTGTTCGCACAAAAATTAAGGACTTGCTGTCCTCCCTTCACTTTTATCTCCACATTCTGAGGTGAAATCAGAATCCGCTCGTTTTTAAACAGCCCCTGATCATGGATGGAAGCCAGTTCGCCCTGCAGATAAGCCTGAAATTTCCCGTACATAAGCTAAACTCTTTAATTGGTTATTTAAGTTGTTGTGAAAAACGCTGTCCGAAATTACCAGCAGACAATGAATTTTCCCGTAAAGATCACAATTATTTTGTTTTCATATACGAGGGAAAAGTCATAGAAATAAAGAGATATAAGTTGCTTTTGATAATTTGAAAGAGAAGCATCCCTGTTCCGGGTCAATTTAATTTGGCAACAGCTTTCAGACCGTTAAAGTAAAAGTAAAAAGAGGAGATGCATACAGAAAAAATTTTAGCTTTATCGTGTCGCAGGCGTATAATTACAGGCTTGCGGCGTGACGAGCGGGTTTCTTCATCTCCTGTCAGTTTGTTCGTTAATAATGTTCTTCATTGAAGCGGATAATCCTTTCCCTGTTTACAAATGTCCGCATAGCAGGCCAAGCATCTGCTGATGAGATTTTGATCACTGCCCTCATCAAATCCGCATATCTTTTGCAGAGTATATTCAAGTCCTGCTGCCAAACAGTCGTCAAGCAGGATATCTTGTTCAGATCTGTTCCCGTTTTCATCCGTTACCCGGAAAAAGAAGGAGTGGGTCATCGCCTTTATTATTTCCTCATTATTCATTCGATGTCGTTCAGCCATCCGGATGATTCCTACAAAACGATCGTCGGGCCCGAGCTTACGCGGACGATCCTGCCCTACTCTGTAAAGGGTGTCTTTTAAATGCTTGTTCTGAAACCGCTTTAACAAATCGTCGATATGTTCCTCCAGTTCTTCCATTGAAAAATCATCGGGATAATTTCTTTGAACAATGGCTGCCGCCTGGAGCATGACTTTCCTTGCAAATACATATACGTCGGTATCATCCAGAACCTGGTAAATATAAATTGCTTCAGGATGTTTAAACGCGCCATAATAAGCAACCGTTGCATGCCCAAGATTATGGATAAAAGCCTTCCTGTCGACCCATGCCTGAATATTTTCTTTCGGAGAAAGTCCGTTTACCGGAGGGATTACACCTTTAAAGGCCTTTTTATCGATGATGAGCTTGTTATACGCCTCTGCAAAAATCTGCAAAGGATCCGCTTCAAGATCTTCCCGGGTCATGATCGGAACCATCTTACCAATGCTTGTCTCGACAAGGCCAACCAGGGAATCGAGGGGATAGCCGGAAGGAAGATTCTCCTTCAGCCTTTGTCTAATAAATAACGCTCCCGACCGCATATTTTCAGCGATGATCACGTTCAGCGGGTTCGCCGGATCTTTCCGGAAACGCAGCAATAAACCGTCAGCAATAAGGGGAATGATCTTTTCCAGGGCATTTTTACCCACTGACACTGCCATCAGCGAAGCCGCGGCGATTTCTTTGACAACCTGTTCCTTATCAAGGCCATAAATGGCGCGGACGCGGGGAATTTGCAAACACACTCCCACCTCATCTTTAACAACTACCGGATAGGTTCCCCGTTCGTTCAGCATCCGGACAAGTGAAAGATCGATATCTGAAAACACGAGCTCGTATCCGGATAAGCCAAATAGCTGACCGATAAAGGAGCGGCCTATTTTCCCGGCACCAAAAATCAGAATTGACGGAGGTGTTTCATTTTTTTTCATTTCTCTGGGAGGATGTCAACTTCTTTATTTTTTGCCGGTTATTTCACTTTGAAGCTGCCTTTGATACATTTCATAAAAAGGCCTCATCAGACTCATTTTCTCACCAGGAACCTTTTCCATATAGGTTCCTCCCATATAAAAACAGGTAAATCCCCCTGATACCACTCCCCACCTACAGGCTTCGGTCAGGTCGACAGGGAATCTGTCCTCCTGCAATTGCCGGACCAGCGAGGCGATCACCCCACCGGCAAAATTGTCTCCGCAACCGGTGGTATCCCCACTGCTTCCTTTTTTAAGCTCCAGGGATACCGCTTCGCAAACCGGCATTTTCTTATCCGCTATCAACTGAAAAAGATTTCCCGACGAAAAGAAGCGGATGGGTTTTGAACCGTTTGTTACAACAACAGCTCCGGTCCCTTTCTCGCGGAAATAGTTCAATGCCTCATCGATCGTTGATTTTCCGCTCAGATGCAGGGCCTCTTCGTAATCGGCAATCAGCAGATCGATATCTCTGTACGAATGATCCGTTTTACCCAACGGCCATTTTCCTCCCGGATTATTTTTTTCACTTTGGAAATCAAAGACTGTGGAGACAATTGTAATACACCCGTTTTTCTTTGCCTTTTCAAGCAGTTGGTCCAGATGATCATGGATAGCCGGAACAAGGGCCGTTCCTCCGAAAAAAACGACATCGGATGTAAAAAAATCGTGATTCAAATGATTCGGAGAGTAATTCCATGCCGAACCTATGGAATTGATGAAAATCCGCTCTCCATGCCCATGGTCATAGGTCGGATCAGAGAGTACGACCGTTGAGGGGGTTAAACTACCGGATAAGCAGTAATGGTCCGTTTTCACAGGTGTTTTCTGCAGGGCTGCCATCAGGAATGCTCCGTCATCATCCTTTCCTCCGCATCCGTAAAACCGGTAAACGGAATCCGAACCGAAGCTTATTTGGGCAGCATGAATCAGCGCTACGATGCAAGGCCCCCCAATATTGATCGCTCCGGGAAATTCGCCCTGGGTTATTTCCTTCAGGGCGGCTTGAAAATCCTGCCCTGTAAATTTTTCAAACTCTTCCTTAAATACCAGGTGTCCGGGTGTCAGTCCGCCATCTCCTCTATCGTTTGACAGCCACTTTGAAAAGCCTTCTGATCCAAAAGAAATATGATTATACAATCGGTCAACCAAACAGCAGCCAACTCCCGAAACTAAAATTCTTTGTGCCATTTTATCCGGACTTTTTACATAAACGAATCTGATTCTTGATACAAACATGAAAACCGCGGCATCCGTCCAGGTTGATGTTTATCGTTCAATTCGGGTAAAACCCTGCTATAAGAAATTACTGTAATCCGAAACCAGCCAATGTAACGGTTCCTCATCCTCTTCTATAACGGGGAACCGGCCTACGGGTTCGTAAAAGCAATTATCGGAGGCATCGTCATTCACAGCGCTCACCTCTCCCACCAATACTTTTCCAGTTCCCGGCTCTCCGTAAAAACGATGATACATGCCCTGTTCCAGGCAAATACTCTCTCCCGGGCTCAGGACTACTTTTCCTCCTGCATCAACTGTCTTTGCCAGTCCGTCCTTCCTAAATGTGACCGGCGTCGAATCCAGCTTGCTGTCCGGGGTCGAATTATACAGTTCAATGACCAGGTTGCCGCCCCCCCTGTTAATGATGTCTTCCATT
>JBFXKJ010000096.1:0-12804 GCA_050173895.1 Mangrovibacterium sp. | reverse complement strand
CCTACCAACTGGTGGAAGAAAACGGTCAGATCGCATACCTGGAGATCAAAGATCCGGCACAATTCTGGAAAATATCGAAATACGCACTGATCGAAGTTAAATAGGTTAAGCGGGTGCAAAGGCACTGGAATCATATCCCTAATATATAAGTACTCAAAAAATCCCTTTCCTCGAACAATTGCGTAAGCAATCTCAAAGCTGCCCCTGTGGGGGCAGCTTTCTTCTTTTTTATTACTCTTCAAAAAGCTGGTTCAGTGCATCGAAATAATCTTCCTCCCAGCCTTCCGCGATATTCTCATATGCCTCATCGGGAATATTGGTCTGTCTCACTTCCATGCTTGTCCCGTTCCTGTGCGGATGCAGCCTGATCGTTACAATTGAAGGTTCCTCCTGTTCCCCGAAGTACCATTCCTGCACAATTTGCCGGTTGCTGATAAACTCCAGGTTTTTCCCGGTAATACTGCCGTCCCACATGGAGAATTCCGAACCGGCTACCTCCTCCATTTCCGCCGGCTCTCCGGTCCATATTTCGATCATCACCCGATTGGTCAACGCATTGTACACATCCTTTGGCTGCGCATGTATTTCAAAATACCTTTTTAATTCTTTCATAATTACCCGATTCGCTTCCGCTTATATATTTTCTTGTTCATCGTATAGGTAAACCCAATGGTGATCAGCTCCTTCATCTGCCACCGGGGCTTCATAATCTCCTTCTCTGAAACCGGATCGAACCGCCCGGTCTTGAACTTGGCATCATCATCAAAAACCAGATGATACCTGACATTCATATTAATAAAGGTACTGAGCTGAAAACTCAGATCATTTTCCCAGCGGATATCAAATTTGCTGAACGGAGCTGCATAATTGATAAACATTTTGTATTTGGTGTTGTACACGACATCCGGAGTGATTTGCTTTTTCCAGTTCAGGTCAGCGCTGAGACCGGTTTGCCAATAGCTTTTCTTCCCTTCGCCGATGCCAAAACTCTTCGGATCCACTTTTGCCGTATCTCCTACATAGGTCATTTTGGCACTGAAAGGGGAAAGAAGTAAGGACAAATCCTTATTGGGGTTGTAATCGAAACCAAACTTGACTACCCAGTAAGCCGGGGCCAGAAATGCAGAGATGGGCTGGGCCCGGTTGGGATATTTGTAGCCGTTAAAAAACTGGGTCCGGAAATCGCTCTCGGCCGAATAATACCAGTTTTTTGCTGCCTTCACCCCGAAACGGGAGATCAGCTCTACCGCATCATCGTTCTTTTCTATCTTGTCTCCGCCGGGCTTCACCCAACCATTTCTCAGTTGAAGTGAATTTCTCCAGGTAATGTTATTTTTTGCGTAATTAGCCGCCCCGTCAAAGACAAACAAAAATGCGAAAGAATTATCACCCCCTGCTTTCCAGTTGCTCAGCGCCGTCTGAGTAAAGCCAAGATTGCTTTTCCCGGTGAGTGTCCAGGGTGTGACCACATTGTAACGCTGCTGCACTTTCCGCAGGGATGATTCGGCCTGGAACGACGGAAGGTTCACGTCGCGGGTCTGCTTTTTAGCGAACCGGGAAAAGGTCACCCCATCATCGATCATGAACCGCATCGAGTACTTTCCGGCATTCTCAACACGCACTCCCAGCGAATCGTTTTGCTCGTTTTTAATGAAAATCCGGGTGAAATAAGGATCATTGTTCCGAAGCCAAATCCTCATCGAATCACGGTCGGAGGCATGCAGCCAGATCCCTACTGAATCCTTCGCAGCATAAGACGCCAAAATCTTAAGAACACTGCCTACGGAATCATTGACCGATCGCATCACCGAATCGTTGTACCGTACCAGAAGCTGGTAATTGACACGTTTCACTGAATCGGCAAATTGCTTCTGTATTTGCTTCGAATAAGAGGCGATATAATCATTGCGATAGGAATTGCTCACCGAGTCGATGTACTGCTTTCGGAGCCTGCTGTTATATTCAAGCCGCGCTTTCTCGAGCAGTGCCCGGCGGGCGCTCTCCAGCCTGCGAACTTTTTGCAGATCATCGACATTGCTGATCATCGAGTCGGGAATCGCACTGAACGTTCTCAGGCTGTCGGGCAGAACAATCTTGGAGTTGCGCACCAGCCATTCCGCATCGTTTCGCGGCACCAACCCTATCCGCGAATCCATGTTGGCAAACAGCTCCTCCGGAACTGCGATCTGCTCTCTGACAATATTGTCTTTCACTTCACGATCCACCCGCTTCAACTGCTCAGCCAGGCCAGCCTGCGAAAGATAACCCGGAACAGAAAGACTGTCCGCCACCCTCCGGGGCGACCGGTAAAAATAAAACTGATCATCCGGCTGGTTGTTTTCCAACTTAACCAGTACCGAATCAATCTTCTCATCTTCCACAAAATGGATCAGGCTGTTCAGGCTTCTCTCCAGATTGGCGTCTTTCGGATACCAGTTACCTTGCCGCTGCAGGAAATACTTCAAATAATCGACACTTACTTTCACCGAATCCTTTTGACCTCCCTCAGTTGCCGGCTGCGAAAAAGGAACGGCCGACGCCTCAGAAATCACTAAATAAAGGAAGAATCCCAACAGTAAAAACTTGTAAATCATGATTGTATATGTTTTTTTTCGGTTATCAAAAATCAAGCCACAGAACTATGCCCATTCCGAATACGGGCGGAGAGAAAGCTGCGAATTATGGTACCTGGGATCTTCCGTCACTTCCTTCCCAACCCATTCCGGCAGCGTAAATTCATAATCTTCAGAGCTTAATTCAATTTCGGCCAGTACCAGCCCCTGGTTCACTCCTTCGAAATAATCGACCTCCCACTTCATTCCGTCATGTTCAATCTCCCTCCTGACTTTTTCTACCGGGCTGCTTACGGCAAGTTTCAGCATTTCGACCGCGTCAGCCACGGGAATCGTATACTCAAATTCCGGCCGCTTTATTCCTAAACTCTCTCCCTTGATGGTCAAAAAAGCCTGGTCTCCTGCCAAACGGATCCTGACCGTGCGCCCCGGATCCGTGCTCAGATAAGCCTGAACAATTCGCGTACCGGTTACCTTGCCCGGAAGCAACCACTCTTTCACCAAATATTTCCGCTCGATCTCAAAAGGCATTGCTCTCCATTTTACTGCAAAAATAACAGAATACTGCCAATGTAACTTAAGCAAATCTTAATTCTTAACAAATCACGGAAGCAGCCGTATTTCCGGCCCTCAGTTATTTATAATTAGACTGATATAAAATAAATCTGTTATGTTGAGAAACAGGAAGATACATTCTGCTCAAGCGAAAGAAATTTGATAGCTTTTCTTTGTCGTTCGGCAAAAGTAAACCGACGCTGTGACCGATCCTGCCTTAAGGGTGTTCTGACGATTAAAGATCGTTTTATTATGACAATTATCATCTTTTTAAAACATATACTCGTTTCAGAACCAAAAATCAATTGTATGGATCCAATCAGAGAACTCATCGTGCAGCTTGCCGATCAGTATGGAAGAAACAGGGAAAGCCTGCTTCCTGTGCTTCAGGGTGTTGTTGAACAGGAAAGATACCTGTCGGAATATTCCATGACCGAGGTGGCCAGGGAACTGAATCTTCCGGCGGCAGAAGTGTATGGCACGGCCACCTTTTACTCTTTTCTGGAGTATCGCAAAACCGGCCGCTACATTATCCGGGTGTGCAAAACAATTACCTGTTCTATGAAAGGGAAAAATCAGATGCTGCATACCATCGAAGACATGCTGAAGATCGGTCTGGGGGAAACCACTCCCGACGGGAAATTTACGTTGCTGCAGACCAATTGCCTGGGCTGGTGTCATAAGGCACCTGCCATGCTGATCAATGATGAGGTCTATTCGGGACTTACTTCCGAGATGATCCGGGAAATTCTTGGAAAATACATGGAAAAAGCAATTTAAACTGAGGAGTCATGGCATTTGGAGCATATCAATTGAAAAGGGCAGATTTCATTTTCAAAAATGAAAATGACTGGGAAAAGATCCTCAAAAGGACACTGGCCCTGCCAGCCAGGGAGATTATCAATGAACTGATGAGTTCGGAACTAAAAGGAAGAGGCGGCGCAGGTTTTCCCACCGGACTTAAATGGAAACTGGCGGCAGAAGAAACGGCCTCTGAAAAATACGTCATCTGCAACGCCGATGAAGGGGAACCCGGGACATTCAAAGACCGGGAAATCCTGTCGCTTGTCCCCTACAAAGTCCTGACGGGAATGGCAGTCTGCGGATATGTGATCGGTTCAAAAGCCGGGTTTATTTATCTGCGCGGTGAATACAAGTACCTGCTGCCCGAGCTGAAAATCGTGATCCGGAAATTCATCCAATGTTGTAGGAATATTGGCTTTGATTTTGACATTTCTGTGTTCCTCGGCAGCGGCGCCTATATTTGCGGCGAAGAGACGGCCTTGTTCGAATCGATGGAAGGGAAACGGGGAGAACCGCGTAACAAACCTCCTTTTCCGACCGGGTCGGGCTACCGGAATAAACCCACCGTGATTAACAATGTGGAAACGCTGGCCCACACCTATACCATCTTCAAATACGGAGCAAAAAAATTTTATGACCTGGGTGTTCAGTATTCACGGGGTTCCAAATTGTTCTCCGTATCGGGCGACACGCCCCGGCCGGGTATTTACGAGCTTGAACTGGGAATGAGCCTGCAGGATTTCGTCGACGAATTCGGAGACGGCGATACAAAGGCGGTTCAGGTTGGCGGAGCATCGGGATTTCTGGTCCCCCGGAAGAAGTTTTCGGAAACAGCGATCGGTTTCAAAGGGAAACTCACCGGCATATCTTTGCCTACAGGAGGATCGATGATGTTGTTCAATAGTTCGCGGTCGATGTACAACGTGCTGGATAATTATCTGGAGTTTTTCCGGGAAGAAAGCTGCGGACAATGTACGCCCTGCCGTGTGGGATGCCAGCAGTTGTATTATGGCATCAAAGCGGTAAAAAGAGCGGAGAAACCCACGCAGTACCTGGACAAGCTGCTCAGGCTGACCGAAACAATGCAGCTCACTGCAAAGTGCGGCCTGGGCCAGTCGGTGGCCAACTCATTCTCATCCATTGTTGAAAATTTCCGTGAAGAAATGATCTACTAAACATCAGTCCATGGCAAATCTCATCACCATCACCATCAACGGGATCCCTGTTGAAGTTGAAAAAGGAAAAACAATTCTGGAAGCCGCCGGTCAGGCGGGAGTGATCATCCCTACCCTGTGTTTTCATAAAGATTTGTGCGTTGCGGGCAACTGCAGGGTATGCGTCGTTGAAATTGCCGGACAAAAGCGGTTGTCTGCCTCCTGCGCCACCCCTTGTGAAGAAGGAATGGAGATTCAGACAAACAGCCTGAACGTCCGGAACTCCAGGAAACACATCATTGAATTGCTGCTTTCAGAACATAACGCCGACTGTACCCGTTGCTATAAAAACGGCAGTTGTGAATTACAGAAACTGGCGTCCGATTATAAGATCATGACGCAGGACTTTATTCCGCTGGCCCCCCAGCGGAAGTATACGATCGACATGTTCTCGCCCTCAATTATCAAGGATAACAGCAAATGCATCCGCTGCCAGCGTTGTGTGAGAACCTGCGAAGAGATCCAGGGAGTAAACGCACTCACGGTCGCTTATAAGGGCGATGAGATGAAGATCGCCACCTTTTTTGAAAAACCGATCAATGAGGTTGTTTGCACCACCTGCGGACAATGCATTAATCACTGTCCGACCGGCGCGCTGGTTGAGAAAAATTATATTGAGGAAGTATGGGATGCGATCGCCGATCCGGAAAAGCATGTGGTCGTACAAACCGCACCCGCGGTCCGTGTCGGACTTGGCGAGGAACTCGGCCTGCCCACCGGCACAAGGGTTACCGGGAAAATGGTCTCCGTACTGAAACGACTCGGTTTTGACTCCGTCCTCGATACCGACTTCACGGCCGATCTGACGATTGTCGAAGAAGGGACAGAGCTGCTGATGCGGCTCAAAAAAGCCCTCGTCGATAAGGACCCTTCCGTAAAGCTCCCGATGGCCACTTCCTGTTCCCCCGGATGGATCAAGTATATCGAACACATGTACCCTGAACTTTTGGGAAGTCTTTCCTCCTGCAAATCGCCGCAGCAAATGTTTGGGGCGCTGGCCAAAACCTATTATGCACAGGCCCGGCAACTGGATCCGGAGAAAATTGTGTCGGTCTCGATCATGCCCTGCACGGCGAAGAAATTTGAGGCTGCCCGGCCTGAAATGCACGACAGCGGCTACCGGGACGTCGATTACGTGCTGACTACACGGGAACTGGCCATCATGATCAAACAGGCCGGCATCGATTTCCTGAAACTGGAAGACACACCCTTCGATCGGCTCATGGGTGAGTCGACCGGTGCAGGTGTGATCTTCGGGGCCACCGGAGGCGTGATGGAGGCTGCCCTGAGAACAGCTTTCGAACTGGTGACCGGCAGGGATGTTCCCTTTGAAAACCTGGATATTACCCCTGTCAGGGGAATGGAAGGCATCCGCCAGGCCGGAATTAGAATTGAAAACCCGCTGAAAGAGTGGGCATTTCTGGATGGGGTGGAGCTGAAATGTGCCGTAGCTCACGGACTGGCCAACGCTAAAAAGCTGATGGAAGCGGTGAAAGAGGGAAGCGCACACTTTCATTTCGTAGAGGTCATGGCCTGTCCCGGCGGTTGTCTGGGGGGAGGCGGACAACCCATTCCGACCAACCCTGAAATACGGAAAAAACGGGCCGAAGCGATCTATGCAGAAGATGCCGGCATGCCGATCCGGAAATCCCATCAGAATCCGGAAGTGATCAAAATCTACGAAGATTTTCTTGGGAAGCCGCTCGGGGAGAAATCACACCATCTGCTGCATACACAGTACACTCCAAGAAACCGGTATTAAAAGAAAGAGGCTTTTGGGCCTCTTTCCTGTTTTTAACCGACAAACCCGGCACAGCTTTCAGTTGTTATCACTAAATTCGCTCTTCTCATTAAAACAAAAAAAGTGACTGAAAAATTCACTTACCGCTCCCCTATCGGACTGTTGACGGCAGAGGCTTACAACGGCCAGATCACAAGGATCCTCTTCAATGATGTCATGGAGGACACTGAAGGCTTTCATGCCGACTTAAAAGTAAATATCAGCCTTCAACTGGACGAGTACTTCGCCGGACAGCGTTTTGAATTTGACCTGCCACTTGAGCCGGACGGAACGGCCTTCCAGCGAAAAGTGTGGGAGCAGTTGCATACCATTCCTTACGGGCAGCAAATCACCTATCTGGACCTGGCCAAGGGGATGGGAAACAGGAATCTGATGCGGGCAGTGGGCGGCGCGAATTCCAAAAACCCGGTAGCAATCGTCATCCCCTGCCACCGCGTGATCGGAGCCAATAACAGATTGATCGGCTATGCCGGTGGAATTTGGCGTAAAAAATGGCTTCTTCAGCACGAGCATACCCATAATCCGTTCAAAACAACTTTGCTATGACAAAGCTGCTTCTTTTAAAATCCGGCATCCATCCGGGCCTGTTATTCACCCCGCCACAGCCTGTGCTAAACGAAGCGGCCTTTTTCTACGCTCCCCATTTCTGGGATCTGCTGATCCGCTTTCTTTTTAATTTTGCCGTGACCCTGGTCATTGCCCGCTATATTTATTACCGCAAAACCAGACGCAAAGACTACCTCTTTACATTCCTCCTGGTTAATGTGATGGTCTTCCTGCTGGCCTACCTGCTGTCGGACGTTGAACTCAAGCTGGGCTTTGCCTTCGGACTTTTCGCCCTCTTCGGAATTTTGCGATACCGGACCAACCCGGTCCGGATCAAAGAAATGACCTACCTGTTTGTCCTGATAGGAATCGCGGTCATCAACTCTGTGTCGGACAAATATGTCCCCTATTCGCAGGTCGTCCTTGCAAATCTTTTGGTTACGGGGATCCTCTGGCTGCTCGAGTTTACCTTCCGTCTGGCACACGAATCGTCCCGGAAAATTACCTGTGAACAATCGGAACTGATCACCGGAAACGATGAACAGGCCCTCATCCGGGAGTTAAAAGCACAAACAGGCCTGGAAATCCACCGTATCGATATCGTTTCCGTGAACTATGTCCGTAAAAGAGCAGAGATCATCATTTACTACTACGATAAGAACAAAGCATTCAATGTTCCGGAAGAAACCTGGACAGGTACGGACAGTTAGCTTCGGGAAGAACCGGAACGCCTGAGTGCGAAATGCAGCGAATCACCCCATTCATCATAGCCGGGCTCGCAACCGGCCAGACCGATCCGGGCATCCAGGCAGTTGCCGCACAGGCAGGCATCTTCGTCCAGACATGGTTTCCCTTCGTACAACTGATATTCTTTCCGGTACGCCCGGGGGGTCATGTTAGGCATGATAATATTGGCACCCGTTTTAAGCGCTTTTTCCCTTCCTGCCGGATCAATCGCCTGCAGGGAGGTGGCCGCCGCAATATTGATATCCGGCATCAGCAGCCGCAGTGCCGCGATCATTTTCAACGCCAGGGCAAAGCGTTCCTGTTTGCTTTGTAAAAGATGCGTATACCGGATCAGAGGTGTGTCTTCGTGTTCAAGATAAGGCCCCATCCCCACCATATCCACGTCCAGTTTTTTCATGAACAGCAGGTCTTTTGCCAAATGACGGGTCGTCTGGAAAGGCAGGCCGATCATCACGCCCGTTCCGGTCTGGTACCCGTATTGCTTCAGCAGGTAAAGACACTCCAGCCGCTTTTCGAATAAGTGGTGTTCGTTTTGCGGATGAATTTTTTCGTAAAGCTCCCGGTCCGAACTCTCAATGCGTAAAAGATACCGGTGCGCCCCGCTTTCAAACCAGCGATGATAGGTTTCCTCATGTTGTTCTCCGCACGAAAGCGTAATTCCCAGTTCCCCTGCCGAGAGATCCTTAATTTGCCGGATCAGCCGGTTTACCCGTTCTGTAAACTGCGAAGAAGAACGTTCGCCCGACTGCAGGACCACCGAACCGAAGTGGTTCTCCCAGGAAAACCGGCAAGCCTCCAGGATCTCTTCATCGCTCAACTCATAACGGCTTACCTTTTCATTGCTTTTCCGGATCCCGCAATACAGGCAGTCTTTTGAGCAGAAATTTGAAAATTCGACCAGGCCCCGGAAATAAACCTTTTCCCCGACCGTTTCCTGTTTTCTCCGATCTGCAGCTTCGAATAACAGCCGGCGTTCTTCTCCTTCAGATTCCAGCAGGCAGATCAGATCTTCTTCCGAAAAATCCGTTTGGCAAATTATTTCATTCATTTTTTTCATCCGGAGCAAATGACGGTTTAAAAACTCTCTTTGCTGTTCCAGTCGCCGGACGACCGGCTTACCTCCCTGCAAAGATAAAGAATTGCCGGCGTTGCAGCGCAACATGCTCGTCTCGTACTTGCAGACCGGGATTTTTATTTCTACTTTTGATCTGTAATCAGACGAAAGGCATGGAAATCACATCAGCATTCATTAAAGAGCAGGAAGTCGCTGACATTCTGATCAAAAGCATGAACCCGGACAAACAGCAGGTTCGGGAGATCCTTTCGAAAGGTCTGGAAATGAAGGGACTCAAACTGGATGATGTTGCTGTCCTGACAGGTATTCGGGAGCAGGAACAGCTTGAAGAGCTCTTTCGTGCGGCCAACACCATCAAAGAGACTATTTACGGGAAACGGCTGGTTTTATTTGCACCTTTGTATATCTCCAATCTTTGCGCCAATGAATGTGTTTACTGCGCCTTCCGGGCCAAAAACACAGAAATTGAAAGAAAAGCGCTCAGTCAGGAGGAGATCATGGCTGAAACGGAGACGCTGATCGGCCAGGGCCATAAACGGATTCTGCTGGTGGCCGGCGAATATTATACCGGACAAGGTATCCGGTATGTCCTCGATTCGGTACGGTCGGTTTATTCTGCCCGTCACCAGGGTGCGGGAATCAGAAGGATCAACGTCAATGTGGCTCCCCTGGAGGTGGACGAATTCCGCATGCTGAAAGAAGAAAAGATAGGCACCTATCAGCTGTTTCAGGAAACTTACCACCGTGAGACATACCGGAAGGTGCACACCGGCGGCAGGAAAAGAGATTATGACTGGCGTGTGACAGCGATGCACCGGGCTATGGAAGCCGGTATCGACGATGTGGGCATCGGGGCGCTTTTCGGACTGTACGATTACCGCTTTGAACTGCTGGCCATGTTGCAGCACATCGCCGAACTGGAAAAAGTTTACGGGGTAGGCCCTCATACCATCAGCGTTCCCAGGATGGAGCCTGCCACCGGCTCCGAAATGGCTTCTCATCCCCCCTATGCCGTATCCGACCTGGAGTTCAAAAAAATTGTAGCCATTCTGCGCCTTGCCGTCCCTTACACCGGCATTATCATGTCGACCCGCGAAAGCCCGCAAATGCGGAATGAAACTTTCCGGCTGGGAGTTTCCCAGATCTCCGCCGGAAGCCGCACCAACCCCGGAGGATACGAAAAAGACAACGAAGCCTCGGGCCAGTTCTATATGGGCGATCACCGGCCACTCGACCAGGTCATTTTCGACGTGGTCAATATGGGCTATATTCCCTCCTTCTGTACCGGCTGCTACCGGCTTGGCCGGACCGGCCAGGATTTCATGGACCTGGCCAAACCGGGAGAAATAAAAAATCACTGCAGCCCTAACGCCCTCTCCAGCTTTATGGAGTACCTGAATGATTATGCCTCACCGCAAACCTTCCTTGCAGGAACGGAACTGATCGAACGGACAATTGCCTCTATGACCGGACTCGCGGCCGAAAGGGCCCGCAAACTAGTCGACCGTGTAAAAGCCGGACAGAAAGACGTGTTCTGCTAAAAGACATCTTGCTTCTTTTGTCTTATGTCTTCTTATCTTGATTCTTGATTCTTGATTCTTGATTCTTGATTGCGTCTTTTTTCTAAATATTTGTTAATGCTGTTTTTATTAAGAACTATTCTTAATAACTTAGCCGTGTTTAACTTAAATTTTGAAATAATGAAAAGACTGGTCTTAGTAATGGCGATTGTATTCACCTTCGGGGTGACTTATGCATCAAGCGGCACGGTAGAAAAGAAAAAAACAACTACGGAACAGACGGCAAATAAACCGGATGAAAAGAAGAAAGAGTGCTGCAAGAAAGGATGTGACAAAGAAAAAAGCGGAGAGAAGAAAACAACTTCTGACAAGAAGTAAAACTACCAACAGCCCGGTTTCCCGGGCTGTTTTATTATCGGACATTATTTGGTTTTCTGCCATGGGATGGCTCCGGACCTTCGGATATGTTGCGATAAACCCTGTTTTAACTCCTTAAATCGTTCTGAACTTAAATCGAGGGACGACTTTTCCGAAGGATCGGTGTCTATTTTAAATAACTGTACATTTTTATACGGAGTGTTCTGTAAAATTTTGTAAGCTCCTTTTCGCGCTGCATAGTAGCATAAACCTCCGTACATTCCGCCTTCCCTTCTCATAAAGAATACCATTCTGTTGTTGTAATCATCCGGCGCTTGATTCCTGATTGCCGGCAATAGGCTGATTCCGTCGATTGGATGGTCGACCGGGACTCCGGCTATCCCGCAAATTGTTGGATAAAAATCCATCGTTAATCCGAGCGCCGCGGCCGAAGTTCCTGCTTTTATATTCCCTTTCCATACCATACAAGCGGGAACTTTTATCCCTCCTTCATACATATCCTGCTTGCCTCCTCTCAGGCTGCCGTTTGAAGCGCCACTGGGTAAATGACCGCCATTATCGGACGAAAAGACGATAACCGTATGATCAATTTCCCCGGTTTCTTCGAGTGTTTTTATAACACGACCGATCCCCGCGTCCAGATGTTCAACAAGGGCAACGTTCTTTGCCCGTTTTTCAGTAATTCCTGTTTCCCTTCTCCTTACTTTTTCCAACCAGTCCGGAGGAGGTTGTATCGGAAAATGAGGTGCATTGTAGGCCAGGTATAAGAAGAATGGCTGGTCATCTTGTGCCTTGCTGCGAATATAATCCTGTGCCCATGCCGTAAAGACATCGGTCGCGTGTCCCCGCGGGTTAACTTCTCCGGCGTTCAACCTCATGTAATTGATCCCGTGCCTCAGGTGGGTCCAGTAGTCTTCCATCATATCGCCCAGAAAGCCGTGGAAGAAATCGAAGCCCCGTTCATTGGGTGTATTGGGCGGTTGCAATCCTAAATGCCATTTCCCGATAATTGCAGTCCGGTAACCTGCTTTTTTGAGCATTTGTGGTAGGGTTACCGCATTTGGAGAAAGATACCCCCAGTTGTTATCTTCCTGAGTTCTGATTACACCCGGTACTCCAACCATATCCGGGTAACAACCGGTCATTAAGGCAGCTCTGGTAGGAGAACAAACAGTGCAATTCGCATAAAAGCTCGAAAAACGGACTCCTTGTTCAAAAAGCCTGTCGATGTTTGGGGTATGGATATCTTTTGCTCCCTGGCAGGAAAGATCCCCGTACCCCAAATCGTCAACCAGTATAACCAGGATATTGGGCTTTTTTTCCTTACTTTCCTGAGAAATACCATTGAACGGTACGATCGCACAGAAGGAAGAAACGGAAAGAATAATCTTGTTTATTTTCATTTCATTGGCATAAGGTCCATGATCCGGTTCTTTTCTATCTTCCTGCCTTATGTCGCCAGCTGCGGCGAACGCTGCAGCCACCGAAATAACCGGAAACAGCCCCGGATTTATTTGGTTGTCATTCGTATGCGTTCTCCTTTTTAATAATACCCCTTATTGCGGTGATCAAAATGAGGACGTTCGGTCCG
>JBFXKJ010000095.1:0-12849 GCA_050173895.1 Mangrovibacterium sp. | reverse complement strand
CTGTTCGTCCGGATTTGGTTTTTTTGGATATTGAGATGCCCGACGGAACGGGATTTGATTTGATCGACCGGCTCGAAGAGGTGAACTTTCGGTTGATTTTTACTACTTCTTACAGCGATTATGCAATTAAAGCCTTCAAATATTTTGCCTTTGATTATATCCTCAAGCCGGTTCTGCTCGAAAATGTGGAAGCAACGATAAAAAGAATCAGAGATATTCCCCTTCGAAGCAGTAAGAACCAGATCGAGATGTTAAAAAACCGCATCGAAGTCCGCGAAGAAAAGGAACCTACCATTGCTCTTCCTGAAATGGATGGCTTTGCGATTATCAAAGTTAAAAATATCCTTCGCTGTGAAGGCGAGCGGAATTATTCCCGTGTTTTTTATAAGGACGGAACATCTGTCCTGATCAGCAGAACCTTGCTTGAATTCGATCAGATGCTTGCCCCTTACGGATTCTTCAGAATTCATCGTTCGCATCTGATCAACCTGGATTGCGTGAACCGCTACCTGAAAGCCGAAGGCGGAATGGTGGAAATGACCGACCTGTCCAGATTAAAGATTTCGCCCAAGTACAAGGAGGAATTCCTTGATATGCTTCTGCACAATAAACTTTAGTTTTCTTCTTAAACAAATCGACTGGAAACTTTTTGACCTGGTCATCATGCCGGTAAGCGAATTCTCAGATGGGCCGGACGCAGGCATTGACCCATAAAAATGAGCCGGAGAAAACAGAATGATAGGACGATCCCTTTTTTTGAAAATCTTTTGAAAGAAAAACAGCGATTGCGGGAAGATATACAGGCTTCCTGATTATATTTGTTTTACTTTTCAACAGACCACCGGCGACAGTGGACGGAAGAAGGAGATGAAGGAGTGGTTTGATCGGGCAGCAACAGGTTAAACAAAAAATAAGCATATGGAACAAAGATGTTGCACACGCCGCTTCAAGGCCTTTATTCTCCTGATGCTGGCAGGAATTGCGCTGACAAACTGTGGCCAAAGGAAACCTGCAGGCGTGGCTCAGGACGTTACTGTAGCGGATACAGTGAATTTTGACGTATTCAAAGACGAAATCAATCGGATCATTGCCAATTCACCACGGGAACTGGAGATTATCAATTTCGTCAATGAGATGGGCTCTTCCTATATTTTCGATCTGACACTTCCACTGACGGAGGCCGAAAAATTCGAAACACAAAACGAGATTGCCCTGGCCTGGGGGGCCTATACCGCTGATCTGGTGTATGCCAATACCTATAACCGGTACGATATTGTCCCCTACGTGAGCGATATTCTGAACCAACTCAGCCAGCGACTCGGGGTGCAGGACCAGTTTCCGAAAACCGTCCGGTTACTGGAGCGGATGAGCGCAAACGAAAATAAAAGCGATTCACTGAGCTATTACCTCAACCAGGTTCTCACTACTTCCCGGCAGGAATTGGAATCCGGTGAAATTCCGGAAGTCTATGCCCTCTTTTCGATCGGAGCCGGTGTCGAATCGCTCTATCTGCTCAGTCAGCTTACCAGCTATGCGAAAGAGAATCAGAAAATGCTTGCCTATCTTTCTGAAAGAAGGGATCTTGGCAAAAGCATCTTCCGGCTGACAGAGATACTTGCCTCTGACGAAACTGTTAAACCTTACTACGAAAAAATAGACCGGTTAAACAAGTATTTTGAATCCCATCCTGATTTCGGAGAAAAGGAGCTGAGCGAAATCACATTTTTAATAATGGAGGTCCGGAGCCAGATTCTCAGCCTATGATCGACTGTTTGCTTATCGGCCATAACGAGATTTCCATCGGAGGGTATGAAAAGCAGCTCGCCGGATTTGGGCAAAGTAGCGAAATGTACCGGGAACTGAATCTCAATTTTGTGCGGATAAACAACCAGGCGCACACTTTTCAGGATATTTTCAACCGGATTTATGCCGGGCCGGATGTCCCTCCTTTTTCGATGACCGAAACATTCAGCAATGCCCTCGCTTACCTGGGAAGCTATCTGGTAAAGCATGGTTTCACGTTTGATTATGTCAATTCGTTTAACCATGAAAGGGACGTGCTGATCCGCAAACTCAAAACCGGAAACTACCGGACGGTCGGGATCACCACAACCTTGTACGTATCGCCCGAACCCCTGATAGAGGTCGTTCAGCTGGTACGTTCGGTGAACGACCGGATCCCGATCGTGGTGGGAGGACCTTTTGTTTATCATCAGTCCTGTTCCCTTTCGGAAAAAGCCTGTGAATGTCTTTTCCGTGATTTTATCCAGGCCGATATTTACATTCGCTCGAATCAGGGTGAAGCGACCCTGGTTAGCCTGCTTTCTGCCATGAAGGCCGGTTCGGGACTTCATACCGTCCCAAATATTTACTACCGTGCAAATGGTACGCTGCGTTATTCGTTCGACCAGAAGGAGGATAACCCGTTGGGAGATAATCTTGTTGACTGGAGCCTGTTTGGCGGGAACGGTTACAGGCACCTTCATGTTCGCACGTCGGTCTCCTGCCCTTTCCATTGTTCCTTTTGTGCCTGTCCCGATCATCAGGGGAAGTATCAAAAAGTCAATCCTGATCTGTTCCAAAAGGAACTCAGGGGTATCATGGCTTTTGCCGGCCTTGAAAGTGTCTATTTTATTGATGACACGCTGAATTTTCCGGCGACAAAGTTCAAGGATTTTCTGAAACTCCTGATCCGCGAACAGATTGGATTTAAATGGCATTCCTATTTCAGATGCCAGTTTGCTGATGAAGAGATGGTTGCTTTAATGAAGCAGGCCGGTTGCCAGGGAGTTTACCTGGGAATCGAATCGGGGAACAATACGATCCTTTCGAACATGAACAAACATGCCACCGTTGAACAATACCGGAAAGGAATTGACTTGCTGAAGAAGTACGGAATACTTTCACATGGAAGCTTCATTATTGGTTTTCCCGGCGAAACGGAAGAGACCGTTGAAGAAACCCGCCGGTTCATTACCGAAAGCGGCATTGACTTCTACAGGGCACAGCTCTGGTTTTATGATCCGTTGACCCCTGTTGCCCGGCTGAGTGAAAAGTTCGGGCTGAAAGGGAGCAACTTCAGGTGGTCACATCACACCATGGATTCGAAGACTGCCTGTGATCATTTGGAACGTTTGTTTACAGTTATCAGAGAGCCTCTGTCGATACCTACCTACAATTTTGACTTCCACTCGATGCTTCACCTGCATTATAAAGGCATCGAATGGGAGAAACTGAAAGGAACGCTGGCTGCGTTTAACGATGCCATCAGGCGCAGACTGGCCGAGCCGTCGGCTCCGGATCCGGCCATTGACGATTTTACATCAAAAGGATGATTTGCCTGCAGTATATGGAAAATTATGATCTGCTGAAGGGAAAAGCCGGTGAGCTGTCCTGCTTTCTTTCGGCCGATGAGGCTTTGCGGTGTGCACGTTACCGGAAGGAGGAAGACCGGATCAATTTTATATTCTCAAGGGCTATTCTAAAGAAAGTCCTGAACCCGGGAGATCCGCGGCGGGTTAACCTGAAGCAGGATAAATGGGGCAAATTATACTGCGCGGCCGGAAATGCGTCCGCTTTTCGTCACTTTAGTCTGGCTCATACCGATGGAATGGTGGCTTTGGTGTTTTCTGCATCCGGCCCGGTTGGGATAGACATCGAGAAGGCCCACCCACTGGATTATGCCGAAATCCTTGAGGCGGTCAGTGCTCCTGAAGAGATGGCATATTTCCGCGATGCTGCCGATCCGTCCGAAGCTTTCTATAAGGTCTGGACGTTGAAAGAAGCCTGCCTGAAATTAATGGGCAGTGGTTTTTTAAACGATCCCCGAAAATTAAATGTGCTGACTTTACAGAACGAAGATTATTCATCCCGGTTTGAAAAAATCATGGGGAAGTTTTTTCTTTCTGTCGTCGCGCACAAGCCCGCGGGTGAGGACATTTTCACGGTCAGGCAGGTTACTGTTTAATAAACAAAATAGACCCAATGTAAATAACGAAGAAAAGGATTCACCAACTTTGTTTTTTTGCTGAGCGATTGTAAAATTAATTACATTTGTTGAATATGCTTAAGTATTATTGTAGCGCATGTTCGGGAATCTCAAAGACCAGCTGGATCGTTCGCCTTTTATTTCATTTATCCGCACGGAATATCGGGGAGAAAGTTTAAGGAAAACACTGATTATTGCCATCATATCAGGTTTGGCCAACGGATTAATATTGTTGGTCATTAACTCGGTTCCTGAAATCACCGAAGAGCAGGAAGGCAATTTCTCACAGTTGTTATTTTTTGCGGCCTGCATTACTTTGTTTCTGGTCACAAAAAGACACATTTTGTTTCAGGCCTCTCTGATTATTGAATCGGCCTTGAAGCAGGTGAGGGTGAGAATTTCCAATAAGCTTCGTTTTGCCGATCTGCGGACGATCGAAACCGAGGGTTCTTCGGCAATTTTCAGCCGGCTTACACAGGAAACCAATCAGATATCGACGGCGGCAACGGTCATTATCAATGCGATGCAGTCGACCGTCATGCTGGTTTTCAGCCTTTTTTATCTTTTATGGCTGTCTCCTTTGGCTTTTGTCACCATAGTCGTTGCGATTGTTCTGGCAGCCATGGTTTACGAAAAAAAGCGGAAGATCATCCTTGAGGCCCTGAAGGTTTCAAATGCAAAGGATTTGGAGTTTTTGGGAATGGTTGACGGCTTGCTGAAGGGATTCAAAGAAATAAAGGTTAACCGGAAAAAAAGCAACAGCCTGTTTTCAGCCCTGAAAAACATCGCCACCGAAACGACCGATCAAAAAGTGAAGGCAGCGCGGACTGAATCAGTTAACTTTATTTTTTCGCAGACCTTCTTTTACAGCCTCATCGGTATCATCCTGTTTGTATTGCCGGCTGTGGTTGATATCGGGAGTAACGACCTGATCAAGATCATTGCCTCCATTCTGTTTATTATGGGGCCGGTCAGCGCCGTGATCATTGTTGTTCCGCTGATATCACGCGTCAATATAGCTATTGAGAACCTGCGTAACCTGGAGGGCCGCTTTGACGCGAAAATTCCTCCGGACATACGGGATGCCATTAATAATGATCTGCCGCCGGTAGTGGATGGTCCGGCGGTGTCTTTCTGCAACAGGCTGGCTGTTGAAAACCTGATGTTTAAATTCGGCGAGAATGGAAACGGATTTGAACTTGGCCCTGTTTCTGAATTCGAATGCAGGAAAGGGACAATAACCTTTATTGAAGGCGGAAACGGCAGTGGAAAATCGACCTTCCTGAAAGTCCTGACCGGTTTGTACACGCCCCTGGACGGAAAGCTTCTGGTCGATGAGCAGGAAATCCAAAGCGCTGACCTGCCTTCCTTCCGTGAATTGTTTTCCGTTGTGTTTACCGATTTTCATCTGATGAACAGGCTCTTTGGCTATGAAGACACCGGTAAGGCCCTGGTCGATGAACTGCTGTTAAAAACAGAACTGAACAAAAAGACGGGATACAGCGACGGCTTGTTTTCGAACGTTAACCTGTCGACGGGGCAACGGAAAAGACTTGCGCTGGTGGTAAGCATCATTGAAAATAAGGATGTTTTCATTTTTGATGAGGTGGCTGCCGACCAGGACCCGGAATTTAAGAAGTACTTCTATCATTCACTCCTGCCGCAGCTAAAAGCCCAGGGTAAAACAGTGATCGCAGTAACGCACGACGACAATTATTTCAACTGTTGCGATGTGAAGTTCAAAATGCGCAACGGGAGGTTTATTGATAAATGTACTTATGACAACGGAGAATTGACCGGGCAGGTAAAATTTGGCCTCTCATGAGGCAAATATCCGGCCAATAGACTATAAAGAGCATGTGCGCCGGCGGAGGCCGGAAAATATGACCTGTTTGATTCATGTCATTGGTTTTAACGAAAAATTTGACGTATGAAGTGGTTAAAAAAGAATGCTTTGAATATTTTTATTGTTTCGCTGGTCTTTTTAATAGCCATCGGATATTTTTGGAGAGACATCATCTTTACCATTCATTCGGGCGAAAAGGGCGTCAGCTTCCGTCGCTTTGGAGGCGGCACTCAAACAGAAATTTTCGATGAAGGGACGCACTTCAAGTTTCCCTGGGATATTGTGTACCGTTACGACATGCGGATTCAGATGGTTGTCGATACGGCCCATGTGCTCTCGAACGACGGATTGTCGATCCTGGTCTATTATGCCATGCAGTTCCGGCCCAAACTGTCGGAGCTGGCGCAGTTGCATCAGGAGATCGGGCCGGATTATGCCAAAAAAGTGGTTTTTCATGAGATCAGCTCTGTGATCCGCGAGAAACTAAGCCGTTACTCGCCTTCCGAAATTTACAGCCTTGACCGCGATGTGATCCGCAATCTGACCTTTCGGATCATGACCAAGGAGTTGGCCGACCGCCATATCGACTGCATTGATATGATGATTGAGGATATCGAACTCCCGAAAACGGTCAGTAGCGCGATTGAAACGAAGATTACCATGATGGAAACGGCGCGCGCCTATCAATACCGGATCGAGCAGGAGGGTTTTGAAATCGACCGTAAAGTGAAGGAAGCAAACGGAATTCGTGAATTTGAGCGGATAACCGGCTTAAGTTATCTCAAGTTAAAAGGTCTCGAAGTGACGCAAAAACTGGCAGAATCGCCGAACTCAAAAATTATTTTATTGGGAACGGACGAAAAGCTTCCGATTCTTTTAAACGGTGAAGTGAAATAAGGCGGCGAAAAACTTGAAAATGAACAAAAATTTTCATATAATTGAACAAAAAATCAAAATTATGGCAAACGAAACCAATAAGCAGGAACAAAACGTTGAGCCGGATGCAACGATGGTCGAAACGGAGAATGTCCGGTTAATTGCTGCAGACGGGATTGTAAAACGGAACATGTGGTATGCTGCCGGGTTTGGGATCATACCGGTGCCATTCGTGGAAGTTGTCGGCACGGGAGCGATGCAGCTCAAGATGATCGGCAACCTCTGTAAATTGTATGACACTCCTTTCAATAAGGAACTCGGACGGGGTATCGTCTCTGTTTTGCTGGGTTCGGTTTCCGCTTTAGGAGTAGCAGCCGGCGTTTCATCCTTATTGAAAGCCGTGCCTTTTTTCGGAGGTCTGCTCAGCGGCGCTTCATTTGCAGTCACAGGTGCTGCAGTGACTTATGCCATGGGTAAGATTTTCACCCAGCATTTCGAAGCAGGAGGCACAATGCTGACGTTTAATCCGGAGAAGATGAAATCCTATTTCCGGGACCTCTACGAAGAAGGTAAAACCGTGGCGCAAAACATGGCCCGCGAAGCAAAAGCAAAGGTCGTTTAACCAAAATATATTTCGAATGTTTTTTTCCTTTGTTTTTTTCTATCTGATTCTTTGCGTAATTGTCGGGATTTTTGGAAACCAAAGGCAAATTGGCTTTATGCTTTCTTTTGTCCTTGCGATCTTTTTTACACCGGTTCTGATTGCTGTCTTACTTGCACTTTTTGGTCCCAAAAAAACCTCCTGACAGTTGATCGGATTGAAGGTGATCAAAGGCTGCGAACAACACTGCCTGGACAGAGTCCGTTCAGGCAGTGTTGTTTATGGCTGCCGCAGTGGTGACATTCGGGCAGAGAAAGCCCTGCCCTCTATAGAATTTTATAAATAAACGGTCTTTCGGATGAACAGGGACTCGATTAGTTGATCGAGCGGATCGAACATGCAGCATTCATCCTTATCAAGCTGTTTGGAAACCAGGTGGAATTCCGTACATCCGGCGATCACACCGTCAACTCCGTATTTCTTTTTCAGACGAAAGTAAATTTCCGGGAAAAGCCCGATTCCCCGGTTATATTTCAATTTGGTGTAGATGTACTGATGGATCCATTCAAGATCCCGGTTGTCGAGCAATTCCACTCGGTCATACAGGGGCTGAAATACTCTCTTCTGATAGGCTCCCTTCGTGGCCAGCAAAAGATACCTTTTGCCGTTGGCAGGCAGATAGCGGTCGCAGATGCCGATGAGCGACAGGATCTTCCTTTGAAGTTCTGCCGGAAGAAAGGGAATGGCAAAATGCGAGGTATAACAGGCGATTACGATCCGGTCGGCTTCTGCGGCCAGGATCTCCAGATTTTGGCGCAGGTGATCAATGAACAGTTGGTCGTGCGACTGCAGGATGCTTTCTGTTCGGTCCGGTACGGAACAGATTGAATGGAGAAGCAGATCCGGCGCCTGCTGTTCCAGATCAAAAGCCGTTCTTTCATAAATAGTTTTGACAAACTCGGCCGAGGCAAAGGGCCCCATTCCTCCCAGAATTCCTAACTTTCCCATCCTCATTTTCTTGCAGTTATCAGAATATAATCGTCAAAACCCATTAACCAGCCCCGGGTACAGCTCCATTCTTCAAGGCTTAGCTTTCCCGGGTCGATGTCGATTACCACGTCCTCCTGTTTGATTCCTTTTCCCATCTGCCTGAAGTATTCCAGGGAGGCGGGGTAGACTTGCAGTGCAATGCTTTCTGCATGGACGTCATAAAACCCAATATCTTCCATGATTTTTCGATATTCGTTGCGGTCGTAATTATTGACAAAAGGGATCGCCATCTGTTTGCTTGCCAGCCTGTACCAGAGGTCTTTCTTTTTTCCCGGAAGAGGCAGGCAATCGGTAAGGGCAATACGGCCGCCCGGTTTCAGGACCCGGTAAGCTTCTTTGAAAAAGTCACGGCGGGTATTAAAATGAAAGGCACATTCAAGCGCTGTGATCCGGTTGAAGCTGCTGTCCCGGAATTTGAGCCGGGTGGCATCGCCCTCTGTCAGCTCAATGCGGTCGGCCAGTCCTGCTTTGCTTACGCGCTCGGTCGCCACCCGCACGTGCAGGGGCGTGATGTTGACCCCCGTAATATGCCTGACCCCAAATTCCCTGGCCCACAGGAGATCCTGCTCGCCAAATCCAAACCCCACATCAAGCAGCTCCGACATCGGGTTCAGTTCGGCTGCCTTTGCCAGCAGCCTGGCCATATCGGCACAGGCATCCCGGTAAGTCCTTGCCTTTTCCCAATACCCAAAATTCAGCCACAGGGGCCTGTTCAGGTCAGGGTAATCGTCCGGACTGATGCCATGGTTCAGCGACTGGTACAGGTCGGCCGGGGTTTTGTTCACAATCGTCCTGATGATCTTCCCGGGCTTTTTGAACATCATCTTCGTTAGATTTCTTTTGTTCTCCCGGATCTGTTTTTTTGAATCTTTCGGTTCCATATCAGCTTGTTGGTCTGGGTTGTTTTACTTGTTCCACAATGGCATCGAGAATCCCGGCATTGCCCTTCACCCAGGGTTCATCGACCATTTTCCCGTGAACACCTTTGGCAAAATAGGTATATACCTTATTGTGCGTGCTTGCCGACCAGTTTTCTTTCCTGTCGTAGTGGTTTTCGGCAATGAGAAAATGGATGGGCGCATGAATCGTGGTTTTCGATCCTTTTTCGGCATGGTAGAGAAAATGATAGTAATCGATCACCTGCTTATAGCAGATCTCCTTAAAGAAGTCCATGTTGATGAAGCTGTTTTCGAATTCTTCAAACTTGGCCTGCATATACAGGTCCACACCTTCCATAATGGTTTCATAGGTGTGGAGTTTTCCTTCTTTATGTTCTCTGAAGGCATCAAGAATGATGACTGCGTCGACCTGGCGACCGGCTTTTTCAAGTGCTCCCGCCATGTGGAAAGCCATGAAACCGCCGGCCGAATGCCCTGCCAGGGTGAACGAGCCTTCGGGCTGGAGCTCATTGAAGATCCGGACATAATTTTGCAGGGTTTCGGTATTGTCGACATAATTGAAAGAATACAGCTTTGAAGTCGTAAGCAGACTGGCGAGATGGCCGTAGGCAAGGGCCGAGCCCAGCGCCGGAGGGAACAGGAAAATACTGTGCTCCCGGCTTTCGTCGCCCAGCAGGATATATGGATGCTCCCGGTATTGGATATTCATGTATCGTGCGCAGTCAATGTAGTTGGCAATTGCCTTCGCAGTGGGTGACTCATAGATGACTGCCAGCGGAACCCCGATGCGCAGCCTGGCATGGAGCAACGACATCATGCTCATCGTCTTCAGGGAATTGCCTCCTTCTTCGAAAAAATTATCATTCAGGCCGATCTGATCGATCCCCAATACCTCCTGCATCACTTCAATAACTGCCGCTTCAGTTGCTGTTCCGGCTTTCTCCACAATCTTTTCCGTTCCGTCTGTCCAGGGATCAGGGAGACGGGAGCGGTCAAGTTTCCCGCTGATGGTCAGCGGCAGGCTCTCAATCCGGCAATATCCGGCGGGAAGCATATAGTCGGGTAAATATTGTTTCAACCGTGCGGCGATCATCTCAGGATCCGTGTTTTCTGTTACATAGTAGGCCATGATCTCATTTTCACCACTCCTGTTTTGCATGCTGATCACTGCGCAGTCGCTGATACCTGCGACTTTCCGAAGCTGCTTTTCAATTTCATGCAACTCTATGCGGTATCCTCTGATTTTTACCTGATGATCCTTGCGCCCGATGTACATTAGCTGCCCGTTGAAGCCGATCATTCCCAGGTCGCCCGACAGATAGAGCCTTTCTCCTTCCCTGAACGGGTTATCGATGAAGCGCCCGGCCGTCAGCTCATCCCGGTTGAGATACCCTTTGCAGACACCCGATCCGGAAACGGCGATTTCGCCCACCACTCCCTGTGGCTGAAGGGTCTTGTTCTCATTGAGCAGGTATACTCCGGTTTCCGGAAGGGGCGCTCCCAGCGGACTGAGTGCAT
Organism: Mangrovibacterium sp.; assembly: GCA_050173895.1. Taxonomy (GTDB): domain Bacteria; phylum Bacteroidota; class Bacteroidia; order Bacteroidales; family Prolixibacteraceae; genus JBCFBK01. Next base: position 2,071 of record JBFXKJ010000095.1, on the reverse strand, counting down.
GCCGGCTGTCGATATCTTCCTGACTGATGCGACAGAAGGTAACATGGACAGTGGTTTCCGTAATCCCGTACATATTAATCAAGCGGGTTCGTTCAATCGGGAACTTTTTACTCCACTTCTCCAGCGAAGACGGAATCAGCTTGTCGCCGCCAAATATCACATAACGCAGGTGCTCCGACAAATCATGCCCATCGTTGGCCTGCAGGATATGCCCGGAAAGATACCGGAAGGCAAGCGGCGTCTGGTTCAGAACCGTTACACGGTGTGCCCGGATCAGGCCATACAGGGAGGCCGGTTCCCGGATTTGTGCGGCCGTGGGGATCACCAGCTTTGCTCCGTACAGCAGCGCGCCGTAAATTTCCCATACCGAAAAGTCAAAATGCGAACCGTGCGCCTGGATCCAGGTATCCTGTTCGCTGAAGTGGAACGGGAAGTGCTCATTGACAAACAAACGGACCAGGTTTCTGTGGGTTACCATACATCCCTTGGGTTGGCCGGTAGACCCTGAGGTGTAGATAATATAGGCGGTATCGTCGGGGTGGACCGTTGCGGAAGCCGGACCGGCAGCGGCGTGCGGATCAAAACCGATCAGCTCCTTTTGGGCTGGCCCGGTCTTTGCCGGACCTCTTTTCGAGAGGATGGCATCATACCGGTATCGGGTCAGCTCGTTTTCAATGGCCCCGGTTTTTTCGCTGATCGCTGCCGAACGGTATTCCGGAATCAGCCAGGGGAGTTGTTCGACGAAAGTCCTGGAAACAAAAAATTCGTTCGACCAGTCAAGCTTGGTTTGCGAGCCGGGCTTGTCCCGGTGCCAGGCTTCCAGATCGTCAAGCATTTGCACTTTTTTCCCGGCATCCTGGATATCACCCAAAAAGACAATTCCTTCCGGATTGAGCAATCCCTGCGCCTGCCGCAATACGTCAGCCAGGTAGTTATAGCCGCTAAAGCATTGAACGACACTGTTGATAATCACAATGTCGAAGCGGCCGCCGATCGAGCCGATCGCATGTGCCGGCAGGACGCGAAGCTCCGTATGGTGCAGGTTTCTGCGTGCCAGTTCGGCCGCCGTATCTTTCAGGATAACCGACGAAATATCAGTGCCCATGTAAAAGCCGGCTTCGGGCGCCAGACGGAACATAGTGATTCCCGATGAGCAGCCGACTTCAAGGATCCGGACATCGGGATGGAGGTATTTCTTGAGCTTGCTGTAAACGTTGCCGGCATATTCGTCCATTTCGTGCCTTGACAACGCCTGTCCCGTGAACCCTGAGAACCATGCGCCGCCTGTAATGTCGTCCGAGGCATTCCGGCCCACGTGGTTCCACAGTTCGGCGCTCATCATGTGATTTTCCGGCTCGGCAACGGTCGTGGTATCCTCGCTGTCCATGCAAATCGCTGTTTTGACGGCGGAGGTATCCCATAGCGTCTCACCAAGGATTTTAATGTATTTCTTTTCCGAAACAACGCAGCTTGCGCCGCAGTCGCGGACAATGAAAAGGATCCGGTCGCGCGGGTAGGCCGGTGAGACCGGAACATACGCATTTCCCGACTTCAGAACAGCCAGCATGGTGGCAACAGCCGTCATTCCCGGATCGAGCAGCAGTACTACTTTTTCGCCGCGCCCGGCAAGCTTTTTGCCGAGCAACGCGGCGATCCTGTCGGAGCGTGCTTCAAGCTGCCCGTAAGTGTATGTTCCCTCCGCATCAGCAATGACAGTCCGCTCCCGGAATCTCTGCACCGCTTCCGTGAAGAGGCTTCCGATCGTCGCTTCCCGCGGATACGAGCACCGGGTGTCGTTAAAGCGGTTCAAAAGAAAATCTTTTTCCTCATCGGTGACGATCCCGTAAGCGTCGAGCGTTTTATGCCGGTCCCGCACGATCTGACTCAACAGGAGCATGAAATGTGCCTTCATCCGGCTGATCCGTTCGGTCAGGAAAAGATCGGTGTTGTATTCGATCACCCCGCTTACCGAGTCGTGCTCTTCGGTAAAGAATACGGAAAGGTCAAACTGGCTGGTCTGCCATTTCGGCTTGAAGTCGCGGATGGTAATGCCGTTCAGCTTTCTGTCTGA
>JBFXKJ010000094.1:0-12855 GCA_050173895.1 Mangrovibacterium sp. | reverse complement strand
GGGATCATGCATCAGCTCCCGGAATGAGTAACTTTCCTTTAGTTTGTTGTAATTCGGAAGGACCCTGCCTGCCTGGCGCATAAACCACACCGGCGGCCGGTGCGCCGGCTTGCCTTTTAAAATATCCAGAAAAATGGACTGCATTAGTTTAAGGGTTTAATTGGATTACTTACTTTGCGGTTGCACCAGGCCTGCCAAAGCCTTTGAGCAGGCATCGAGAAACTGCCCGATATGTTCGTCCGAATGAGCGTCCGAGATAAACAGACATTCGAACTGAGAGGGAGCAATATAGATTCCCTGCGCCAGTAACCGGCGGAAATATTCTGCGTAGCGTCCGGTATCGGACCGCATAGCCTGGTCAAAGTTTCCTACTTTCTTTTCGTCTGTGAAAAAGAGCGTCATCATTGAACCTTTCCGGTTGATCACAGCCGGAATGCCACACTGTTCGAGCTGATGTTTCAGCCCGGCCTCCACGCAGGCAGCTTTTTGCTCCAGACGTTCGTAAATACCGGGGTTCGCCTTCAGAATTTCAAGCATGGTTGTGCCTGCAGCCATTGCCAGCGGATTGCCGGAAAGGGTGCCCGCCTGATAAACAGGACCTTGCGGGGCTAGCAGATCCATGATGTCCGCCCGGCCACCGTAGGCACCGACAGGCAGGCCACCGCCGATGATCTTGCCCAGAGTGGTCAGATCGGGTTCAATGCCGAAGACCTGCTGGGCTCCTCCCGGAGAGAGCCTGAAGCCGGTGATCACTTCATCGAAGATCAACAACGATCCGTATTCCGTCGTCAGCTTTCTCAGATACTCAAGAAAGCCTGGTGCGGGGAGAATAACCCCCATGTTGCCCGGGACGGCCTCAATGATCACTGCGGCGATTTCACTTCCTCTTTCCCGAAACAATTTTTCGACCGATTCCGGATTGTTGTATTCGGCTGTCAACGTATTTTGAGCTGACGCTTTGGTGACACCGGGGCTGTCGGGCAGACCCAGCGTAATGGCTCCTGAACCTGCCTTGATCAGAAAGCTGTCGGCATGGCCGTGATAGCAGCCGGCAAATTTTACGATTAGTTCCCGTCGGGTATAACCCCGCGCCAGCCGGATTGCACTCATGGTCGCCTCGGTCCCCGAGTTGACCATCCTGACCTTTTCGACCGAAGGGACCATTTTTGTGATCAGTCGTGCCATTTTTGTCTCGATCAGCGTGGGAGCTCCGTAGCTGGTCCCTTTTTCCGCGGCCTTACGAACTGCTTCCACGATTTCTTCTCTGGCGTGTCCCAGAATTAATGGCCCCCATGACGAAACAAAATCCATGTAGCGGTTCCCATCGATGTCGCGAATGTGGCATCCTTTGGCGCTTTCGATAAAAACAGGGTCCGCCCCGACGCTCCTGAATGCCCTTACCGGCGAATTGACGCCACCGGGGATCAGGCTGCGTGCCTCTTCAAAGGCCTTTATACTATTGGAAAATAACATGATAACAGATTTTGGGATTCTCAGGTTCCAGGCTTAAACCCGGTTGCCTTTTTTCATTTCACTCAGCACGAATTCTTTTGCATGATAGGTGATAATAAGGTCTGCTCCGGCCCTTTTGATTGAAGTCAGGATTTCCCTGATCAGCCGTTCTTCGTCGATCCATCCCATTGCTCCGGCTGCCTTGACCATGGAAAATTCGCCGCTGACGTTGTAAGCGACCACGGGGATGTTAAAGGACTGACGTACCCGGCTGATGATGTCAAGGTAGCTCAATGCCGGTTTTACCATCACCATGTCGGCTCCTTCAAGAATATCCTGCTCAACTTCTCTCAGCGCCTCATTGCTGTTTGCGGGATCCATCTGATAGGTACTGCGGTCGCCGAATTTCGGTGCACTCTCTGCCGCTTCTCTGAAGGGCCCGTAGAAACCGGAGGCATATTTGGCCGAATAAGCGAGGATCGGGGTGTTGTCAAGTCCGTTTTCATCCAGGGCTTTCCTGATGGCGGCAACGCGCCCGTCCATCATATCACTTGGCGCGATGAAATCGGCGCCGGCTTTTGCAAGGGTGACCGACTGTGCGGCGAGTGTTTTGATTGTCAGATCGTTATTTACATCGCCATCAGTTATCGTTCCGCAGTGGCCATGTGTGGTATACTCACAATTACACACGTCGGCGATGATCACGATCCCCGGCACTTCGGCTTTCAGGGCACGAATGGCCCGCGGTACAATGGCGTCGTGGCTGCAGGCCACGCTGCCATCTTCATCTTTGGCCTCGGGAATGCCAAAGAGCAGGATCTTGTCAACTCCAGTCCGGCTTACCAGATCGTTAACCTCTTCAATGAGCAGGTCGATCGACAGTTGAAAGTTCCCCGGCATCGATGCGATCGGGTTTTTTACCTTTGATCCCGGGCATACAAAATAGGGCATGATCAGATCGTCCCTGTTTACTTCCGTTTCCCGGATCATTTTCCGGATAACCGCATTCTTGCGTAGTCTTCTTAATCTTGTAACAGGATAGCTCATGATAGGGTTATTTTTTCGGTTGTAAAATTCATGAAAACAGCTTTTAAACCGGATTTAATCCGGCTGGTTTGTCAAGTACCTGATCGTGGTCCCGGCCAGTTCTCCGTAACCAGGGGAGCTTGCTGTGGCCACCGGCTCGATATTCCGTTCCCGGATTGCCGCCGTGGTTGTCGGACCGATGCTGATGATCCGGAGGTTTTGGATGTTCTTTTGCAAAAGGGATACTAAGTTGCGAAAAGCAGAAGGGCTGCTGATCAGCAGTACGTCGTACCGGTCCTCCTCAACCCGGCGTACAGTTGCGGGATCGATTTTTCCGGGCATCGCCGTCCGGTAGGCATTGATTCTTTCCAGGCGGCAGTGATCTGCCAGGGCCTTTTCGATCGTATCGGGAGCGAGTGTTCCCAGCACGAGCAGGCTGTGTTCGTCTGCGGCGATCACCCTTCGGAGTTCCGCTGCAAACAAGGAAGCGGTTTGTCCCTGCCCTGTAAAATGAGGCTGGTACCCGTGCCGGGCCACTTCATCTGCTGTTGCCGGACCCAGGACCGCGATTTTCTGTCCGGACAGAAAAGAAAAGGAAGCCAGGTAAGCTGCCACGCCGTTTTTACTGGTAAAAACAAGCCAATTATATCGGGAGATTTCGTTTTGCGGGTGAAAAGGAATGGGTTCTGTGGCAATCATTGGCATGGAAATCACCTCTGCTCCGGCCGTTCTTAGCCGGAGCGGCAACGGATCCCGGTCCGACTCAGGATAGGTCAGGATGATGGTCTTTCCTTTTAAAGTATGATGTTCGCCTTCCTGCATGCTTATTCTGTTGGCCTGATTTGCTGAAGAATGGACTGCCCTCCGCTGTCAAGAATAGCAAAGGCCAGTTCAATGGCTGTTTCGGAAGCTTCTTCCGGCAGGCAGAGTCCGGAGCGGCTTATCAGCTTAGAGCCGTCGACGGCAGCCAGAATGCCTGTCAGAAGCAGACGGTCACCTTTTTTCTCGCAATAGCAGCCCACGGGTACCTGGCACCCGCCTTCGAGCGTCCGGAGAAAGGCCCGTTCGGCCATGGCCATAGTCCATGTATCGTCGTCAGCAATGGCGCTGACATAATTCAGCATTCTTTCGTCGTCTTCGCGAATCTCGATGGCAACAGCCCCCTGGCCTGCAGCCGGCACTACCAGAAAGGGATCGAGGTATTCGGTGATCAGCTGTTCATGGCCCAGGCGAATGATTCCGGCACCGGCCATCACCAGGGCATCACAGTGTCCGTCGCGCATTTTTTTGATCCGTGTGTCTACATTACCCCGGATATCGATTATATTCAGGTCCTGGTTAAAGTGAAGCAGTTGCGCCCGCCTGCGGAGACTTGATGTGGCAATTTTATCTTTTGCTGTGAGCTCGTTCAGTTTTCTTCCCTCACGGGATATGAGTACGTCGCGAACTTCCCCTCTGCGGAGCATCCCTGCGAAGGCCAGTCCTTCGGGAAGTTCAGTGGGAAGATCCTTCAGGCTGTGCACAGCCAGATCGATTTCGTGATTCAACAGTGCATTCTCAATCTCTTTGGTAAAAAGACCCTTATCACCGATTCTGGAGAGCGCCACATCGAGGATCATATCGCCTTTGGTGCGGATCACCTGCTTTTCAAAACCGGTCTGCGGAAAGGCCGCAGAGAGGGCCGATTCAACCTGACCGGCCTGCCAAAGAGCAAGCTTACTGCCTCTGGTTCCTATTTTAATTCGGTTGTTGTTCATGCTCCGGCGCGAAAAGGTCATTGATCACTTTTACATATTCGGTTGCTTTTCCGTTGTTGCTGATGAGTTTCAGTTGCCGGATCAGCGAATTGGCAAGCTTTTCGGACAAGTGCCGGCTGTATTTTTCCAATTGTTCATACGCTCCTGCCGGGATCGTTTTTCGGGCCATCTCCAGTTCATTTTGCGCGGCTTCGTTGATGGCCGCAACAATATTCCGTATGGCGGGGGAGAGATCCTGCACACTGAGCCAATCTGAAAATTCGGCAACCTTGCCGGCTATAATCGACTCGGCCACCTGAACATATTGCTGCTTCTTCTCCTTGTTCCCCTCCACCACTTCTTTCAGGTCGTCCACGTTTAAAAGTGAAACACCGGAGATACCGGAAATGTCAGGGTGAAGGTTTCTTGGCACTCCCAGATCGATCATCATCGTCCGGGAATCTGCATTCAGATGTGGTTTTAGTTTGCCGGCGTCAAACAGTGGCTCTTTACAGGAAACGGAGCTTACAATGATCTCAGCCTCCTGTACGCCGCGCATCAGGCTGGAAAAAGGCAGGACTTTCCCATGATATCGCCGGGCCAGCTCCTCTGCTTTTGACGTGGTCCGATTGGTGACGGTAATATTCTGACAGCCTTTTTTATATAAATTTTTGATAACCAGTTCGCCGGTTTCTCCGGCACCAATAAGCAGAATACTCTTATTTTTCAGATTATGAAATTGTTCACTGCATTTTTCAACCGCTGCGTAGCTAACTGAGAAGGCGCCGTTGCTCATCGCCGTGTTGGTTCTCACAAGCTTTCCTGTTTCCAGCGCTTTGGTGAACAGACGCTTGAATATCTTCCCGGCCGTTTTATTGTCGCGGGCAAGCTGATAGGCTTCCTTCACCTGCGAAACAATCTGGTACTCACCGAGCACCATTGAATCCAGACTGGATACCACGCGAAAAAGATGCCTCACTGCATCATCATCCTGGTACCTGTAAAAATATTTGTCGTTCTGCCCTTCAATCCCTGTGAACCGGTGCAGGTTCCCGAATATAATGTGAAAGGCCCCGGAGGAACAGCAGTCGGCCGCCTTAAAATAGATCTCCGTCCTGTTGCAGGTCGACAGAATAACTGATTCGTCAATGTGAGGATTGGCATTGATTTGTTGAGCCAGTTGCGTGTTTTCCACGCTGTTCAGCGAAAACCTTTCCCGGATATGCACAGGCGCTGACTTGTGGCTTAAGCCGATTACTCCAATCATGATAGTTCAAAAATTATAACTTCCTAATTTGTGTCAAAGCTTCCGATTATGAAACAAACAGGGAAGGAGGAGATAATCCGGAGTAGTGAAGAACATAGCCGGGATTGATCATGAGTTCACATGGGCGCGGTGTCAGCCCGGCATGTGGAATGCCCGGCGGACTGAATGCGGACTGGTGCAATCCTGCCGGCTCTTTTTCTGACTGGACGGGCACTTGTTGGTTCGATTGTCCCGGGTCGGAATGAGGGTAAAAAAAGTACTGGGGTGCTGTTTTTTCCTGCGGAATCGGCTCAGGCATCAGCCGCACATACGGATCATTCGATTCTTTCGCCGGCTGATATAATTTATCCACACTTATCTCCAGCGTAAGGACGATCAAAATGCCCGTCATCAGAAAATAAGGTATGAATGGTCCTGCTATTCCTACAAAAAACATAGTTTCAGCTTATCAGGTGCAAAATTACAATAAAAAACCATACTTCACATGGAAACTCAAATGTAGTCATTTTAACATTCCCGTCAAAGTAAAACCTTGCTCCGGGAAAGAATCTCCGGGCAGCTAGCGGATTAAACAATATAAGCGGGAAATAGTTTGTGATTTAAAAAGAAAAGGGAGCGGTGAGGCCCCCTTTTCTTTTATGAGGGTAAAAAATCGAGAAGTGTGTCACCCCGGAGTCCGAGTCTGAGAGTTTCAAGGGCAATGACCTCACCGTTGGCAATGTTTCCCAGATTTACATTCGGGCCCAGCAGTTTGATAAACCACACCTGTTGGCTTTTCAGGGGTGCTTCCCAGATGATATGATCGGCATTCACCTGTTTGCGGATATCCAGTACCAGGGTGGAGTTGGCCGAACCATCTTCATTATAGATGCCGATGTTGCCGCTTTCGCGGGCCTCGGCTATCACCTTCCATGCTCCTGCGTTCAGTTCCGACTGCATCCATGAAACCCATTTTTCGTTTGAAATTTCTTTTCCCTTTAATTTGGTGCCAACCTCCGATAAGATGGTAAATTCTTTCGACAGCGTTTCAATATACCGGCATTTTTGATCGTGGTCCATAGGCAATACTCCGTCCGAAATTTCGGCCGTGTCTACTCCGCTTTCGGAGATGAACCTGCGGTACTCATCAAACATATCGCGGGCAACGAACGCTTCGAAGAGCGTTCCTCCAAAATAAGGGGTCAGCCCTGCACTTTTATAAATTTTAATTTTCTCTTTTAAATGCGGTGTTAAAAGTCCTGTACCAAAGCCGAGCTTTAAAAAATCGGTATATTCAGCTGCAACATCACAGAAATTTTCTGTTTCCTGCAAGCTTAATCCCTTATCCATAACCATCGTTAGTCCGGATTTTCTTGGTTTTGCCGGCCTTTCAGGGATAAATGGCAAATTAAAATTCATTGTTCAGAGTTTGGTTGATTGATATTTTTTTATGAGTTTTTTGATCGATTCATTTTGAATGGCTTTCGGATAATAGTCGAAGAGATTTTGATAACCGTTGAAATCGAGTTCGAGGGCTTTTTCAAAGTAGCCGGTAGCTGAGAGTTCATCGTTATTTTCAAGCAGATAGGCTGTTAACCGATAGCCGATCAGTGAATCATCGGGGATGACCTGGTAGGCATTTTTCAGGATCATGATGGCATCGTTCAAATGACCTCTTTCATATTCCATTTCTGCATAGGAAACCCAGGTGTCAGGATTGCCGGAGTCAAGGGAAAGTGCCTTTTCAAAGGCATTTTCGGCAAGATCAGGTTTTTCGGATTCGTGATTGATCTTCCCGTAAATTAACCAGAAGTCTGCATTTTCGTCATCCAGCTTCAAGGCTTTTTTTACAAAAACGATGGCCTCCGTCAGTTTCCCTTCTATCCACATAATCAAGCCTGAACCATACCATGCATTTGCGTTCTTTTTATTGAGCCGGATGGCTTTTCTGTAATTAACCAGCGCTTCATCATTCTGTTCCAGGTTCAGATAGCATTCGCCAAGATAACAATAGGCATCATCGTTGCTTTTGTCGAGTTCAAGATATTCCTTGTAACATTCTACAGCTTCCTTGTACCGGCCGCTGTTCGAAAGCGCATTGGCTTTGTTGAAATATGCCTGTTCAAAATTATCCTGAAGGGTGATGGAATAATCATAAGCATCAACAGCCAACTCATGTTGACCGTTCCTGTTATAAGTGATTCCCAGATTATACCAAACGGAAGCATTGAAGGGATCAATGTCCAGGTATTTATTATAATAGGAAATGCTTTTTTCAAAATCCTGCTTTTTGTCGTAACAATAGCCCAGTTCGTAAAGAACGAGTTCATTTTTCGGATTTACGTTGAATGCTCTTTCCAGATATTCAATTGCTTTTTCTGTTTCTCCTGCCTGACTTAGCGTCACACTGATGTTGTACAGGAGATCGTCGGTTTCGTCGAAATTGTAACGGATCGACTTTTCATATGCTTCGATGGCTTCATCGGTCAAGCCCAGCATAGCCAGGGCCGATCCTTTTACCAGGAAGACATCCGGATTGGTGTCTTCAATCTGCTCCACGGCACTGATCAGCGCGATGCATTCTTCCGCTTTCCCTTCGATCAGCAGGACCTGCGCCTCCTTTATCTGAAGTGAGGTGGAGGCAGGATGGATCTGCAAACCTTCCATAACAGCCCTTGCTGCCAGCTTTATTTTACCCTCATCGAGAAAATAGTCGACGATGCCTTCAATTTCAAATACGTCAAAGTATTCGAATGAATCATTTTCGATCAATCTTTTGAACCGACCGACTGCCTCCAAGATTTCCTCGTTTTCGTAAAAGTCCCTAGCGTCCTCGTCCATATATCACAAATTGCAGCTGCAAATTTATAAATAGTTTTTGAAAACAACTTACTCTGGCTGATGCTCTTTTCGCAAAAGGTCATTTACCGTTTTTACCGGACTGAAGGTTTCAATGGGAACTTCGACAAAAAGAGTGTTCCAGTTGGCCATCGCGCCATTCCACAGCCCCGGAAGTTCCTGGGCTTTTAGTTCTTTTCCGTCTTTTGACTTGCTTGCAATAAAACCGGTCAAAGGATCCCTAAACCTGGCTAAGTCATATTTGTCACCTTTGTAATTTTTCAGTGCACAGACCAGATCAACAGGGTTAAAATGTGTGGAACGGCTTAGTATCTCCTTTTGATCCGGATCATTGGTGTCGACCTGTGAACTTTCTACAATTTGCAGGGAAACGGAGCCATCATTGTTCTTTGCCCAGAATGGCCCGCCTCCCGGTTCCCCCTGATTCTTCACCATGCCGCATACACGAAGGGGACGGTCAAATTTCGATTTCAGATAAAAAAAGAGGTCTTCCTTTTCGGTGTAATATTGATTTTCCGGAGGCTTCACATGAAGCACGTTTTCCAGAAAATTAGCAGCTTCGGCCAGAAAAACGCTGTCGAGCGAATAATAATGATGCGTGTCGAATATCTCCTGATAACTGAACACCCGGTGTTGTATTTTCAGCAGCAATCCTGCAAGTGCTTTTTTGTAGGTCGTTGTCGGCGCCTTCAGATAATCGGGTGCAATATTGTCAATATTTTTGATAAATACCAGATCCGCATCCAGATCATTGAGATTAGCCAGCAAGGCTCCGTGGCCGCCTGGTCGGAAAAGCAGGCTGCCGTCTTCATTTCTGAAAGGTTCGTTGTCGGGCCTGACCGCTACCGTGTCGGTTGAAGCATGCTGCCTGCTGAAGGTGATCTCCAGGGAAGAATCAGTGATTTCTTCATATGCTTTGCGGATATCGTTCAAAAGAGCTTCGAAGCTTGCCTGATGTTCGGCTGATACGGTGAAATGGATGTGTACGCTTTTGTCCCGGTTCCGGGCGTATCGTGCGCCTTCAACACAATGTTCTTCAAAGGCGGTTCTGGCTGAATTTCCATATTGGTGAAAAAGCAGCAGGCCCTTGGGCAGATTCCCGTAGTTCAGTCCCTGTGGGGTCAGAACAAAATCGAGAATTTCTTTCAGCGTCAGTTCGCCGGCCGGCTTTCCTGCCTTCCTTTCCAGTTCTCCGTAAAAAGCAAACCGCTTCAGCTCAGAATAAAACTGTTTGAGTTCCTTGTCATTGAGCACCTCTTGTTCCGAAACGCCTTTGCTGAGTTTGTCACGGGCTTCGAATAATGACTTAAACATACGGCTTGCAGCGCCCGAGGCTGGAACAAACTTCTGCAAACGAATGCCCTGCTGAACAATTTCTTCTGCAACCCGGCAGCAATCGGCGATTTCGCCGGCCGACAACACCGCAACGCCGTCTCCTGTTGTAGCCGGTTTAATAATTTGTAAAAAAGGAAAACCGTTTCGAAAGTTTTCAAGCTGTTTCAATATAGTCTCCGGATCACTGCCTCTCTCCCTGATTGCTATCCTGTCTTTTTCTGTCAACATAGAGCATTTCTTTGCGTTAGATTAAAATTATGAAATAAACATTTATCAAAAGAACCATAAATCAGCAGGAAAGTTGAAAGTTATCAACAGGTGTTGATAAGAAAAAACAGACTGTGGGGCGTGTTTATGGAACAGTTGTTTGACTTTCATCCCGTTGCATGAATCGGATTAATTTTGACGCGGAATCGTTATTTTTGCCGCAACAGTTTTTAAAAAAGCAAGAATGGAGTTTGCATGGGGGCATAGCGGAAGGTATAACGATTTTTCCCGGTATTTCCGAAAGCAGTTTGACGGGAAAGTTCAAAAAATATCGGTTGACGGTGGTTTTACCTGCCCGAACAGGGACGGGAGCCTATCGCGGAGCGGGTGTTCATATTGCAATAACGAGACATTTAATCCGGATTATTGCCGGTCGGAGAAAAGTATCAGCAGGCAGATTGAGGAGGGGATTCGTTTTTTTTCCGCCAAGTACAGCAATATGCGCTTCCTTGCCTATTTTCAGGCCTACTCCGGCACCTATGCGGCCGTGCCCGTGCTGAAAGAACGTTATCTTGAGGCCCTTGGCGATCAACGGGTGATTGGCCTGGTGATCGGCACAAGACCTGATTGCGTGAATGAGGAGATACTGGACTACCTGGAGGAGCTCTCACAATCCTGTTACCTGAAAATCGAGTTTGGTCTGGAGTCGGTCCGGGACGATACGCTGAGACGGATTAACCGGGGACACACATTCAGCGACTCAGTCCGGGCCCTCGAAGCAACGGCGGAAAGAAAACTGCACAGCTGTGCGCATCTGATCCTCGGACTTCCGGGAGAGCATTATCCTGATTTTATGGAACAGGCAAAAGTAATTTCCGCCCTTCCGGTGGAAAGCCTGAAACTGCATCAGTTGCAGATCCACCACGGCACGCCCATGGCAGCAGCATACCGTCGTAATCCCGGCTCTTTTCATCTGTTTTCGGTCGAGGAATACCTTGAGCTTACGGCCGATTACCTGGAATTGTTGAATCCTTCTCTGGTTATTGAACGCTTCGTCAGTCAGGCCCCGCCCGCAATGGTCATTGCCCCGAACTGGGGGATTAAGAATTTTGAATTCACGGCCCGGCTGGAAAAGCTTTTGAAAAAACGGGACAGTTGGCAAGGGAAACAGTATTCCATTTAACGAAACACGGTTTTTTTGTTATCTTTGCATCGCAGACCGTTCTATCGCTCCTTTGTATAAAGGAGAGGAAAGTCCGGGCAACAAAGGGCACCATGCTTCCTAACGGGAAGGCAGGCGAAAGCCTGTGAAAGGATAACAGAAAATAACCGTCTGGTGGAAGCCGGATAAGGGTGAAAAGGCGAGGTAAGAGCTCACCGGTTCCGGGAGTGATCCCGGAAGCCGTATCCGACATGGGTTGCAAAGCCAAATAGATCACGATGGGCATCTGCCCGCAGGGCTGCCCGCCTTGTTCCGGTTAAGCAGTTCCGGTGTTGTGAAGGGTAGGCTGCTAGATCGTAACAGTGATGTTACGGCCAGATAAATGATAGAAGCTCCGGGTTTCCGGAGTCACAGAACCCGGCTTACAGGTCTGCTTTTTATTTTTAATTCAGTGTAATGAAGCAAAGCGCCGCACTCGTTTTGGCGGGTGTTCTTTCAATTTCTGCCGTGTATGCCCGGGAGCCGGCTGACAGCAGCAAAGTTTCGATCGAATTACATACCATCGCTGCAACAGACCAGGTGCCTTTCTGGCTCGAGAACAATCGCTTGGGACAGGTCAACGACGATTTGCCGTTTCAACAGATGATGATGCTCAACTGGGAGGAGACGGTATCAGATCCCGGCAAACGGTTTGTTATTGATTATGGTGCCGTGTTGGGTACACGTTTGGGCAGAGTGTCATCGTTGTTTGCGGAACAGTACTGGGGCAGAATCAGCAAGGGTGACTTTTACCTTTTGGCCGGGGCGAAAGGAGAACCGGTATGGGAAAACGGACTTTCGCATACGAACGGCGATTTTTTCCTTTCAAATAATGCGCGTCCCAATCCCCGGATCGAACTGGGAGCGGAGGGTTTCAGACCATTCAGGAGGAATTGGTTCCGGCGATTGTCCGTGGATGGACGATATGCTGAATATTTACTGCTGGATGACCGCTTTGTGAACCATGCCAATCTTCACCACAAAAAAGTCATGTTCCATTTTCAGCTAAGCAAGGCAGTGACTTTTTATACAGGCCTGGACCATTGGGTCTTTTGGGGGGGGATTTCTCCCAGTTCTCAAATCGGACGCCTTCCGGGTTTCAAATATTACCTGAGGTATGTATTGGGAAAAAGCGGAGGCGAGGAATCGCCGGAAACTGATCAGGACAATATTGCGGGAAATCAGCTTGGACAAAACTTATTTGGCCTTGATGTCCGCACGCAGCAATACCGGGTGAAATTTTATTACCAGCACCTGTTTGAAGATGGATCGGGCTTTCTTTTTCATAACATGCAGGATGGTTTTTGGGGGGTATCCTTTCGGTTGTTAAAAGCCAGACCGCTTATTCAGGGGCTGGTCGTCGAATTTATGAATACGACCAATCAGAGCGGACCATACCATCAATATGCGCCTGATCCTGCCAAGCCTGACTCGCTGATAGGCGAGGGGCGCGATAATTATTTTAATCATGGCGTTTACCATTCGGGTTTTGTTTCTTACAACAGGATGATCGGAAGCCCGTATTTTGTGCCGGAAATAAAAAGGGGAATTTCGACAGGTTTTCAAAGTACGAGGATAAGGGGGCTGAACGGTGCGGTTGATGGTTATCTCTCAGACAGGATCTACTGGTCGGCCAAGGCTGCTTACTCGCGTTACTACGGACAATATGAAGCCCCTTACCCCAGGTTTAAGGAGCTTTTCTCTGCAGAAACCACAATACAGGTCAGCATGCGGCACCAGCCTGTCAGCTGGCGGTTAAAACTTGCCACAGACCTGGGAGATTATCTGGACCG
>JBFXKJ010000093.1:0-12916 GCA_050173895.1 Mangrovibacterium sp. | reverse complement strand
AACTGCAGGAGGAATTAAGTGACATCGAGAACAAGCTGGCCGCCGCCCGCAGATTCTTCAATGCGGCAACCACGGAATATAATACCGGCATTGAAACTTTCCCGGCCAATCTGGTTGCCGGCAGCTTCGGATTTAACCGGGAAACGATGTTTGATCTTGGCGAAAGGCGCGTGGAAATGGAAGAACCGCCAAAAATCAGCTTTAGTTAATGACCTACATCGGGATACAATCGCAGATATGGCGGAACAACAGCAGGAGCATCCTCCTGATGGTCGCTTTCCCCCTGGTACTGCTGGGAATGGTTTATGCATTTCTGTACCTTAACTATTCATACTCCGGAGCTCAGGATATGGATACCGAAACACTTAACAACAGCTTCGCCAAAACAATTCCGTTCGTATTGACCGGAGTCGGGATCTGGTTTCTGATTGCCTGGATGTTTCATACTTCGCTTATTCAACGTGCCACAGGGGCCAAACCCCTGGAACGGAAAGAAAACAAAAGGGTCTATAATCTCGTGGAAAATCTGTGCATCCAGGCAGGGATGAAAACCCCGAAGATCAATATCATTGAAGATGACTCGCTGAATGCCTTCGCCAGCGGAATAAATGAGAAGTCCTATACGGTCAGCCTTTCCAGAGGGATTATTGACAAACTGGATGATGATGAGTTGGAAGGGGTCATTGCCCACGAACTTTCACACATCCGCAACTGTAGGCTTCCCATTTTTAGTACAGTTCAAAAGTAGACAATTCTTTTCTAGTTGAACAATCCCTTTGAATGGTGTAGTGTAACGAAGGCGTAGCCGAAGCGAAACGGAGCCCTTCAAAGGGATTGGAGCCTTCGGTCATAAGCTCCCGGTA
The DNA here is from genome assembly GCA_050173895.1 of Mangrovibacterium sp. Classification (GTDB taxonomy): domain Bacteria; phylum Bacteroidota; class Bacteroidia; order Bacteroidales; family Prolixibacteraceae; genus JBCFBK01. Next base: position 12,053 of record JBFXKJ010000093.1, on the reverse strand, counting down.
CTTTCGGGGAGATAACCCCCTCAAGGCATCGTGAGGCCTGTGGTTGTTGTAATCATCCACAAATTCCTGAGAAACCTCCCTTACTTCATCAAGGTTGTCGAACAAATAAGCATCCAATACCGACTCGCGGTAGGTTTTGTTGAATCGCTCGATGTACGCATTTTGAGTGGGTTTTCCCGGCTGTATATACTGAAACCTTATTTCGTTTATTTCGCTCCATTTCTGTGCTATTTTGGCCACAAACTCAGGGCCATTGTCCATGCGGATGTTTTCGGGTTTTCCGCACCTGTTCACCAAGTGCTTCAGCACCCAAATAACCCGGCTGCTCTTTAATGAATAGTCTGTTTCAATGAACAATACCTCGCGGTTATAATCGTCTATCACATTGAACGACCTAAATTTTACCCCATTGCTCAAAGCATCGCTTACAAAATCAATACTCCATGTCTGGGTGAACTTCCCCGGAACCTGAAGCGGTTCTTTTACCCTTGCCGGCAAACGTTTCTTTACTTTGCGGCGCAAGGGCATGCCCATTTGTTTATAAATGCGATGCAATTTTTTATGGTTCACATTATTGCCCGCATTGCGCAACCGGTGGTAACACTTCCAGAAACCTTCCCGGGGGTGTGCTTTGGCCAATTGTTCAAGTTGTTCCATAAAATAGTGGTCGGTTTTAACAGATACATAGTTCAAACTGCTCCTGCTAAGCTGCAACAAACGACACGCCTTGCCTATGTCTTTGGGTCGATCCTGGCGAACAGCTCCAACTACTATTCGCTTTTCGCAAGGCTTTAAGGCTTTTTTTCGATAATGTATTTGGCAACATCAAGTTCCATCGCAAGGTTGGCATACATGCGCTTTAAACGTGCATTTTCGTCTTCCAACTCTTTGATGCGCTTCATCTCGCTGGCATCCATACCGCCATAGCGCTGTCGCCATTTGTAGAGGCTGGCTCGGCTAACTCCATGCTCCCGGGTTAACTCTTCAACACTTTTACCGTTATCAAACTCTTTTAAAATACCCGAAATCTGGGTCGGGCTGAAGGTGCTTCTTTTCATCTTTTTACGTTTTTCAAAAGTTATACATTTTTGTCTACTTTTAAAACGTACTGTTTTTGGGGGAGCTTACACAACCGTGATGTAAGGCTGCTGATCGTCTCCATCATCTTTGTAGGGATCTTTGCCTTTATTGCCGAAATGGCTTTCCGGGGTCTTCGTTTCGGAACCATTTCCCGGCGGGGCGGCAAGAACAATGCGCCTGTTGTCCTGATTGCCATCCTCATATCGGCCATCTGCTATTTTATCGCCATCCTGTTACGGTTCGGGATCTCCCGTTCGCGCGAATACATGGCCGATGCCGGCGCCGCCGATCTGACCCGCAAACCCTATGCCCTGGCCAGTGCCCTCCGAAAAATTGACCAGGATCCTTATATCGAAGCAGTTAAAAGCCGGGATGTCGCTCAGCTTTTTATCGATAACCCTTCCCATAAGGAAAAAAGCTTCTCGATCAGCAACCTTTTTGCAACGCATCCGCCCATTAAAAAGCGGATCGAACTGCTTGAACAGTTCGCCTGATCCGCTCCTCCTTAAGCAGTTCGCATTTAAACCACATCACGCCGGGTAACCGTTAGTTATGAGCTTTTAGCCCCGGGCAGACTTGTCTCCGGTCTCCTCTTTATATTTTTTTGACTCCTATTCCCGGTTCATTGATCAGGCTGATTTTCCCATCAATCACCTCCACCCCTTTAAACGGATCGTTCGAGATGAGCAGGTTCCCGTCCAGATCGGCCCAGTCGACTGCCGGCGAAAGCTGCGCAGCCGCCGATACCGCAACTGAGGTCTCCGTCATACAGCCGATCATCACCTTCATACCGAGCGAACGGGCCAGGGTCAGCATTTCATGGGCTTCGCGCATGCCGGTGCATTTCATCAGCTTAATATTGATCCCCGAATAAACGCCATGCGCTTTTTGAACATCGGCCAACCGCTGCAGCGATTCGTCAGCCATCGTCGGGAGGGGACTGTGCGCTGTGAGCCACGCCATATCATCGACAGCCGTTTTGGGCATGGGCTGTTCCACAAATACCACACCTTTATCCTTCAGCCAGTAAATCATGTCGAGCGCTTTTTCACGGTTGGTCCAGCCCTGGTTCACATCGACACACAAGGGTACGCAGGTCACCGACCGGATCGTTTCGATCATTTCCTTGTCATTTTCCCGGCCCAGCTTTACCTTCAGAATTTTATAGGGGGCGGCCTCCTTTACTTTTTGCCTGACTACCTCCACGGTATCGATACCAATCGTAAAGGAAGTATTGGGCGTTTTCTCCGGATCATATCCCCAGATCCGGTACCAGGGCTGCTCCATGAACTTTCCAAGCAGGTCGTGCAGGGCAATATCGACCGAAGCTTTGGCAGCACAGTTGCCCGGTGCGATTTGATCGACATAATCAAGTATTTTTTCCAGTTGAAACGGATCGTTAAACTGGCCAAGATTCAGCGACTGCAGGAAGCGGGAAGCCGTTTCGTGGCTTTCACCCAGATAAGGAGGCATGGAAGCCTCACCGTATCCAACCAGTCCTTCGTATTCAATCTCCGTGAGCATATCGGGTGTGGTCGTTCGTGAGCTTCCGGCCAGCGTGAACGCGTGCCGGAGTTGCAGATCATACGGCTTAAACCGCAATATGAGACCCTTGCCTGCTTTTATTTTCGTTCCTGTCTTCATATTTCCAAAACCGGTTTTAATTCCCGTCAATCCTGCCGCTGCAGTCAGGCCGCCTGTCAATAAAAAATTTCGCCGTGTCTGTTTCATATTATTCGTTTGGTTATCTTCATTCATGTCAGGCATTCCGCAATGCATCTCCTTATGGCCCTGGTTTCGGACCCCGGTTAGTTGTACCAGGGATGCTCCTTCACCTGCACTATTTCTCCGGTATTCAGCGAATTGATAACTCTGCTTGCCGAGACCAGCCGTTTCCGGTTAAACTCTGAGTAATCCGAATCCTGCGGACTCAGACTGTTTATCCTGACCAACCCGGAGGAATGGATATATTTTCCCTTCCCCATATACATACCCACATGGGAAATCCGATCCTTACTCCTGCCGAAAAACAGGAGGTCGCCCGGCTCGAACCGGAGTGAATCGTTGACGGGAAGGATCTCCCCGTATCTGGCCTGCTGAGATGCGTCGCGGGCAAGGATCACCCCCTGTGAAAACCAGGCAGTTTTCATCAGGCCGGAACAATCTACCGCTTTGGATGATGTACCTCCCCAAAGATAGGGGCTCCCGGTAAGCATCTCTGCTGTTTCGATGGCTTTATCCACCTGCGGATGCTGAGCAATCCATTCCGAATAAGGTCTGCATTCGCTCTTCAGCACGTAGCCGTTCCTTCCGTCCGGAAACCGTATATGCAGGAATCCCTTCTGTTCACCCGAAACAACGAACAGATCGCTCAATACCAGGTCCGACACAACCTGCGATTGTACGTCGGGGCCGGCAAAAGCGAAGCCGTTCGGCTTTCCGTACACGTATCGTTCGCTCTGTTTCCAACCGGCAAGTTCCGCCTCAGTCAGGGGGGCCAGCACAGCCCCGTCGCACCAGCCAATATACTGATCGGGCGATTGGATCCGGTACCAGTCCTGATCGCGCTGCAAAATTTTCACCGGCGTACCCATCAGCAACTGGGAAGCCATTTCCGCACCATGACCTGGCGCAACCCGCATATTCCCGACCGACAGGGTCACCAGACCCCATGGTTTTTCCCCCACCGTGGTATCGGGCAAAATACGGATGGAGTCGACCACAGCTATCTTGCTGACGGCAAGCGAATCAAGCAATGCCTGTTTGGCTTCAGGAATGGTGGTCTCACCCAGAAAGACCAGACTTTGCCTTTCCGACCGGACGTTAATCCGGAACAATGCAGTTCGCGGGTCGGAAGCATATCTTTCTTTTATCTGCTGCACCATCTTATCAATCGCTGGATGATCGCGGCGTGGCGAACAGGCGAAAAGCAGCGAAAGCAATGAGAGACAAAGGAAGGGGCATTTAAATCGCTTAATCATATACCTAAATTTCTAAATTGGAAATGTATGAAAAAGATCTTTCCCTACTTCATGAAAAGCCCTCTTGTTTGTTTTTGACTGCTCGTCACTGCAGCATCCAACCATAGCTGGCGATTCAGCCATACTGATATCCAACATTCATTATAATCAAATGATATATTCATATCTCCGTATTCAGAGCGCACCTGAAGAGTTTAGGCAGAAATATGACAACAATTATTGCCAAGATCCCAACTTCGCGAGTTCGGTTCATCTGTATCTGGCAAAATGATCGTCGCCTAAATGAAAATGAACAAACTGCCATTTATTGGTTCAAATTCTCGTTAAAAAATCTCAAAGTCTTTTTTATAAAAAAAGGAAAATCAATGGATTCCGGACCTTTTACTCCCCCGTGTTCAGCATTTTTTACTATCCATAGTTCACGAACTAAACTATGGATGTTCGCGAGAATCTTTAATGAATTTTCCTTAGGTGTTACTTTATCATTTTCCCCCACAATAAGAAAAATTGGCTTAGTAAACTGACTCCACGTATTTGCAGGAGAAAACTCATCAATTTTGTCTGGGAGCTCATAAGTATCATCTGGCTTTAACTCTTTCAAATGTTTTGCAGTGGTTTTATAATCTGTAAAAATTCCCCTTACAACAATCGCCTTGATCTCTTTCCTTTTGAAAGCTGTTGCGTATGATAAAAAAGCACCTGTTGAGTACCCAAACACACCAATTTTGGTGGTATCCACGGTGGAGATTGTTTTTACAAAATCAATAGCCGCATCATAGTCCAACAGGAATTCGTTATAAACCAAATAATTCGTATCTATTGGAAATGTCTGGCTTTCTCCAAAACCACGCCAGTCAAATGTAAGTACGTTATATCCATTGGTGCAGTATTTATTTGCAATTCCAGAAGAATAAGACATATTTGCCGCATCTCCATTGCAAAGGATGATGGTAGGATGTTTGATTGTCGAATTAATTTTATACGGTCTTATTTCTGTCTTTTTGTTTAGATAATATTTGACGGAGTCCTCGCTTAGCGCTTTCTGTGCCGGATAAAACCAGGCTTTCAGTACATAATTATCCGCAGTTCTGAAATCATATTCTTTATACATAAGTCCCCGAATGCAAGGTTTCCAGGGATATGAAGTTAGTGGTTTTAAGCAATATCCACTGAATTGAAGAAAAAAGGCTAAGAAAAGAAGGATTAGTTTTTTCATGGCTATATTTTTTATTGATTTTCCCGGCTTAATTCATAAACTGATTTGATAACCCGCTTTACAGAACTTATGGCTTTTTTTTGATCACACTTCATAGGTAAATTGTCTGCCAAGCCCAATCTTTGGCGGGTACAGCCGCCCATACATACAGGTAACAATATACATTTCGAACAGTTTTCATTCTTCAAACAATCATAATCCTTCCATCGTAAATCTTCAATGGAATTAAAGTCGATTTCTCCATGATCATTTAAGACTCCAATTGGGTTATTGGAGGGATTGACATCGGCAAAACATTTATAAACGATCCCATCATAATTGATTGCAAAACCATTGTCCATCCCGACATAACAATGGTGGCAATCAAGTCTTCGCGGCAAAAAGTCTTGGGGTTTTCTATAATTATTAGAAATTAACCCTTTCATAACAACTTCATAGAAATTATTAAAATCATCTTCCCTCATCTCATCGCAATAATTAATGCCAATTCCTGTAGTCACATTTTGTATCCTATGAACTTGAAAACTAATTTTATTAGAATGGATTTTCTCCGAAAAGAATTGAATTAAGTCAGGGTAATTAGCCTTGTTCTGGTTATCTAAGTTAGATCTAATATTAATTGAAATCCTATCATTGTTATAATCTATGATTTTTTGAATATTTTCAGCTATTCTATCAAACGTATTAATACCATCCTGGTGAATACGATAAGAGTCATGAACACCTTTTGTCCCATCTATGGTAATATGCACCAAAGTTATACCAATAGGCGATAGCTGATATATAAATTCATCATCAAAGTCAAATCCGTTTGTATATAGAAATGCCCTATATTTACTTATTTTTTTAAAAGTCCTACTAAGTCTTAGAATAATATCTTTAGATAATAATGGTTCACCGCCATACCAGGAAATTCCAAGACTGTCTATATTATTATTCTCGATCCTCTTATTGAGGTAATGTTCTATATTTTCTTGCACTTGTTCTGACATATACCTTGGCTGGATATCCTCAAAGCAATACTTACACCTGAAATTACAATCAATATTAGGAATTATTGCAATAGAATACATTTTACTGTCATGGCGCCACTGTATATTTCTCCTCCTGATTTCAGTCTTTTCACTGAAAGAAGAATCGGTCAAAACTCCCAGTTTTATAAGTGCTTCCAATGCGTCAATATGTTCGGAGATAAATTCTTTCTTTGAGAGACTATTGATAATTTCTTGATAAAATAATTTATCTATTTTTATCAATGATGAAGTAAAAGTGTTAAAGACTAAATAGTCAGATAAAGAATAATTTATCAATAAGTTAAATTTAGAGGCTTTAAATTCCATTTTGTATCAATTGTTCTATTTTATACTTAATCGTTCTTTTTTCAGGAATACAGCCAGCGTCCTTTTCCTTGTAATTCTTTTCCCATTCTATCGGACATTTCCCATTGCAGATGGGTAGTACTTTACAATCTCGACATTCAGTTATCGAAATGGGGCTATACATTGAGCTTCTCTGTATTAAATCAGGATTGTTGATTTTGATTGATCCGTTATTATTTATTTTACCTACTTGGAATTTTTTAAGTCCAATATTTTCGGCACACTTATAGAGGTTAAGAGCAGGATCAATTGCGAAAGAATTTATCTGATGATATATGCACCGCAGATGTTTATGATAATTTGGATGTATCGCATACTTAAATCCATATTGCTTAGCCAATTTTATATATTCCTTCTCAAGCGCAAAAAACAGTTTCTCTTCAATTTGATTATTTTGCGGTAGACACCCTTGCTTTGTTCTGATCGGTTTTACAAAAATCATGATATTTTCCTTGCTTAACTCATATTCATCCAGATTCTTAAGTAAGAATTGAAAGGAATTTTTATTTTGCTGATCAATATTATACCTAATCAAGATATTAAGATAAAATGATGATTTACTTATTTGGTCTAATATTCGATCATAGGTATTGTGATCAACTGACGTATAGCGGATACTATTGTGCATCTCCTTATTGCCATCAATAGTTATTTGGAGAGAAGAAAAGCCATATTCCAGCATTTCTCTCACAATTTTTTCATTCAATAAGTATCCGTTTGTGGCAATGCTTGTAGAGTAACTTCCATTAAATTTTTTTAATAACTCACATATCTGTTTTATTTTATCCCAAACTAATAATGGCTCCCCACCACTCCATCTTACATTAATCTCATCCAGTTCATGCATCTTTCTTTCGAAAAACAACTTCAATTTACTAATTTCCTCTTGCCCAATGGTTCCAGTTTTAACAGTTTCAAAACAATAATTGCAATTAAAATTACAGCGAAGGGTAGGGTATACGATATACGAGGCTTTTCTTTGGTCAAATTTTAACACATTATATCGATAGTCGAGATATTGAATCTCGTCGAATTCGGTGATAATATTGTTTCTCTTCAGAGTTCCTATGATATCTTTAGGTATGTTTTCTTCGATAACTCTTTCCTTTTGTTTTAGATAATCAAGTAGTGTCTTATTGACTTTTACATAATTATGACTCACGAGATTATATACATAATCTTTGTGGAAGATATTAAACCGGGATTTAAAGTTCATAAGATTAAAAAATAAAAAAATGTAAGAGGCGAAGAAACTATCGCCTCTTAGAATAATTTACGATAATGCATCACAGGCAGATGGTTCATTCCCACCATTTTGCATTGGGTCTGAGGACGGAGAAGGGGCCATATTGCCTCCTTTAATTAAATTTTGTCCCTCTTTAATAATTTCAAACTTGCTGAAATCAATTTCTTTCGATTTTTCTTGCTTTGATTTTTTTTCTTTCATTGATTATTTGATTTACAGATTAATAACTATAAATTTATATAATTTACACTCAATTTAAAAGAAAAAACAACAAATATTTTTCATTAGTCTACTAAAATTTTCAATAGCGAACCTCGTCAAAGTATATAAACTTACAATCGCCTGGTTATGATTTCTTAATATTCATGATATTTCGGATTTCCATTTTAAATAGAGATGTTATCTCGATGTCTGTAATGCATTTGTTTTTAGTCATTTATGAATTTCATCCGCCATCTTTAGTGGACACTTCTATTGATGCATCGTATGAATTTTTCACTTCGCATGGGATAACGACTCCCACTCAAACCGAAGGCAGGCGACTTTCCCGTCGAGCGTCGTGACCAGGACCTGCGACTTCCCGACCGGCAGGATCAGGTTGACCAGCGCATTCGAGAGCTTATGCTTCCAGGCTGGCTCATGCGTTTCTTTATTGATGGCAACGATCATACCGGTAGCGGTGGGTACAAAAACAAGATCCTCTGTCTCCGTGACCGGTGAAGGTGCAATCTCGTAGCCGAGTCCGGCCTTGCATTCCCAGGCAAGCTCCTGTTTATCCGCTTTGGTGTAAAATGCATCGACATTGCCTTCCGTCATATTCTTGATATATATCAGCTCTCCGTCAGCGGAAATGCCGATCGACTCCCGGCAGGAATACTGACCGGAATCCCAGATTTCGCGGCCCGTTTGGGCATCGAGTGCCGTCATGTGGCGGTCGGGCGCCACGATGAAAATCTTCCCCCCTGCAGCAGCCGGCCACACTGCCGCGGGCGACAGCATCCGGTTCGTATGTTTTTCCCGCTTCCATTTTAAGCTGCCGGTCTTTTTATTGAGCGCATAAAAGGTGTTTCCCCAGGAACCGAAATAGACCTTGTCGGCATAAACCAGCGGACGGCATTCGACAAAATTCTTTACCCCTTTAAACGCCCAGTTTAACTTGCCCGACTTCAGGTTAATGCTTCGAAAAATCCCTTCTGAGGAACCGATGTAGACATCACTCCCGTCAATGACGGGAGAAGCGACAATGGCCTTCCCTGTGCGGACTTTCCAGATCTGCTCTCCGGAGAGGAGATCGAGGCAGAAGATGGTACTGTCGGTTGAGGCACATACCACCCGTCCCTGGGCAACAGCAGGAGTGGAATAAATTTTACCGGCAGTTTGATACCTCCATTTCAGTTCGCCGTTCTGAAGACTGCGCGCGGTCACCGTTCCCGCTGTAGTCGCGTAAACAGCAGTCTGTCCGGCACAGGCAATACCCGTGCCGATATCGCTGTCCTCCCGGATCTCCCACGCTCTTTTTACCTGAGGGTAAATGTTGTTGACCGAATAGTCGGGCCGCGGCCACGATACCGTGTCTTTTCGGAGGTCGGGGCCATTCAGGGGAACCTTGCACCAGACGGGATGTGTCTTTCCTCCCGGGGTTCGCTCTGCATAGAACAGTGTGTCGCGTTCAATGGTTGCCAGGTTGTATCCACCCGTATCTTTTTTGGCACGCAGGTTGGAACGGCCCATCACACCGGGGATGCCTTCAAAATTAAACAGCTTATTCGAATGGCCGTGCCCCAGGAGCGCGGCCTTTATATTCCGGGTTTTCAATTTACCGGTGAGGAGATACCAGTTGGCAAGCGATTCGTCGAGCGGATAATGATTAACCGAGATGACCGGTTGGTCAGGATGGGTCATGTTCGAAAGAACCGAATCGAGAAAAACAACCTGCTCGCGCGGAACCAGTCCCGGTCCCATCCGCATATTGGGGCCGCTGGCTGTGCCAATGAAAAGGAAGCCCCCCTTTTCAAAGACAAACTTCTCAGCTCCGAAAATCCGGACAAAACTGTTGTTCCCGCTCTCCGACCATTTAGAATCGTGATTTCCGGGCACCACATACCACGGCTTGTTAAGCTGGTCCATGATCGCTTTTGCCTGGTGCAGTTCCTCGTCCGACCCGAATTCGGTCACGTCGCCTGAGAGGATCACAAAGCTGATGTCAGGCTGAGCATTAATATCGGCCACAGTTCGCCGCAAATCCTCATCGGCCAGATTACTCCCGATGTGCGTATCGGTGACATGAGCGAAGCGCAGTGTCTGGCCCTGTGCAATGCCGGTCCCGATAAGGAAAAAGAAAATTAATCCCGCAACCATTCCCGCGAAAGCGGGAGTTTGCGGATGCTGAAATCCCTGTTTTCGGCTAAATGAAACGCTGTATTGGCAATTCCGGTCCATCTGTACCTTTTTAATCTTTTATCTAAAAATCTGAACGTCTGAAAATCCGAGAATCTAATCATACAACAAATATTTCTTTCTCATTTCCTTATACTGATCCAGTTCAGACTGCCAGCTTTCCCGGATCTGTTCCTCCGTTTGCCCGGCCATAATCTGCTTGCGCAGGGTATCCGAGCCCGCCAGATTTTCGAAAAAGTCAGTGAAAAATAGCTCTTTTTGATTTGACTTCTGATAAAATTCGATCAGATAATTCAGGCGAACCTGATTTATTTCCTGAAGCCCGGCAATCGTCTGGCCCGAAAGATCGTAGCCATAGCAGGTATCGTTCTCAAATTTCGGATGCAGACTCAGAACCGGAATGGAAACCGGCACAAAGGTATGGTCGCGGGGTGTAAACCAGGGAGTCCCAAATTGCTGAAACGGCTTCCAGGTTCCGCGACCCTCATTCACTTCAGCCCCTTCAAAGAAACAGACCATCGGATAGAGGTAAACCGATTTCATATCGGGCAGATTGGGAGAGGGCACAACCGGCAACTGGTATTTGGTGTCGTGCGTGTAGTTTTCAACGGTGATGACTTCCAGTTCGCATTTCACGGAATCTTTGAGCCAGCCTTCGCCGTTCACCATACAGGCATACTCGCCGAGGGTCATGCCATGTACCACCGGTACCTGATGCAGTCCGATGAAATTGGAGAACTCCGGTTTCATCACCGGACCGTCCACATAATAGCCCAGCGGGTTGGGCCGGTCGAGGATAATCACTTTGATCCCGTTTTCGGCGCAGGCTTCCATCACATTGCTCATGGTCGATATGACCGTAAAGAACCGGACACCGATATCCTGGATATCGAAGACCATCACATCGATCCCCTGCAGCATCTCCGGTGTCGGTTTGCGTGTTCGCCCGTAGATGGAGAAAACAGGAAGGCCGGTCACCGAATCGGTCGAGCTTTCAATGTACTCTCCCCGCTCAACCGTCCCTTTGTAACCGTGTTCAGGGGCATAAATCGCCGTAATGTTCACCTGCTTTGATAACAGGAAGTTGACCAGGTGAACCGAGTCCACCACGGAAGTCTGGTTCACCACCACTCCAACGCGCTTCCCTTCGAGCAAAGGCAGATAGCTCTCAGTTCTTGAAGCGCCGAGGACAAGCCCTTCGGAAGGGTTGGGTTTTTCGCCGGGGACACAGGTCGGAAGAAAGATAGCTATAAGAAAACATGCAAAAATGATTCTCATATTTCACATTTGTGCGTTTAATAAAAAAGATTCACCGGATGGCTCTAAGCCATCCGGTGAATGCACTGATTGCTAAAATTATTCCCATCCGGGATTTTGCGCTAACTCATAGCCCAGATCATCATAGAGTTTAATTTGATCAAGGGGAACCGAATTGAGATATTGCCTTTCATAATATGGCATACCTGCTTGCCAGTCGCGCCTCATATTTGCATCGTAAAGATTATATATGAATGCGAGATCGTCATTTCCGGCGACAGGGTAGTAAAAGTGAACCGCCTTCACCACATTTGCCCTGACAGAAGCTGAAAATTTACTCAGATCGACCAGAGCTCCTTTTCCAAGATCGGTTGGTTCATTTTCTTCCACCGTAGATAAATATTCATATTTCTTCCACCGTTTCAAATCGGCTTTCCTGAATCCCTCGAGCATCAACTCAACACATCTTTCCCGACGGATCTCCCAAATAACAGGAG
>JBFXKJ010000092.1:0-13045 GCA_050173895.1 Mangrovibacterium sp. | reverse complement strand
TCAAAAATAAATATATCCTTTTTGTTTCTGATGTAAAGATCAGGACGTCCTGGAATGCTCCTTTCCTCAAAGAATTTGCCATTTAAAACAACATAATTGTTTTTACCAAGCATTTGCGACATTATTTGGTAGAATAGGATGTGTTCTGAAAAATTCGAAGTAACACATGAGTTAAAATCAACACGCGCCCCTTTATATTCCTTCTCATAAGTACTCTTTACCTTCTGTTTGAAACCGTCATAAAGCGTTAGTGCATAATAATAAGGCGATACAACGAGAAATTTATGATCATTTATCTTCAATAATGGGTATTCTTTAAAGCAAGTATAATCACGAAAATTGCTTAACTTCTTTCTTGTCTCTTCTATATTAGTAATGGTTATGGAAATATTATTCCAAAATGGCAATAATTCATTCCATAAATCCCGCCTGCCCCCAATAAAGTCTTGTTCTTCTAAGGCAATAAATCCTTCTTTGAATTTGGAAGGTTGATATACTTTAAGAGGGAATATTGCCTTAAGAAAGAAATCGAAGAAATTTGAAAAATTATTTTCCCTTAAAAATCTGTCCTGGGTATTTTTAAATAATCTATTTTTTTCAAGATAGTTGCAAAATGCCAAACATTTGAGCTCTTGTGTTGTAGTTAGATCATGTATATTGTACTCGATTAGTCCGAAGTCTTGTAGCCCTTGGGCGATATGAATTTTTGCGTCTTTAAATCTATCCTCCTTATCAATATTGTTCAAAATCGCTTTTAATCTTTCAACTCTATTTTCAGACGTGACCAAATATGCCTTAAATAAATTCATTAGATCTTCGAAACTCTCTTTGGATTTTCCATTAGGATTTAAAAGTAGACATTCCCGAAGAAAGATTAGTGTTGTTCCTGGATGGGTGAAAGTCAGTACCACGTTTAAATGAGGAGGATATTTTCCTTGTATCTTATTTATCTTGTCTTTTATGGCGATTACAGTTTCGTTTTCAAGGTAATCCTGAAAAAACATATCAATAAATGATTGACATCTATAAGAATAACTGTCAACAGTATTTATGCCGATTAAATAGCATATCGATCGAAACAGCCATTCTTTCTCCGTGTTGGCGATATACTCTTGTAACGTTTTAGGCGACTCTTCAAACAAGTGACCGAAAGTCACGGTGTCTGTAATGTATGAACTCATAGCGTTTCCTCTCCTAAAATGATTTAATACGGCTAATTTATAAAATTCGGCGTAAAGTAATTGTTCCGCCTGGGGCAACGCCGGAGTATCGCGAGGGTACAGGGAAAATCATTCCCTCATTTTCGATCTTCTCTAATGCGATTGATTCCTAAACATTCAAATGTTTTTTAAAATGTTTAGAAATAGCAAAGAGTCACAAGCTTTAATTTTCGTAACTCTTTGATTATCATGTTGTCCTGCCAGGGCTCGAACCTGGACTCTTCTGATCCAGAGTCAGACGTGTTGCCAATTACACCACAGGACAGTTTTTTTGTTTTGAATGTTGACCCGCCAGGGCTCGAACCTGGACTCTTCTGAACCAAAATCAGACGTGTTGCCAGTTACACCACGGGTCAATTTTTATGCCTTTTCTTTAAAGACAGCGCAAAAGTATAAAAATTTTCATATTTGCATACCTCCCGGCTGAAAAAATTCCCTCAAAGATTTTTGCTCCGCACAGCAGTTGCCACCGGCCGCTCCTGGGGGCCGATCAGTTCGGTAAGCTCTTCTTCCTTCAAGGCTTCCGGTTTTTCGGTTTATAAAGGTTTAGGCAAAATAACGACAATGGTCGTGAAAACCAGCGCCCATCCGAGAATGGAAATGAGCATGTAGGCCAGCACATTTTTACGCGTTGAATAGTATTTTTTAAGCAAAAAAGCGCCAATCGGGATACTTAAAACAACAGGCGTCATGATAATGATCCCCCACAATCCATAACTTCTGCGGAACTTTACGATCGTCCTCCTGCTTCTTGTGGAAACCTTTTTTTTCCGCCCGCGAGTGGTAAAACGAACCAGATCAATCATGAGGTATTTCCTGAGGAATTGAAGGATTGCCTCTTTATGCTGACCGAAATACCGGATGATCACTCCGCTGAAATAATAAAAAAAGAAAAAACCACTGACGCCCCCGACAGTGACTGCGATAATGGTCTGCGTATAATCGAGCCCGATCACCAACGCGTACGGGAAGGTGATAAAATACTTGACAGTAGCGAGCAGATAAACATGTAACAGTTTTAAAATTGCACCCACACTCATATCTTCCTTCTTTTCATGACTTTGACCGGATAAAGGTGAGAAAAAAGATTGACAGTTCTTCTGCCGGTCGTGTGAATTTATGATTTCTTAACTTTTATTATAGCTGTTTGCAACAGCTGGAAAATGGTATTCTTCACCCGGATTTGAAACGAAAATTGCGTAATATTGCATTGAATTATGCTGAAGACACTGCGAAACTGCTAATTTCAATGATATGACAAAAGAAAAGAAATGGTTTGACAAGGGCGAATGGAATGAAGGGGTTGTGGATGTTCATCCTTCTGTTGACGTCGCCACATTCTACAATCAATACCAAAAACATCCCGATTGGTGGAAAGCCGCTTTTGGGTATCTGAAAAATGAGCTTTCAGAAGTGGAGCCGGGAAAGTATCCTTTAATAGAGGACAAAGTGATTGCCATCGTATCTGAATACGGAACAAAGAAGATTGAAGATGCCTTATGGGAATCACACCGCAAATTCACCGATCTTCAGTATGTCATCAGCGGGGAAGAGAAGATAGGACTCCTCCCGTTGAAAAGCGCCGGATTTGCTTCACCTTATCAGGACGAAAAAGACGTGATCCTTTACGGGGAGCAGGATGGCGCCTATTACACAGCCAACAGCAAAGTCTGTTTCCTTTTTTTTCCTGAAGACGTGCATCGTCCCTGCATTAGCCGTACAGGCAGCCCTGAGCCCGTGAAAAAGCTGGTGATAAAAATCGCATTTGACCAGTAACCTGTTTGCATGAGCTGCCATCCGGGCAGCTCTTTTATTTTCTTTACAGAGGTATTCGGTTGCGTTTTCTTCCTGCAGGGTGAACAATATTCCATTTTTATATTTTTAAACATCTAATTTTTTTTATCCAAAACCTGCATTGCTTTGTTTAGAGTATCATATGTCCTTGCATGGACTGGCGACATAAACGTTCTGATGATCAATTAATATTAATTCGATTGAGCAAAAATGTAAATACGGTTTCGGTGAGTTCAGGAAAAAAAGACAATGAACTTTGGGCCGCATTCTTAAAAGGCGATCAGCAGGTTCTGTCGCTGATTTATATGCTCCATGTCAATGCCCTGTTCGACTATGGGTGCAGGCTTTCTTCCGATCATGATCTGATTAAGGACTGCATCCAGGATATTTTTGTGACCATTATCAGGAACAGAAACTCGCTTTCCCCCACCGACAACGTCAGGCTCTATTTGTTTAAGGCATTTAAGCGGAAACTGATCCGGGAGTTGCAAAAGAAAAACAGATACCGGCAAATCGATCCGGATCAGGAAACTTATTTTGGTGTCAGTTTTCTTAAAAGCTTTGATCACGCCGAAGGCGAAATCACCGACCAGCAGAAAGAAAAGCTTTCGGAAGCGGTAAAAACCCTCACCTCGAGACAGCGTGAAGCAATTTACCTCCGTTTTATCAGGGGAATGAATTACCACGACATTTCAGTGGTCATGGATTTGAATTACCAGTCATCACGGGCGCTCATTCATCGCGCCATTGGCAAGCTCCGTGAGGCGCTTCATGGTCAGTCTGAAATTTTTAGCCGGGTGCTCCTTTCAATTTTTCGCCGTTATTTGGGCTGAGATATGTTGTACAACATGTAAAATCTGTCCGGATTTTCATCAACAGAATGAGTTGAGCTGTCTTATACAGGCAGAATCTTAATTCATGAACAGATACGAACGATACACGGTTGAAGATTTTCTTGCAGACGATGGTTTTTTGCAGTGGGTACTTTCCCCCTCTGAAGAGCAAGAGCTTTTTTGGAAGAAATACCTGGATGAGCATCCTGAAAAACGGAAGGATATTGAGGAGGCCAGGTTCATTTGCAGCATTTTTCAGGTGAAGCAGAAAAAGCTCAGTCTGGACGAAACATTCGGGATATGGAATCATGTTCTTCAGGTTTCCGCAAAGCAACGGACCTTTCGCCTGATGCCCCTGTTGAAATATGCTGCGGTTTTCCTGCTGCTTTTTGTTTCCGGCGCGCTTGCCTATTACTGGTATGACCGCGAGGTACACCAGTCGCATTTTGAGTTGGCAGAGGAAATTCCGCCTTCCGGTGAGGAAGCCAGGATTATTCTCTCTGACGGTTCGGAAATCTCACTCGAGAAGAAAGAATCAAAGATCAATTACTCCAGCACGGGTGATCAGCTGATTGTGAATAACGACACCGTTCGGCAGAAAAATGATCCGAATAATGAGGGTATTAATAAAGTGATCATCCCTTATGGGAAGAAATCAGTGATCCGTTTGGCTGACGGAAGTACGGTATGGCTGAATGCAGGAAGCCAATTGATCTATCCTTCTGCTTTTTTGCGGGAAAAAAGAGAGGTGATCCTGATTGGGGAGGCTTATTTTGAAGTTGAAGAAAACCCCTCACGGCCCTTCGTAGTCAAAACGGCAGGTGTTTCAGTGACGGTGTTGGGGACAAAGTTCGATGTATCGGCCTATCCCGAGGATCGGTATGTGGAGACCGTTCTGGAGAGCGGAAGCGTAAGTCTCGAAGTTACCGGAGGCAGCTTTTTGAGCAAAAACAGGAAAGTTCTTTTAAAGCCCAATCAGAAGGGTAGTTTCAACAGGGAAGAAGGAGTGATGAGCCTGACCGAAGTGGATGTGAGTCAGTATATTTCCTGGAAAGACGGAATACAGAAGATGGAGCGCGAAGACCTGGTTCGGGTCTTGAAAAAGGTTGAGCGGTATTATAATGTCCGCATTGAACTGCGGGATCCGCTGGTCGGGGGTTACCTGATCTCCGGAAAGCTTGACCTGAAGAGCAATCCTGAAGAAGTGCTGAACAACATAAAGTTAACAGTGCCGATCGACTGGGCAAAAAAGAGCAATGGTGATTTTATAATTGTAAAAAAATAAACGGGCAGGGTCGTCTTTGGCAGAAGCGTATTCTACCTGAAAAAAAACCGGTAAATGTAGCAGCATCTACCGGTTCAAAACCAAAGGTTTTTAATTGTTATTCATTAATTTAAAACATGTCAAATTTATGAAAAAAAACTTTTGCAAGCGGATCTTTCTTGAAAATGAAAGACTAAAAAAAATGTTGCTTATGATGAAACTGTCAATCCTTTTAATGGTGGCGGGTACATTGGCGGTCTCCGCGGAGAGTTATTCCCAGAGCACTAAACTATCGCTGAACCTGAACGATGTGACGATAAAACAGGTTTTCACTGCTATTGAACAGAACAGTGAGTTCATTATCATGTATTCGGACGATATCGTTGATGTTTCGGAACAGGTGAGTGTGGATGTGAGGGATGCCTCGGTGGAGCAGATCCTGGATCAGGTTTTTGCCGGGTCGAAGATGGGTTATGAAATCAACGACCGGCAGATTGTCATCACGAGGAAAGCAGGAATGGAAAGGCCGGAAGTGATCCGGCAGCCCGGAAATCAGGTGACAGGAAAAGTTGTCGATCAAAAGCAACAGCCTTTGCCGGGAGTGAGTGTAGCGGTGAAAGGTACAACGACAGGGACCATCACCGATTTTAACGGTAGCTTCAGGTTGGTGATCCCTGAAGGCGGGAAGGTGCTTCAGTTTTCGTTTGTCGGATTTCAGCCGCAGGAAGTGACCATTGGCACTGAAAAGACCTTCAGCATTACATTGCAGGAGGATGTCATGGAACTTGAGGAGATCGTGGCTGTTGGCTACGGGGTCCAGCGGAAAAGTGACCTGACTGGAGCAACCAGCCGTCTGACGGAGGACAACATGAACAAATCGGTCGCCACTTCTCCTGTGGAGATGATGCAGGGCCGTGTTTCGGGGGTGAACATCACCCAAAACAACGGTGAGCCCGGAGCCGGTATGTCGGTCCGCATCCGCGGGACGAATTCCATCAGGTCGGGGCAGGAGCCCCTGTATGTCATTGATGGTGTTCCGCTCGACAACAGCAATTTGACCCCCACCGGCGGTTCTGCTGCCGGATATGGAAGCGGCGCCTCAAAAAACCCGATCAGCTTTTTAAATCCGGAGGATATTGAGTCGATGGATGTTTTAAAAGATGCATCGTCGACAGCGATCTATGGGGCCCGGGGAGCAAACGGGGTCGTACTGATCACCACCAAAAAGGGAAAGCAGGGGAGAAGCTCAATCACTTACGATGGCTATACCGGCATTTCCCAAATCAGGGAAAAAATGGATTTGCTTTCGGCCGAGGAATTTCGTTCCTACACCAAGGCCGACGGCACCAAACTTTTGGATCTGGGAGCCAGCGTAGACTGGCAGGATGAAGTGTACACCACCGGCATCACCCAGAGCCACAGCCTTTCGTACAGCGGAGGTACCGAGAATTTTACTTATCATGCCTCCATGGGGTATCTGAATCAGGGCGGTATTATTGAATCGACCGGCCAGGAAAAGCTGAACGGGAAAATCAATGTTTCGCAAAAGGCTTTCGACGGGAAACTAAACGTCACTGCAAGTCTGATCGCCTCCCACATCACCGACGACCGTGCGCCGATCACCGAAGCCAGTGGTGCCGGTTATGAGGGTGACCTCATCCTGACAGTCCTGAAAACAAACCCGACCTATCCGATTTATAATGAGGACGGCTCGTATTACCAGCATGCCAACGACCAACGGAATGCAGTTGCCATGATCGACCTGGTGGATGACGAAACGCAGACCGACCGGATCATCTCTAACCTCTCGGCCGAATATGAGATCCTGAAGAACCTGAAATATAAGATCAACCTTGGCTTTGACCGCACCTCGGCCGAACGCAGGGTGAATCAAAACAAGGAACTGAGTTATCTTGTAAACAAGGGTGAAGCAGACATTAACAACATCACGGCAAATAACCGGCTGGTGGAGAATTATGTGACTTACCAAAGAGATATCAATGAGGATCATTCCCTGAATTTTCTGGCCGGGCATGCTTACCAGTTTTTTAAAATATCCACCTCGGAGATGAATGTGAACGGATTTGAGGTCGATGATATTAAATACACGGATAACCTGGGTTATGGCAACTTCTCGGCGGCTTCGGTTGCCTCAACCGCTGTGGAGCGCGAATTACAGTCTTTCTTCGGACGTGTAAACTACAATTTCCGCGATAAATATATGCTGACGTTCACCGGTCGTTTTGACGGCTCTTCCAAATTCGGCGAGAACAATAAGTATGGTTTTTTCCCCTCTGCAGCTTTCGCCTGGCGATTAACCGGCGAGGAGTTTATGGAAGACATGAAAGCGATCAGCAATCTGAAGCTTCGCCTGGGGTGGGGATTGACAGGTAACCAGGAGATCCCCGACAAGATTTCCCTGCTGGCTGTCGGAACTACCCCTTCAGCAAATGGTTATTTCGGAGGAAAGCTAACCCCGGGGATCACCTATTTGCGCACACCGAATCCGGATATCCAGTGGGAAACCACGATGCAGACCAACATCGGGATTGATTTCGGCTTTTTTGAAAACCGGCTTTCTGGGACGATCGATCTGTTTAATAAAAAGACCACAGATGTGTTGCTGGAGGTGTATGGTAAATTTCCGTCTCCCACAGAACGGCAATGGCAGAATGTGGAGGATATGAAGATCATCAATAATGGGATTGAACTGGGATTGAATGGGACCCTGATCGCTAAAAAAGAGCTTAGCTGGGACTTGGGCTTCAACTTCTCGTATATTAAAAATGAAGTGAAAGATATGCCGGTTCAACTCATTGAAACCGGGAATGCGAGCGGACAGGGACTTTCCGATACGCGGGTGCAGATCATCACCAACGGGGAGCCTATGGGTACCTTCTATGGTTTGGTCTGGGAAGGTTTTGACGAAAACGGAATGAGTATGTACAAGACAGATTCCGACGGCAATCAGGTGAAAGAATACCTGGGTTCGGCCTTGCCTGATTATACTTACAGCATTAGCTCAAAGCTCACCTGGAAGCGGTTTGATGCCAGCATGTTCTGGTATGGTTCACATGGAAACGAAGTGTACAACAACACCGCCAATGCCTTATTCCTGAAAGGTCCGCTGGACAAAGGGAACAATGTGACCAAAGAGGTGCTTAATTCGGTTGAAAATCCCGAAAATTCGAACGCCTTTTCTTCCCGTTTCATTGAGGACGGATCGTTCCTGCGTTTATCGAATGTGACCATTGGCTATACCTTCGATACAGAGGCGATCAAATGGCTGAACAGCGCCCGATTGTATGTGACCGGGAATAACCTGTTGCTGTTTACCGACTATTCCGGCTATGACCCCGAAGTAAACGTGGCAGCTGATCAGCGGGGAGTCCCTTCAATGGGGATCGACTTTTCTTCCTATCCGAAAGCCCGGACATTTACTTTTGGTGTGAACCTGCAGTTTTAATCAGAACCTAAAATCAGAAAGAAAATGAAACACGATAAATTAATTTTATTCCTCTCTGCCATCAGCCTGCTGACCGTTACCGGCTGTACCGACCTGGAAGAAAATGTGCTGGATGAGCAATTGGGAGAGGATCTGCTTACGAACCCCGCCAATATCGAAGCATTGATCAATCCGCCTTATGCTGGCCTTCGAAGAACGATCGAATGGTATGATTACTGGGGATTACAGGAAGTGACCACTGATGAAGTGATCATTCCCACCCGTGGCACCGACTGGTACGACAACGGGGCCTGGATCGACCTGCACCTGCATACCTGGACGCCCGATCATATCCGGATGAAGAACGTATGGGACGCTTTCGGCCAGAACATCTCCTGGTGTAACACGGCTATTTATTATATCGGGCAGTATCCTCAATCGGATAAGACAGAGCAGTACATCAACGAAGCGCGTTTTCTGCGGGCCTACTACATGTACCTGGTCAATGATTTGTACGGACAGGTCCCTTTCAGGGAAGCAGATGAACAGGATTACACTGTTTCGCCGGAAGTGTTGAGCCGGAAAGAGGCGACTGACTTTATTATTGCCGAGATCGAAGCGGTGATGCCGAAGCTGAAGAGTAAAGCGGAAGTTGGATCCGAACGGGTAACGGTTGAGGCCGCCCATGCGCTGCTGGCTAAAATTTACCTCAATTATGAAGTTTATACCGGTGAAGCCAAATGGGCCGAAGCCATCGCTCACAGCAATGAACTGATCAACTCAGGGACCTTTGCTGTAGCCGACGATTATTGGACGATGTTCCAGAAAGACGTGGCCGAGCACAGTGAGTTTATTCTTCGGGTTCCGATGGATGACAATGTCGATATGGGGAGCGGAAGCGTGTGGGTTAATTTCACGCTCCACTATTCGCAGGTATTCGGGAATATTACCAGTACCTGGAATGGTCCGTCCACAACAAAAACATTCTTTGAAACCTGGGATCAGGTGAATGACGCCCGTTTTTATGATGACCGCATTAAAAGCCAAACGGGCTTCAATCAGGGATTCTTACACGGACAGCAGTATGGACTGAACGGAGATGCTTTAAAACAACGCAACGGGCAGGCCCTCATTTTTGTGCCGGAGATCAACCTTCGGAGTTCCCCGGAGAATGCAGGTATCCGTGTGGTGAAATTCGCGCCGAATCCGGCCACGCAACGGCAGTTCTCCTCGCCCAATGATGTGCCGGTCATGCGGATCTCTGATATTTACCTGATCAGGGCGGAAGCAAAATTCCGGAGCAATGATGTGGCGGGGGCGCTGGCCGATATTAATTTTATCCGCTCTAAGCGAAGCGCCCCGGGGAAAACACTTCCAGCCCTGACTTCGCTCAGCGAAGCAGATATTTTGAAGGAACGCGGCTTTGAACTGTATTGGGAAGGATTGCGGCGCCAGGACCTGATCCGGTTCGGCAAGTTTACCGAAGCCTACCAGGAAAAGCCGGTCACCGATGCCTCAAAGCAGTTGTTCCCCTTGCCAACTTCGGCAACCGATGTGAATGAAAATCTGAAGCAAAACCCCGGCTATTGACCAGGGGTGTGAAAACAGAAAAAAAACAGCTAGTTAGATAAGAACCCGCCTGGCGGGAACGGGAAACAGCCATATTTGTGGCTGTTTTTTTTTAAACCTTGGTTGTAAAATTTTGTTTTATCTTCATACAAAAAATAGAAAAACATATGAACGAATCAACAGCAAAAGTGACCTTTAAGGGCAACCCTGTTACCCTCGTGGGAAATGAAATAAAGGTGGGCGATAAAGCGCCCGATTTTACGGTGGCCGGGGCAGATCTGAGTCCGGTAAAACTGTCCGACTTTGACGGGAAGGTGCGTATCCTGGCCATTTATCCATCTATCGACACGGGTGTTTGCCAGGCGCAAAACCGTCGCTTTAATGCGGAAGCTGCCGGGCTTGGCGATGCCGTTGTGCTTTCCATCTCATGCGATCTGCCTTTTGCACAAAAGCGATTTTGTGCGGCTGAGGGATTGGATAATGTGATTACTCTTTCCGATCACAAGGAAGTCGATTTTGGCACCAAATACGGCTTTCTGATCAAGGAATTGCGGTTGCTGGCCCGGGGCACGGTGGTGATCGGCCGCGACGGCTTTGTTAAATTCGTGGAGTATGTGCCCGAAATTGCAACCGAGCCTGATTATGATGCAGCGATGAGCGTGGTTCGGGAGATCCTCTGATTTTTTGCTCTAACCCCTTGCCGGAAGGCTGTTGATTCTGCAGACAGCCTTCCGCTATGCCGGCGGGATTCCTTATTTCCGCGGATTGTCATGTCCTTTTATCGGCAGGTGTGGAATCGTGAAAAAGAAAGTGCTTCCTTTACCCGGCTCCGATTGGACGCTGATCTTCCCTCCAAGCGATTTGACATGGGCTTTCGTAATCGAAAGGCCAAGCCCTGAGCCCTCATGTGCCCGGGTTAATTTTTGATCGGCCTGGACAAACCGCTCGAAAATGGCATCGACCTGGTCTTCCGATATACCAAGACCGCTGTCTTTTACATAAAAAACAAGCCAATTCTCTTCAATGTAATTTCCGAATTCGATAAAACCTGTCTCGGTAAATTTCAAGGCATTTTTTATCAGATTCGTCAGGATCCCCTCCAGCTTATGGCGGTCGGTCCTGACGACTGCCTCTGCTCCGCTAACCTGCCGGGGCATAACCATCGCAAGTCCCTTTTCAGCGGCCTGGGGTGAAAAGAAATCATAATGATATTTCATGACTTCTTCTACATTGACATCTGCGAAGGAAATCTTTGCTGCTCCTGCTTCTATTTTGGATATTTCTATGATGTCATTGATGGTATCGAGTAACCGGTACCCGCTTTTATTGACGATATCGATGTATTCTTTTTTTGTTTTTTCTTCCAGGTCCGGTTCGCTAAGAAGCTCCAGGAAACCCAGTATGCCATTCATGGGAGTCCGGATCTCATGGCTCATATTGGCCAGGAACGCGGATTGCAGACGGTCGCTTTCTTCAGCTTTTTCCTTGGCTGCGATCAGGTCCCGGATCATTTGCATCCGCTGCGACACATCGAGGAAGGTGATTACCGATCCGATGATCCGGCCATTGCGGCTGACCGGGTGGCACCAATACTCCGCGGGAAAATAACTGCCATCCTTCTTCCAGAAAATCTCGTTGTCGGCATGTATGGCATTCCCGCTGGCCAATGCGTTCATAATCTTACAGGTTTCCGGAGAGAATGCTGTTCCATCGTCTCTTGTATGATGGACCAGCCTGTGCATGTTCTTTCCGATCACCTCTTCTTCGCGCTCGTATCCGAGCTGAGAAAGTGCCGATTTATTGCTGAAGGTGATCTCCCCGTTCATGTCGATCATATAAATTCCTTCCGCTGTCGAATTGAACAGTAAGCGAATGGTTTCTTCATTTTTACGCAAAGCATCTTCGGTCTTTTTCCGTTCGGCGATATCGCGTATAATCATGCTTGTTAAGCTGATCCCCCTGCTGTCTTTGAATACCGACGAGGATACCTCAACAGGAAAGCTGGAACCGTTTTTTTTGAAACAGTTGAGTTCTCCTTTTACATATCCGTCCCGCTCCAGTCGTTCCAGGAGTTTGTTAAAGCGCGGGTCTTCCGCGTCGAACAGCGTATAATCGGTAAGGGCATGCATTTCGCTTTCCGTCATCTCAAACATTTCACAGGCAGCCGTATTGGCTGAAATAACCGGCCCGTTAACCTCTGCCAGGATAATGGCATCCAGGCTGGTTTCTGAAATAAGCCGGTAGCGCTCTTCGCTCTCCCGCAGTCTCGTTTCCATTTGTTTTCGCCCGGTGATATCTTCGACGATCACTGCGAATTCGTTCTCCCGGTAACGGTAAGCCAACACGCTGTAGAATTTGTCCAGCTCCTGCGCGTAGCTTTCAAAAGAATCGGGCGTACCGGTTATGGCCGTTCTGCAAAATCGCTCAATCCAGATTTTTTCGGTGCGCGGCAATACCTCGAGTACTGTTTTCCCTTTAACGTCGTCATATTTCAGCCCGGTGAGGCGTTCATAAGCCGGATTTACGTATAAAAACCGGTAATCGGCCGGGTGCCCGTCAGCATCGGTAATGACTTCGTGTACCGCCAATCCCAGTTGCATTTTGCTGATCAGGGTCCGGTGCTGTTGTTCACTTTCTCTCAGAGCCTCCTCTTGCCGTCTTTCGCTGGTTTGATCTCTGAAGATCATCACGATCCCTATGATATGACCCTGATCATCCCTGATCGGTGCCCCGTTGTTGGAAACAGGGGTTCGCCGTCCGTCTTTGGAAAGGAGCAGCGTATCGTTCGCAGATCCGGTGATCTGACCATCCCGAAGTACTTTATATATGGGACTTTCCATTCGTTTTGATGTGTACTCATTGATCAGATGAAACACTTCCTCGATGTTTTTACCTCTTGCTTCCTCTTCCGGCCAGCCTG
>JBFXKJ010000091.1:0-13149 GCA_050173895.1 Mangrovibacterium sp. | reverse complement strand
ATATTGATCAGGTGGTTTCAGAGGCGTTAAAGACCATTCCCGCGGAAAGTGAGTTTGGTCGGTGTATCTCCGACGTGATCCAATGGCATAGCCTGTATCCTGAAGATTGGAAAAGGACATGGTTCGAAACACAAAAGAAATGGGCTTCAGACAGGGGATGTCCCGATGGCGTTTTTGTTCCGTTTAACATTGATGCCAAAATTAATGCCGCTTACATTGTAATCGGATTGCTTTACGGCAAAGGCGATTTTGGAACAACGATCGATATTGCCACCCGCTGCGGACAGGATTCGGATTGTAATCCGGCCAACGCTGCAGGGATTTTGGGCACCTTGATCGGATACAGCAAGATTCCGGACCAATGGAAACAAGGATTGGATAAAGTGGAGGAACTGAACTTCAGGTACACGGAAATGTCACTTAATAAAGTTTATGAGATCGGTTTTCGCCATGCGTCTGAAATGATCAGAAGGAATGGCGGAAGGGAGGAAGGCGAAAATTTTGTAATTCGCTGCCAGACTCCACAGGCCATGCCTTACGAAGCGGCCTTTGAAGGCTTGTTCCCAAAAGAACGGAAGAGACTGAACAATTTCCTGTCCCCGGCACGTCCGGAAATATCGTTTGAAATGCAGGGATGTGGTTTTGTAATAACCGGGAGCGCGCGTAAGGAACAGCAATTACCGGATATTACACTGGACGCAGATGTTTATGCTGACGGGCAATTATTGGAGACGGTTAAACTTCCCACTCAGGGACGGGTTCGCAGGCACGATGTGGCGTGGAAATACGATCTTCCGGAGGGAAGCCATGTCATTCTGCTGAAGCTTCGTCATGTTCCGGAAGGCTATCACATTTACTGCGGAGATGCCGTTTTGTATTCATCGAAAGATCCCGGCAGCAGGAGACATTAATGAATGTATAACTCATTTTCTTCTAAAGTAAGCCATATCTTTCACAGGTGCAGGATTATCCCGGCGGTTCTCCGTCACGCCGGGTTATGCAGTTTCGCTGAAAGTTGACAGCTGACAGTACTGACTAAATACAAGAATATGAACAAGTTTTACGCAGTTGCAATGGCAGGTTTCATATTGACAGGCTGCTTATCAAAATCAAAGCCTCCTTCAGGAAAGAATCCCAAGGAGCAGGTCGCGAGAATGATTTTTGAAACTGATATGGGTAATGATGTTGATGATGCTCTGGCATTGGATATGATCTATAAATATGCTGAAGCCGGGAAAGTGGATTTGCTGGGAGTTATGAGCAATAAAAACAGCAGATATTCGGCCGGATTTATCGATATCATGGCTACCTGGTACGGACATGCGGATGTACCAATCGGCGTCGTAAAAAATGGGATAGACAGCGAAGGTGATGCCGTTAATTACGCTCAGGTTGTATGCGGGTTGATAGAAAACGGGAAGCCGGTCTTTGAGAGAACACGGACTGATTGTGATTCGTTCCCCGAAGCGACTGAGTTATACCGTAAAATATTGTCCCGGCAACCGGATAGTTCTGTAACCCTCGTGTCGGTAGGATTTTCGACCAATATTGCACGTTTGCTGGATACTCCCGCTGATGCTTATTCTTCCTTGTCAGGAAGGGAATTGGTTGCGGCCAAAGTAAAATTACTCACAGTGATGGCGGGTAGTTTCGGAAGGGATTCTTTAAAGGAATACAACATCGTAAAGGATATTCTTTCAGCTAAAAAGATATTTGCGGAATGGCCTACACTTATTGTGGCTTCCCCTTTTGAAGTGGGGATCAGAATCAATTATCCGGGGGGCAGTATTGCGAATGATTTTAACTGGGGAATGATGCACCCGATGGTTGAAGCCTATAAAGCTTACCTCCCGATGCCTTATGACCGTCCAACATGGGATTTGACCGCCGTATTATTTGCGGCTGAAGTTGATTCTGCTCTTATGACTCAATCAGGGAAAGGTATCATCTCCGTGACTGACGAAGGTTATACCCTTTTTAGGGCAGACAATGAGGGGAAGCACAGCTATCTGAGCGTAACAGAAGATCAGGCAGAGCAGATCAGGAAATATTTTGTGAATCTGATCACTCAAAGGCCGGCTAAATATCCGGTTAAATAAAAAACAATGTTTATATCGGAGATATTTCGGTAGCCAGGAAAAGAAAATGTTTTAGATTATTCTTTTAATTGATTCTTTGTATTTGATTTTTGGCTTCAGAAGCACTTGCTTGATGGGGATTTCATGATCTTCAAGCCGTGAAAAGAGGAATTTCACGGCAATTTTACTGATGTCGCTGACCGGTTGGGCAATGCATGAAAGCGGCGTTGCCAGATAATCCAGATAGGGATGGTCATCGAAGGTGATGAGCGAAATATCGTCAGGGATCCGGATGTGCTCTTCCCTGAAGGCTTTCATGCATCCCAGGGCAATGGTATTGCTCAGTGAAAAAATAGCGGTTGGCTTAACTTTTTGCTGAAGCAACAGCTTTGTCTCAAGATAACCGTTTTGTAAACTAAAGTCATCACCAACAACACTAAATCCGTGAATTCCTGATTCTTCCATTGCATCACTAAAACCTTTGACTCTTAATTTGTTGGGGATGGATTGCTGAACACCCTGGATGCATGCAATAGCCCGGTGTCCATTTTCGATCAGGTGCTTCGTGGCGGAATAGGCCCCGTCATAGTTGTCGGTCGAAACAAAAGGGATATCCAGATCTTCAAAGTACCGGTCAATACAGATGACAGGAAGTCCCTGGTCATATAACAGTTTGATAGGCTCCCACTGATCACTGCAAGGGGCAATGATCAGTCCTTCGATATTCCTGGACATGAGTTGCAAAAGTTCTTTTTTCTCGATCTCCGGATTTTCATCACTGTCGCCGATGATCGTGATGTAGCCATATTTCCGGATCTCTGCATTGATCTTGCTTGCAATGCCTGCAAAAAAAGGATTGTTCAGTGACGGAACGATCAGGGCAATCGTATTGCTCCTTCCAGACCGCAGATTGGCAGCAAACTGATTGGGAACATAATTCAGTTCTTTGGCTGCAGCCTTGATCTTTTCCTGCGATTTCTTGCCGATCCGGTATTGTTCGGCTTTGCCGTTCAGAACTCTCGATACCGTGGTGATCGAGAGTCCCGCCTTTTTGGCAATGTCATTTATATTCACTTTTTGAGCTGTCATTCCTGATGTGTACAAACGTTTATGCAAAGATAAGCATAAATTATTTGATTCTATGCATGTCCTTGTGATGAAAGAGACGATATTTTGGGAGTATTTTTGTATTGTAAAGTATTTTATATAAGTAATTTGCATTTTTTAAAACAATATTTTAAGCAAATTAGGGGGAATATTGTTCGAAATATATGCACAAACGTTTGTACATTTAATTATTCTTTTTTATGTTTGTACAGGATTAATTATGTTGCTGATTTTCCGATGATCGCAAATAACAAACTGACTAATTAATAAACTGTATGAATTATGAAAAAAAATCGAACGATCAGGGGAATTGATTCCCCTTGTGTCGAAAACATTTGTGTCTTACGGGAGTCCGTAAAGTACCTGCCACAAATTTTCTGCTTCATTTTTGCATTGAGCATTATAATATTTTCTGTCAGCAATTCATATGCTCAGCAAAATAAAACAGTGTCCGGGAAAGTGACCGATGTCCGGGGTGAACCTCTTCCGGGGGTAACAATCGCCATAAAAGGTGTCACGTATGGAACCATTACTGATATTGATGGTACTTATTCATTAACCAACGTTCCTTCCGATGCCGTTTTGATTTTTTCCTTCGTGGGAATGAAAACACAGGAAGTACCTGTTGCCAATAAAAGCCGGATTGAGATTACGATGGAGGAAGAAACGATTGGATTGAACGAGATTGTCACCGTGGGTTACGGCACCCAAAAGAAAGTAAATTTGACGGGTTCTGTTGCCACAGTTCAGTCTAAGGAACTTGTGAAAGTTCCGGCAGCCAATGTTTCTGAAGTGCTGACCGGAAAAGCTCCCGGATTGTTCACCAAGCAGGGGGAGGGCGTACCCGGAGCTGATTATGCGAATGTAAGTATCCGTGGGTTTGGCACTCCGCTTATCCTTGTTGATGGCATTGAAACTTCGTGGACCCGATTGGACCCGAATGAAATTGAATCGGTCAGCGTTTTGAAAGATGCTGCTGCCGCTATATACGGGGCCAGGGCCGGTAATGGGGTGATCCTGATTACGACCAAAAGAGGTACCATAAATAAGCCGACTATTACGTATAATGGCAATTATTCCTTTCAACAACCCACAACTGTCCCGGAATTCGTATCATCCTGGAAATATGCGGAGACACTGCGCGAAGGTCAGCTAAATTATAATCTGCCCGTAACGTATTCTGAAGAAGACGTTGAGAAATTCAAAGACGGTAATGATCCGGACTATGTAAATGAAGACTGGTACGAGGCTGCTTTCAGGAAATGGTCGCCCATGCAATCACACAACGTCGGTGTAAGGGGCGGAAGTGATAAAGTAAAGTATTATATGACCATCGGCTATTTGCATCAATCGGGAACGTACCGGTCGGGGGATCTTAATTTCGAAAGATATAATGCCCGTACAAATGTGGATGCTCAGATTAGCGACAGGCTTGCTGTGTCAATAGATATGTCCTACCGGAACGAGCTGCGTCATGCCCCGGAAACTTCGCTGGATAATATCTGGATTAACCTGAAAACAGCGTTACCGATATACCGGACAAGCTTGCCTGATCCTTCCAGGGGAGGTGCCTATTCGGGATTTCTCGAAAGAAGTCCTGTCGCTCAGACCATCAGTGACATGACTGGGTTTAACGACGATCTTCAACGGTATTTTACGGGAAAGCTTAGCCTGAATTATAAAATTCCGGGGATAAAGGGACTTGAATTAAATGCCGCTTTGAATTACTCAGTTAATAACAAGCATAATAAAGTTCAGGATAAGCCATTCGGAATTTTCAGCTATGATTATGCGAATGACGAATATATTTCATGGGGAACAAACGGTGCTAATTCATTGAATGAAACCGCTTCGTTATATACACAGATATATCCATTGGCTTCCCTGAATTATAACAGAACATTTGGAGACCATTCTGTTCAGGGACTATTGCTTGCTGAAGGTATTGATACTGATTACTCATATATGACGGCTGGACGTGTGGATTTGCTGTCGACCGAAATACCCTATCTTTTTGCTGGATCGACAGACAATCAAACTAATAACGGCAGTGCGGAAGAAACCGGTCGTATCAGCTACGTCGGTCGCGCTAATTATGCTTTCAAAGGGAAATATCTCCTGGAAGGAACATTCCGATTCGATGCAAGCCACAAATTCCCGAAACATTCCAGGTGGGGATTTTTCCCCAGTGTATCTGCAGGATGGAGACTTTCGGAAGAGCCGTTTATCAAGGACAATATCCTCTGGATTGATAATCTCAAACTCAGGGCATCGTTTAGTCAGTCGGGGAATGATAATGTTGACGCATTTCAGTATTTAACCGGTTATCAGATATTAACGGGAACAACTCAAGTATATGTATTTGGATCTGATGTTTACAGGAGAATCAGAACTGTCGGATTACCTAATCCTGATATTACCTGGCTGGATATGACCAACTATAATGCAGGTTTGGATGCTTCAGTGCTGAAAGGATTATTGGGAATTGAATTTGATCTTTTTTATCGTATTACCGATAATATTTTTGGTCAACCTCTTGATTCCTATCCTTCCACCTTTGGAGCAGAACTTCCCCAGTTGAATATCAATTCAACGGATGACAGGGGATTTGAACTAACAATAACTCATAAAAATAAAATAAGCAGCGATTTTACTTATAACGTTGCCGGTATGTTGAGTCTGGCCCGTCAAAAGTATCGAAGATGGGCGGAAAGTCCCTATGATGATCCTGATGAATTAAGGATTTATCAAAAAACAGGAAAGTATACCAATCGGTGGATTGGGTACAAATCGGACGGAATCTTTATGACTCAGGCGGAAATTGATAATCATCCTGTAAATCAGGATCAGGCCGAAAATTCAACTTTGCGCCCCGGTGATATTAAATATAAGGATCTGAATGACGACAAAGTGATTGATTGGAAAGATCAGGATGAAATTGGTTATGGCACGTTCCCGGATTTAACTTACGGATTAAACCTTGAAATGCAATACAAGGGATTTAGTTTAACGGCATTGTTTCAGGGAGCATCCATGTTTAATTCGATGATTGGAGATGCTTTAAGGGGACCGTTGACTAATCAGGGGAATGTGTTTGAATTCCAGTATAAATACCGCTGGCAACCCGATCCTAATAATCCGGATGTGAACATCAATTCAAATGCTAAATTACCGGCCATCTACCCGGAAGGTACCAACACGAATAATAACAAGGCCTCCGATTTTTGGTTGCAGGATGCTACCTATCTGCGGTTAAAAAACCTCAACATCGGTTATTCCTTGCCCCAAAAGCTTATAAAAAATACCGGAATACAGAATGTGGATATTTATGTGGCGGGGAGTAATCTGTTTACGATTAGCAAGCTGGGTATCTACAAAAAGTCTGTAGACCCGGAGGCCACAGATTATCAGAAATTTTATCCACCTGTGAAAACTGTTTCATTAGGGCTTAATGTCACTTTATAAAAGATCAAATCATGAAAAAAGTAAAATACCTGTTCATCATATTATTGCTGGGATCTTTTGGCTGTGAAGATTTTCTGGAAAAAGAACCCTTGAATATTATATCGGATGCAGTTGTCTGGGACGATGAGAATTTAGTTAATTCATACCTGGCCGACTTATACTCAAGGACTGATTTTATAGAATTGCGGGGTAACGAGAATGAACAGACCTCACTTGCGATGATCGCATCCATGGGTGGAGAGGGGAGATCCTTTGGCGCACATCATCAGTCTTATGTTGCGTCTACAAATGTGATCACATCGGCCGGTGTCAGTTCTGAATTGGATTACTGGAAGTATTTTATCGTCCGTGACTGTAATTATTTTATTGAGAAATTACAGGGGTCCGTTCTTGATCCTGGATGGGTTAGCCAACGAATTGCAGAGGCAAGGTTTTTACGGGCATATATCTATTTTCAGATGGTGATCCGTTATGGAGGTGTTCCAATTATTACTCAAGCCCAAAGTATAGATGCGGCGACCGAAGAAATTTATGTTCCCCGTGACTCAGAAAAAGCGGTATACGATTTCATTATTAGTGAAACAGGAGCCTTAACGGATATCCTTCCTTCGGAATACGAAGCAAAAGATAAAGGAAGACCGACCAAATGGGCTGCGTATGCTTTACAAAGCAGGGCATCCTTATATGCCGCCAGTATAGCAAAATACGGACAGGTTCAGTTAAGTGGCCTGCTGGGTTTTCCAGCCTCTGATGTGGAGCACTATGCTCAGATCAGTTATGACGCTTCGAAAGCAATCCTCAACGATGGGATACATGTACTTTATGAAAAACATGCTGATCCCGTTGTCAATTACCAGAATCTTTTTCTGGATGAATCGGCCGATAACAAAGAGGTCATCATGGCAGAGGTCTATGATTACAGTAAAAACCGGGCGCATGCTTTCACCCTGCGTGCCATGCCGCATGATTTTAATGGCACCTGGGCATCCATGTATTATTTGTACGACTTTGTGGAACGATTTGAATTTGCTGACGGAACCCCCGGTACTTCCATTTCAAGATCGCAACTGACATCGAAAGAATGGTCTTCGGCTGATCTCTTCGGTAACCGGGACCCCCGTTTCAGGGCTTCCGTTTTTTATCCTGAAAGTCCCTGGCAGGGTGGGAAAACGCTTTTTCATTCCAGAACAATCCGGGACGGAGTTACCTACACTTCAGGCACTGCTGAGGATGGCTGGCCTTATCAGTCCATAGCCAGGAACAACCTACGGACCGGTTTTATGGTAAGAAAGCGGTGTAATGAAAACATGAAAACAGAGCCGGTCATCAATGATGAAACAGATTATATCATTTTCAGACTAGGCGAGACTTATTTAAATCTGGCTGAGGCCGCATTTTACCTCGGGCATACGCAGGAGGCACTCGATGCCCTGAACCGGCTTCGACAACGGGCAGATATGCCGCCCAAGTCAATGATCACGGAGGCGATCATCCAAAATGAGAGACTGGTTGAGCTAACTTGGGAAAACCATAGTTACTGGGATATCCGGCGCTGGCGTACCGCCAAGCAAGTGCTTGATGGTGTCCGCATGAGAGGTCTTCAATATACCTATAACTATAATACGAAAAAATATAAAATAACATTAACGAATGCGGAAGGTGTTGCCAGGATATTCCAGGACCGGAACTATTATCTTCCGTTGGGGGTAGACCGGGTTGCCGAAAATCCAAATTTTGTAGAGAACCCGGATTATTAACGGAATGTATTATTAAAAGGCTGGTAAGGAGTATCTTTGGGGTTATTTGGGACCGAATGACGTGAGCGGAGTCATGTTTGACTATCGGCTCCTTGCACAGCCTTTTCATACTAAACTCAATTATCATGCAGAAGAAATCAGTAAGATATCCTATTTGGGCAGTTTGGACTGGAATAATACTGATCATTTTACTGTCTTGTGTTACCGGAACGATCGCTCGTGATCCGGAGAATTCAAGATCACAGCCCGGGAATGATTTTATTTCACCATCGGAAATCACTGTAGAGGGAGTACTTGGGCAGGCTGTATCAGCCAGCGAAAAAGGCAGATTATTCGAACTTCCTTCCTGGAATAATGGCGAACTTATTCAGATATTCAGTAAGGAATCCAGGAATAAAAACCAAAAAAACGACTGGTATGGAGAGCATGGAGGTAAATGGCTTTATTCAGCGGCGCTTGCTGCTAAGCGGACCAATGATGAGCAACTGAAGTCACTTCTTTTCCGGACGGCCGATTATTTGGTCAGTACCCAGGATGACGATGGTTATCTTGGAACCTACTCACCGGAACGAAGGATCACCAATACCCGTGCAACGACTCACGGCACGTCCTGGGATGTATGGAACCTCAGCTATATGGTACTTGGATTGCTGGAGGTTAATCGTTATTTTCCCAATGATAAATATTTGCAGGCAGCCAAAAAAATAGGAGAATTGTTTTTGCGAACTTTCGGAGAAGGTAAAGCCGATATTACTGGTTACGGCACCCGGAAAGGAATGTCGGCTACGATCATCATCGAACCGGCGGTCGAATTGTATAAAGTGACCCGGGACCGGCGTTACCTCGATTTTGCGGAGATGGTCGTCAGGAAGATTGAAGAAAAAGAAGGATTTCGTATTGTTTCTGAATTCCTGAAGAAGAACGATGCCGAGAATATTGGTGACGGGAAAGCTTACCAACTCATCTGGAATTTGGCAGCCATTGCGAAGCTTTATGAGGAAACAAATAACGGCGATTACCTCAAAGCGATAGAAAATGGCTGGCAAAACATTGCAACGTATCACTTGACAGAAAGTGGAGGTCCCTGGGGAGGGGTTGGAAAACATTATGAGTGTTTTAACAAGAAAGGATACTGGAGCCCGTATGGCTTTGTAGAGACCTGTAGTACAATGGCCTGGATGCAATTGAACCGCGAAATGCTGCGGATTACCGGTGAGGCAAAATACGCGCAGGAAATTGAGAGATCGGCCTATAATGCTTTACTGGGCGCACAATATCCCGAGGGGACAAATTGGTGCTACCATTCATTCAGCAATGGCAGCAGGCATGCTGCACATTTCAATGATTGCTGTCCCTCCAGCGGTGCTCTGGCACTTGAAGAATTGCCGCAGGTGATCTACAGCAAAAAGGAGAATGGAATAGCCTGCAATGTATATACAGCAGGCAAAGCCTCAATTATATTGGCGGACAGGAACGTCGTTCATATTTCCCAGGAAACGGACTATCCGTTTGACGGAAAGATCCGGATTACCATATCCCCCGGAAAGGAAGCCGGCTTTCCGGTTTTCATGCGCATTCCCGACTGGACTTCTTCGGCAGAAATAAAAATTAACGGTGAACCGGTCGATCCAAAGAAAATAATATCCGGGGAATTTTTTTGTATTCAAAAGACCTGGAGAGAAAATGACAGAATTGAGATCAACTTCCCGATAGAATTAAAAGTATACCAAAAGCTGGAAAATATTCATACCCCCCAGGGCGGAAAATCTATCAGTACGGTTGAATGGTTTTACCTGGCCAGAGGTCCGTTGGTTTATGCGTGCCACGGGCTCATTAACAGGCAAAACCGTGAAAACGTAGTTCCTCTTCCCGAAAAAAACAAGGAAAGCTGTTTTGTCCCTGTTACTGCTCCTGCGGAAAGTCATGGACCGGCTTATGAGCTGAGACTTGCCGGAAGGGATCCGCTGCTCTTCCTTCCTTATTATGAAGCAGGAGGCAGAGAGCCTGGCTCTTGGCGTTTAACCTGGATTCAACATAAAATTGATTGACAACAATGTCCTTTATTAAAAGACATATCAGAACTGGGAAAGCATGTTACCTGCAAAAACTATTAGCCTGTCTGATTGCGGTCTGTAGTGTTCATTTTGCAAATGCTGAAACAATTGCGCTTGCCTCAAACGGTACGTCCTTTTATCAGGTTGTATGCCCGGCTTTTGCTTCATTGACTGAAAAATTTGCAGCTGCAGAGCTTAAAAGATATCTCGTGCAGATCAGCCAGGCAAACTTCAAAGCTTTAGATCGTTTTACAGACCATTCAATCGTTGTCTGTTCAACCGTTTCTCTTCAAGAGATGAGACCTGGCTCAGGCATTCCGCCCCTGAAAGGGCAGGAATACGGGATTTTTAAACGCGGAGAAAGTCTTTGGTTGATAGGAGGAAGTGACGCGTCTTCACTGTATGCTGTTTATGATTTTTTATACGCCCTTGGTTGCCGCTGGCTTGCTCCTGATTTCAGCTTCTACGAAGGGAAAAATCAGTCCGTACCCGTACAAACAGAATTGACCTTTGTTTTTTCGGGAGATCGTATCCATAGACCGATATTAAAATACCGGAAGCTATATATTGAAGAAGGACTTTCGCATCATACTGAAAATCTGAAAGAGCTCATAGACTGGATGCCGAAGGTGCGTTTTAACATGCTGGTTGCTCCGCTCGACTATCAAGGTGGAGGACGCGTCAAATGGGATAGCTGGCGTGACCAGTTGGTGCCTGAATTGCAAAAGCGGGGAATCAGCATCGAGGTGGGAGGACATGGTTATCAGAATTTTTTGAATGCAGGCATGGATAATGGTCAGCTATACACGAAGCATCCCGAATGGTTCGGCCTTAAAAATGGCATTCGTTCTGCAGATCCCCACGTGGTCTTTTGTACATCAAATGCAGATGCGATAGCTTATTTGCAGACCAATCTTTTTAATTACTTAAAAGCACGTCCTGAGATCAGTATTTTTGATTTTTGGCCACCCGACAGCGAAACATGGTGTGAATGTCAGGATTGCCTTGCCCTGGGATCTGCTACCGACCGGCATGCCCTGCTGGTATCACAAACAGCCCGATTTCTGGGAAAGGAACTTCCGGAGGTCAGGCTGGAATGCCTTGCGTATAGCCGCTATGTTGAACCCCCGCAGCATGTGATTCCGGATCAGGAAGTCCTGCTGGATTTTTGTCCGATCAATCAAAGCTTTGAATACCAGATCGACGACGAAGGTTCTGGCAACAACAAAATGTATAAGGAATATCTGCTTTCATGGCGACAGCATTTTAAAGGTGACATCTCCATTTATTCTTATTACCGGAAATATGCCTGGCGCAGCCTGCCAAACGTAATCCCGCATTACATGCAAAATGATCTCCGGTTTTACCGGGATTGCGGTATAAAAGGGATCTCTGTTTATGCGGAACCGGGAGATTGGTTCACCTACGGTCTAAACCACTACGTGTTGGCTTATCTTGCCTGGGATCCCGATGCCGATGTCAACAAACTGGTTATGGATTATTGCGCGGGAGTTTATGGCCCGGCAGCAAAGATGGCTGCTTCGGTTTATGATGAACTTGAACAGGTTGTCCGGTTCGGATGCAAAATACCCCATACCCGACAAAAAAGTGCAGAGCAATATAACGAATATCTTGCAAGACTGGAAGCTTGTACTGATCAGGTAACGGTCATGACCGGCCAATATATGGAGGATGAGATTTTGTGCCGGCATCTTCGTTGCCTGGGATTGATGATTGAATATGCCCGTCAAAGCGTTGCGTTGATGAAGTCTACGGCAGATGGAAATGAACAAAATATCATAAAGGTGACAGAAGACATCAGAAAATTGATGCATGAAAATGCTGATGCCGGAGTATTTATCCCAAGGTAATATTTGAATGAACTGTTATGAAGCTGGATAAAAAAATATTATGGATAATCCTTGTTGGATTGCTTCTTGCCGGCTGCGGGAAGGATGAAACTTCTCCTCCTGACGACGTCGATGACCCCGGAGACATAACTGATCTGTTAAATTATCCGGGAGTGCCTTTATCTGATATTTATGAGGTGACGGTCACTGTGGGAAGTAAAAAAGAAAAACTGGCAGTTTTTAAGAATGCCTGTCCCACATACAAGGCAGGGGAGATGAACATGCTGGATAAAGACAGAAACCCCCTGGATATTTTTGCAGGAAGAAGTATTAACTGGAGCTATTTTTCTTTATCCGGAACAGCGACAATTGAGGTAAAAGTCATTAACCAGAGCAAAGTCCCTGTTTCAGGCGAAGTCAGAATATTACCATCAAGATATGGAATTATAGCCGCAAAGGAAGGGAGTATCGTCCGGTTCACGGTTACACAACCGGGACAATACTCAGTTGAAATCGGCGAGAACGGGTACAAAAGCGGACTGATCCTTTTTGCCGATCCGACCGAAACTGATATTCCGGATCCGGGTTCAACTCAGTACAGGGCACTGAAAAATGCCGCACAATCCGATATTAATTCGATCCCGGCTTCTTATTCAGGAATTTATTTTAAAGCCGGCGTCCACAACATCGGCGTTTATCATGTGCCTCCCAATATCAAGAATATTTATTTTAAAAGGGGTTCCTGGGTGTACGGTTCTTTAATCATGGACGGGAACCCGGGGGTCAAAATATTCGGAAGAGGCGTACTTTCGTCCGGAAAACTAAATTACCGGGAGTC
>JBFXKJ010000090.1:8023-13293 GCA_050173895.1 Mangrovibacterium sp. | reverse complement strand
CTTATTTTTTTTCCAGTTCGCGGACGACTTTTGTTTCGGAAATCCTGCCGTTATATAAGACCAGATAATAACTGAGTTTCAGGGGCAGGTTCTTTTTTAGTTGTACCGGAATGTGCCCGGGGAAAACAGCATTTTGCATGCTTGCCTTTTTCCGCAGGATCCACGTTTGCGGCGTGGTTTGATTTTCGGGAACGGCATAGATCAGCATACCTCCGGGACTTCCGTTTTTTCCGACCGAACCGGTCATATTGATATAAGGTCCGGCCTCTATGGCGGTGTTTTGTGGTTCCACTTCTCCTCCTTCAGCTGTAAAGCGAATGTCATCAGGAAGTTTCATGCGGACAGAAAATCCTCCATAACCTTTCTCGTCGTCCGACCCGCCAAGTTTCAGATCGTCTACCAGCGATTTTAACTGAATGTCGATCCGGATCAGCCTGCGGTTGACCGATTGCGGGAAGAAGGTGAACCTGGTGGTCTCCTGAAGGAAAGGTTCCTGCCCATCGTTCCAGGCAGGTGAAAGCCAATCGGAAATCGACTCAAGGACACCGTTGCCGCTCTCGATACGCTTAAATTCGACGCTTCTTACGTCTGTTTTAAAGCCGGTCAGCGCCCATGAATCACAGATCTGCCTGCCGTTGATCAGAATCTGGTGCCAGGCCCAGAATACACCCCGGTGATGGGGATGATCAGGAGGAGCATTCTCCGTGATGAGGGTTCCGTCGGGAAGGTACAACGGGTGGAGAAAGTTGGCACGCCCGCTTTCCTGGTTCATGCTCAGTTCGTCCTTTTGGTAAAAAGCTGCCTTTTTCTGTCCGTCCATGATCCAAAGTCCTCCCTCGCCCTTTTTGATGCTGATTTGTGCAGACAGATGATTCAGACCGGAAAAAAGGCAGATAATTGTGATAACGACTATTTTTTTCATGTTCAGGTTCCCGATTAATGTTGTTCGAAACAACGAAGATATAAATGAAAAATCGTTTTTTCGTACCGTTATGTCCCATAGCAGACAAATGTCATATATAAACGCTTGTACCTCCGGGTTTATTTGACGGACGGATAGCGGAGGTCATTTTCAGAACTTGAAACGCTCTTCCATTTTAGGTGCCGTTTGCAGGTTATGGCTGTTCCATCCGGAATATTTTGCTAAGTTTGTGTTTTGAAGGAGTGACTTTTGAAGCATGGCAAATAAACTAAAACCACTGAGTTCAGTGCTGATTAAACCATCAGGGCCTGACTGCAACCTGAACTGTACCTATTGTTTTTATCTCGAAAAATCGGCGCTGTTTCAGCAAACGAAGATGCACCGGATGAGCCCTGAAATTCAGGAAGAAACCATCCGGCAGGTGATGCAGCAGTCGGGCGATAATGTGTCGCTGGCCTGGCAGGGAGGGGAACCTACCCTGATGGGACTGGAGTTTTACGAACGGGCTGTTCAGTTGGAAATGAAATATGGTCACGGGCAAATGGTCGGGAACGGACTTCAGACAAACGGATTGTTGCTGAACCGCGACTGGGCCAAATTCCTTAAGAAGTATGATTGGCTGGTGGGGATCTCGCTCGACGGCCCTGCTTATATTCACGATCATTTTCGTTTCGACCAGGCCGGAAAAGGAACCCACAGGCGGGTGGAAGGCAATGCAAAGATGCTCCTTGATGAAGGCGTAGCCGCCAATGCCATGTGTTGCGTCACCAGTCATTCGGTGAAATATCCGGAAGAATTGTATCAGTATTATAAAAGCCTGGGACTCAATTTTATGCAGTTTATCCCGATTGTTGAAACCGATAAGAACGATCCGTCGAAAGCGGCCGACTTCTCGGTCAGCGCTGAAGATTACGGGCGGTTTCTCAATAAACTGTTTGACTTGTGGCTAGCCGACTTTAAAGATGGCCAGCCAACAACCTCGGTGCGGCACTTCGAATCGGTGTTTTACAGCTATGTGGGCCTTCAGGCGCCGGAATGCACACTGATGAAGGAATGCGGCCCTTACGTGGTAATCGAGCATAACGGGAATATTTACAGTTGCGACTTTTTTGTCGAGCCCAAATGGAAACTGGGGAATGTGATGACCGATCGGCTGATCAATATGCTGAACAGTAAAAAACAGACGATCTTTGGGCAGGCAAAAGCCCAGCTACCCCGCGAATGCCGGCAATGTTCGTGGCTCACCAAATGCTATGGCGGTTGT
The DNA here is from genome assembly GCA_050173895.1 of Mangrovibacterium sp. Taxonomy (GTDB): domain Bacteria; phylum Bacteroidota; class Bacteroidia; order Bacteroidales; family Prolixibacteraceae; genus JBCFBK01. The sequence goes on along the minus strand of JBFXKJ010000090.1, from coordinate 11,107 downwards.
ACCAAAGACCGCATCAAGGACCCGCAGGATCACCGGAAACCCCGTTTCTGCACTTCGTATAAAATGTTTTTTAAACATGCCGACCCGGTCTTGTCAGACATGGCAGTGTCGTGGCAGCAACAACAATACGATATGCAACAGGCCCGCGCCACGGGGGGAACTTATCAGGCTTTTGGCGATTTCACAAAAAGAAGCTGAAAAATTCAGCCATTCCGCAAATCAGGCTGCAGGATGGATATGCTTTGCAAGCGTTGGTTGTTATTTGTACGCGGGCATGCCGGGATCTTTGATTCCGCGGTGAGACCAGTAACGGGCGCGGGCTGTTTCCGGATCGACATCGAGGGGTACATAGATCATCGTTCTTCTGTCGATCATTACTGCTTTTAATTTCGACATGTCGGGTGCGCTGGGTGTGGGTTGCTTTTTCTCAAACATAATGAACTTTTTCTTATTGTAAACTTGGACAAAGATACTCATAATTAATGCATTTCCACTACATCGTGTATTTTAGGATTAAGAAAACGATAATATTGGGAGGATCAGGCGCTAAAGTGCCTGCGTTCAAAAAGCAGCCTTGCTGCATTACCGGCGAAACGCGGAAGGGGGTAACCCCGTTTTGCTCTTGAAGATCCTGCTGAAATAATGAATGGACTGAAAACCCAGTTCAAAGCTGATCTCCTTGATGCTTTTGTCGGTCGAAAGTAACAACTCCCGGGCGCGCATGATTTTCAGTTCCAGGTGATACTGATGGGGAGGAACGCCGGTATAACTTTTGAACATCTTCCGGAAGTAAGAATAGCCGATGTGGTAATCCTGCGCCAGTTTTTCCATGTCAAGCTCCTGGTCCACCTGTTCACGCATTTTAAAGCGGATTTCTTCAATAATAGCGGCAATGTGCTTCCCGGTAAATTCCTTCTGCGTCTCAAATGAAAAGATGTAGCCCATCAACTTGATCACAAGGCCTGAAACAATCTGCTGAAATCCCGGTTTTTCCTCCCGCACCAGATCGAAGATCGTCAGATAGGTATCGAGGATCTCTTCCCGGATACCAATGTTGATCACCGGCTGACTGGGCAGGAAAAACGAATGGGAAAAAAACTGGTCGGCGATGCTGCCGTTAAATCCAATGTATTGTTCTTTCCATCCGGTTTGCCGAAGGGGTTTGTACCGGTGCCACACCCCCGGGCGCGTGATCAGAATGCTCCCCGGCCGGAGCGGGGAATGGGTTCCTTCGCTTTCCATTACTCCCTTTCCGTCGGTGATGTAGTTGATCTGGTATTCCTTCAGGATCCGGCCCTGCTCCCAGTTGAAATGGTAACCGGTGGGGTGATCAGGCGGGGGATATACCGTATGGGGAGCGACGCGGGCCATGCCGGCCACATTCAGGTAGATGCCCCATTCTTTGTCCCGTTCGCCGGGGGTCAGGTATTTCAGGAAGTTGTCCATTGCTGTTTTGATATCAAAAAGTGCAAACAATATATCAAAAAGTGTATTGATAAAAGCTTGTAATCAATCTATTTTTGATTCAACCTATGATATGAAATCAATCCAAAAGTATTAAATTATCGCTTCATAACCTGATTAAATCCATTCAACCATGCAAGTTATTCTGGGAATTATCTTTCATTCGATCGGCGGATTTGCTTCCGGCAGTTTTTACATGCCTTACAATAAGGTTAAAAAATGGGCCTGGGAGAGTTACTGGATCATCGGCGGCCTCTTTTCGTGGCTCATTGTACCCCCCATCGCGGCTTACCTGACGGTACCCGGTTTTGCCGATATCATTGCTTCGGCATCCTCAACCGTCCTGTATCTTACTTTTCTGATGGGCCTTTTATGGGGGATCGGTGGATTGACCTATGGCCTGGGAGTCAGATACCTGGGCATGTCGCTGGGCAATTCGGTGACCCTGGGATTTTGCGCTGCTTTTGGTGCCATCGTACCGTCGATCTATTATTCCATGAATCCGACTGACGGAAAAATTTCGTTTACCGACATGCTTGCTTCCAACGGGGGCCAACTGGTTTTACTGGGTGTGCTCGTCTGTCTCATCGGCATCGGCCTTTCAGGAAAAGCAGGCATGATGAAGGAAGGCGAAATTTCGGAAGAGGAAAGTAAAAAAAGCATCGCCGAGTTCAGCCTGGTGAAGGGGCTGATCATTGCCACCATCTCGGGTATACTGAGTTCATTCATGAATTTCGGCATCGAAGCCGGAAAACCGATGGCCGATGTAGCCGTTGCACAGGGCTACAACCCCTTGTTCCAGAATAACGTGGCTTATGTGGTGATCTTATGGGGCGGACTGACTACCAACCTGATCTGGTGTACCATTCTCAGTCTGAAAAATAAAACATACGGTGATTTTGTGGACAAAAATTCGCCGATTGCCAAAAACGTGCTGTTCTCCGCCCTGGCCGGGACAACCTGGTTTTTACAGTTCTTCTTTTATGGCATGGGCGAGAGCAAGCTGGGCAATGGTGCCAGTTCGTGGATCCTGCATATGTCGACTATCATCCTGACTGCGAACATGTGGGGCGTCGTCCGGCATGAGTGGAAAGGAACTTCTGCAAAAACCAAATGGACCTTTGTCACCGGTATTGCAGTCATTTTACTGTCGGTCGCTCTGGTCGGGATTGGAAACTCGATTTAGCTATTAGTCGTAAGTAATAAGTAATTAGTCGTAAGACAGAGAAAGCTGTGAGCTGTTAGCTTTGAGCTGTTAGTAATCTTAAATTTTCAAGCCATGTATCGAAAAGCCTTTAAAATGCATCTGAATGAAGGTCAAAAAGCCGCCTACGTCAAACGGCACAATGAAATCTGGCCGGAGCTGAAAAAGTTGCTGAAAGATGCCGGAGTCAGCGAGTATTCCATTTTCCTTGATGAAGAGACCAATACGCTTTTCGCTTTTCAAAAGGTGAGCGGACAAAGCGGGTCGCAGGACCTTGGACAGGCGGAAATTGTGAAAAGGTGGTGGGCCTTTATGGCCGATATTATGGAGACAAACCCGGATCACTCTCCCCTGACCGTGCCGCTCGAAGAGGTATTTTATATGGAATAAGAAGAATCAAGAATCAAGAATCAAGA
>JBFXKJ010000090.1:0-7923 GCA_050173895.1 Mangrovibacterium sp. | reverse complement strand
TTGTGAAAAGGTGGTGGGCCTTTATGGCCGATATTATGGAGACAAACCCGGATCACTCTCCCCTGACCGTGCCGCTCGAAGAGGTATTTTATATGGAATAAGAAGAATCAAGAATCAAGAATCAAGACATAAGAATCAAGACACAAGGATAACCTAAACATACATCGGTATGAGACAAAAGACAATGATTCAGTTTTTATGCGTGATGCTGCTTGTTGGCGCGAGCAGTCCGCTTCTATATGCAAAAACGCAGGTTGCAAAGCTTGTTTGCGAATATATGGTCAACCCGGTAGGGATCGGTGTTCCAAAGCCCCGGCTTAGCTGGCAAATGGTTTCGGACGAAAACAATGCAAAGCAAACGGCTTACGAGATCCGCGTGGCCGCAACTGCGCAGAACCTGGGGAAGAAAGCGGGGCAGATCTGGACTTCGGGGCGGACCGAAAGTGCACAGTCGGTGAACGTGAGCTACGAAGGCCCGGCCCTGCGCCCGATGCAGCGGGTTTACTGGCAGGTTCGTATCCGGGATGAAAAAGGTAAAATGAGCGAATGGAGTGAACCAGCCTTTTGGGAAATGGGGCTGCTGGAACCGGCCGACTGGAAAGCCGACTGGATCTCGTCCGAACCGGAGGTTAAGGAAAGCTATCTGCGTCCCAGTCCGTTTTTCCGGAAAGAGTTCACCCTCGCGAAAAAAGTCAGATCAGCCCGGGTTTATGTTACAAGTCAGGGCTTATACCAGCTTTTCCTCAACGGGCAGAAGGTGAGCAAGGACTTGTTCACCCCCGGATGGACCAGTTTCAACAAGCGCCTTCAATACCAAACCTACGATGTTACTTCCATGCTCCAGGAAAAAAACGCCGTCGGAGCCATTGTGGGGAACGGCTGGTTTTGCGGAAACATTGGCTGGAACGGAGGAAAAGGCTATTATGGTGACAAGTCCTCGTTTTTGATGCAAATGCAGATCACCTACACCGATGGTACGACCGAACTGGTTGTTTCCGATAAAAGCTGGAAGACGAGTACCGGACCGATCCTGTCGTCCGACATCTACAACGGTGAAAGCTACAACGCCAACCTGGAAATGCCGGGATGGGACAGGCCCGGATTCAGCGACAGCAAATGGGTAGGCGTGAGCACACCGCAAATTACGAAAAACATGCTGGTTGCACCTCAGGGCGTGCCGGTCAAAGCCGTTCAGGAGATTAAACCCGTGAAACTGATTACCACCGCAAAAGGGGAGACGGTCTTTGACATGGGACAGAACATGGTTGGCTGGGTGCGCCTGAAAATCAAAGGGAACAAAGGAGACCAGGTAACCCTGCAATTTGCGGAAGTCCTCGATAAGGAAGGAAATTTTTACACGGCAAACCTGCGGGCTGCAAAGGCTACCGATGTGTACATCCTGAAGGGGGAAGGCGAGGAGGTGTACGAGCCGCACTTTACCTTCCACGGTTTTCGTTATGTCAAAATGGAAGCCCCGGTCAAAGCATCGGCCGATCAGATTACCGGTGTCGTCATTCACTCAGACATGGCTCCCACAGGGACCTTCACCTGTTCCGATCCGTTGATCAACCAGCTTCAGAAAAATATTCAGTGGGGGCAGCGGGGAAATTTTCTGGATGTTCCGACCGACTGTCCGCAACGTGACGAACGGCTCGGGTGGACCGGCGATGCGCAGGTATTCTCGATGACGGCTGCCTTTAATTTTAACGTGGCTGCTTTTTATACCAAATGGATGAAAGATGTGGCTGCCGACCAGCTTCCTGACGGGAAAGTGCCTCACGTGATCCCGGATGTGCTGAAAGGTGGCGGCGGATCCACCGCCTGGGCTGATGCCGCGCTGATCGTGCCATGGACCGTGTACCGGACCTATGGTGACCGGAGAATCCTGGAGGAACAGTACCCCAGCATGAAAGCCTGGGTGGAATATATGCGGAAGAGGGCAGGGAACGATAACCTGTGGACCGGCGACACCCATTACGGCGATTGGCTGGCCTTTGCCAGTAGCCGATCGGACTATACCGGCGCCACTACCGAAAAAGACCTGATCGCTACAGCCTATTACCGCTATTCTTCCAGTCTTTTGAGCAAAATTGCCGGGATTATCGGAAATCAGGCTGATGCCGCTGCCTATGCCGAACTGTCTGCAAATATCAAAAAGGCCTTTATTGCTGAGTTTGTAACGCCTAACGGAAGGCTGGTATCGCATACCCAGACGGCGTATGCCCTGGCTCTTGCCTTTGACATGCTGCCTGAACAACTGGTATCAAATGCTGCCGGTTATCTGGCTGAAGATGTCAAAAAATTCAAACATCTCACCACCGGCTTTGTGGGAGCGCCCCTGCTGTGTGAAACCTTGTCTTCTCATGGTTATTCAGACCTGGCCTTCATGCTGCTGACCCGTAAGCAGTATCCATCCTGGCTGTATCCCGTCACCCAGGGTGCCACTACCATCTGGGAACGCTGGGACGGGCAGAAGCCCGACGGCAGCTTTCAGGATGTGGGAATGAACAGCTTCAATCATTATGCCTATGGCGCGATCGGGGAGTGGTTATACAGTTATGTGGGCGGGATTCGGATTGACCCGGAGAACCCCGGTTACCGGCATTTCTTCCTCAGCCCTCACCCGGGAGGAGACCTGACACATGCGAACACTGTTTTTCAGTCGATGTACGGCGAAATCCGCTCCGACTGGAAGCTGGAAGGTGAAGACTTTGTTTACGAAGTGGTTATTCCCGCCAATACGACTGCGAAGGTGACCCTGCCAAATGCAAAAGCTGAGCAGGTGACCCTGAACTCCGCTCCACTTGGTGAAACGGTCAAAAAGAGCCTGGAACAATCTGAAAACGGGCTTCGCCTCGCTCTGGGATCCGGAAAATATCAGTTCAGATATCCTGTGGAAAAGAAATAACAGCGATCCCGTGAAAACGGAAAGTCCGATGAATTAAGAACTTCTGCATTTGCAGGATTAAAAATAGAAAGAATGAAGAAAGAGAGCATTGAAAAAGCATATCAACTGGCGAAAGAACAATATGCCGGACTGGGAGTGGACACCGACCGGGTGTTGAGAAAAATGGAAGAAGTGGTGATTTCGCTGCATTGCTGGCAAACAGACGATGTGGGCGGTTTCGAAACCGCAGCTTCCTCCTTGTCGGGTGGGATCCAGGCAACGGGTAATTACCCGGGTAAAGCCCGCAGCATTGCGGAGATGCGGGCGGATCTTGAAAAAGTGGTTTCGCTGCTGCCAGGCAAGCAACGACTAAACCTGCATGCCATTTATGGTGAATTTGAAGGAAAGCAGGTTGACCGTGATCAGATCGAGGTGAAACACTTCCAGGGATGGATCGGCTGGTGCAAAAAAATGGGAATGGGCATGGATTTCAACCCTACCTGTTTTTCGCATCCCCGCGCGGGCGACGGCTTTACGCTGTCGAGCAAAAATGAGGAAAACCGCCGCTTTTGGGTGGAACATGTCAGGCGCTGCCGCGCCATTTCGGCCGAGATCGGCAAACAGTTGGGCACTCCCTGTGTGCAGAATACCTGGGTGCCCGACGGCTCAAAAGACGTCCCTGTCGATCGTAACGGCTACCGTGCACTGCTTAAAAAATCGCTCGACGAGGCCATGGCCGTTGAATATCCGAAAGCGCATATGAAAGATGCGGTCGAAAGCAAACTCTTCGGCATCGGGGCAGAATCGATGACCGTCGGTTCGCACGATTTCTACCTGGGCTATGCCGTGAAAAACAATAAGCTGATCTGCCTCGATATGGGGCATTTTCATCCGACCGAGCAGATCGGAGATAAGATTTCGGCCTGCCTTCAGTTTGTCGATGAATTACTGCTGCACGTGTCGCGCCCGGTTCGCTGGGATTCCGACCATGTGGTGACCCTGAATGAGGAGGTTCAACTGATCGCTTCCGAAATTGCACGGAATGATTTCTTCCAGCGGGTGAACATCGGACTTGATTTTTTCGATGCTTCCATTAACCGTATCGGCGCCTATGTAATTGGTACACGAGCTGTGCAGAAGGCCTTTCTGATCGCGCTGCTGGAACCGTCAGGGAAGATGAAGGAGATGGAGGAACAAGGCAAAAATTTCGAGCGCCTGGCGATGCTGGAAGAACTGAAAACAATGCCCTTCGCTGCCGTGTGGGACTATTACTGCATGCAGCAAAACGTGCCGGTGGGAATGGATTATATTCCGGAGATCCAACAATATGAAGCGGAAGTGCTGAGCAAGCGCTAAGGAGCTATTCTCCCTTTTTCGAAGATCTCTGAGTCAGGAAAAGAATTACTTCTGCTCTCTGTTTGATCAGGCTAAACAAATCTAAAAGACTATTTCTGAATACGACGGATGGTCGGTCTTCAGGAATAGTCTTTTTTTATCCCCTTCAGAGAAGCCTGCCGTTGCCGGAATGATGATTCCCGGACGATCAGTTCAGTAGGCATAGTAATGGTCTGGTACTCGTGCGACTGGTGTTTGTCTTCAATTTCATGGATCAGCAGTTCAGCGGCTTTTTCGCCCATTTCAAATGCCGGCTGCTTGAGTGTGGAAAGCGACGGCGTCACGACTTCTGAAAAGGGCTCGTTGCTGAACCCAATGATCCCAAAATCTTCCGGAATCCGGATGCCATTTTTCTTCAGGTACATGACCATACTCAGCGCGGTGGTGTCGTTTCCACAGAATACCGCATCAGGCGGATTTTTCAAGGCGAGCAGTTGCTTAATGGCTTCCTGCCCGTCCATGCGGGTCAGCCGGTTATATATGATCAACTCTTCCACCACCGGAAGATTATTTTTCCGGAGGGCCGCCATATAGCCTTCCATACGGTCGTGATAAGTGTTCAGCACCGTTGGCCCTGCCAGATGTGCAATTCGCCTGTATCCCTGATCGATCAGATGCTGTGTGGCTTTCAATCCAACCGCATAGTCATCTACGATAATCTTGTTTGCTTTGAGTTCCGGCGCTACCCGGTCGAAAAAAACAAGAGGAATATTTTTGTTGGTAAAGAGCTGAAGATGATCGAATTCATCGGTCTGCATGCTCAGCGAAATAATCAGCCCGTCAACCCGGTTTGAAAATAACGAATGGACAATCTTCTTTTCCTTTTCCAGAAGGTCGTTCGATTGCGAAATAATGACGTTGTAGCCTGCGGTAAAGGCGACTTCTTCAACTCCTGAGATAAATGTGGAGAAAAAATGCCGGTTGATCAACGGCACCACAATGCCGATCGTGTTCGTTTTTTGGTTTCTCAGATTGGAAGCGATAATATTGGGCTGATAGCCCATCTTGAGGGCCATTGCCCTGATCTTGTCTTTTGTCGACTGACTGATCCTGGGGTTGTCGTTCAGTGCACGGGAAACGGTGGAAGCCGAAATCCCTAGCTCTCTTGCAAGATCATGAATGGTGACCGATGATTTTTTTTCCATAGTTAGCCGAATAAAACGTTCTGCCCGGCTAAACACATCCGGTTAACGGATCTGATTACCCAAACCTCGCTCATTTTATGCGTGATTTTTAATTGCCCTCTTTAACAGCCATTTTTGATCCGGGGATTTCCTTTCAGTCAATTTATTTACCGTTGACGCGACTTTTGGCCCCGCTGGCTATTCGTAAACAAAGATCTAAAATATTTTAAAAATTTCTGCTAATATATAAATTTTTGTGCAATCGATTGCATTTTTTGTATTTTTATTTTACTTTTGTCAAGGGTAAAGGGTCGGAGGGAGCATAGCGGAAACCGGAAGAGGGCTTACAGAACAGAACGTAAAGAAGACAAAACTGCTAAATGGCAAATGCAGCCCAAACCGGAAGCGAATGCTCGCAGTTTCTTTGGTATTAATTTAAAAACAAGATAAAATGGCAATTCATTTTGAAGAAAGGTTTGCTTACAATCCGGACGATTTTAAAGCATACGACACCAGCCGGGTCCGTAAAGAGTTTCTGGTGGAAAAAGTCATGCAGAACGATTCGATTAACATGGTTTATTCACATATCGAGCGTTTTATCGTAGGTGGAGCGGTGCCGGTTAGCGGGCCGCTGACACTGGAAGCCGTCGATGCCCTGAAGGCGAAATTCTTTTGTGAACGGCGTGAGCTGGGGGTTATCAACGTGGGTGGCACCGGAAGCGTTTTTGTTGACGGCCGTGAATTCATTCTGGAGTTCAAGGACGCGCTGTATATCGGAAAAGGATCGAAGGAAGTGATCTTTAAATCGGCTGATGCCGGTAAGCCTGCACATTTTTATTTTAATTCGGCCCCGGCTCACAAGGAATTTCCGACCAAACAGCTTACTTTGAAGGAGGCGAACAAGATCCATACCGGCTCGCTTGAAAGCTCGAACGAGCGAACGATCAACCAGTTGCTGATCAATACAGTGGTTGAAACCTGTCAGCTGCAGATGGGGATGACCGAACTCCGGCCGGGGAGCGTCTGGAACACGATGCCCGCCCACACGCACAGCCGCCGGAATGAAGCTTATTTCTATTTCAACGTGCCCGACGGGCAGGCTGTCTGCCATTTCATGGGGCAGCCGCACGAAACACGCCACATCTGGATGGCCAACGAACAGGCGGTGATTTCACCCAGCTGGTCGATCCATTCCGCTGCGGGAACTGCCAACTACATTTTTATCTGGGGCATGGCCGGTGAAAACCTGGACTATGGCGATATGGACATTGTTAAGCCAAACGAACTGCGATAACCTTACAAACAACGAATATGAACGATTTATTTGACCTTTCAGGTAAAATTGCCCTGATTACCGGCGGGACGCATGGCATTGGTATGGCCATTGGAAAAGTCCTGGGAAAAGCGGGCGCCAAAATCTGTGTGAATGACTTATCAACTGAAAAGCTGGAATCATGCAAGGCGGCGTATCAGGAGGAAGGGATCGACGTCTATACGCTGAAGTTTGATGTGACCGACGAAGCGGACGTGGACCGCGGCATTTCGCAGATCGAGCAGGAAGTGGGCACGATCGATATTCTGGTAAATAATGCCGGCATCATTAAGCGGATCCCGATCCTGGATATGCCCGTGAGCGATTACAAGCAGGTGCTTGACGTGGATTTGGTGGCCCCTTTAATTGTCTCCAAACGGGTTGCTCCGAATATGATCAAAAAAAGAGCCGGAAAGATCATCAACATGTGTTCGATGATGAGCGTTTACGGCCGTAACACGGTTTCTGCCTACGCATCTGCCAAAGGCGGACTGAAACTGCTTACAGCCAATATGTGCTGCGAATGGGCAAAGTACAACCTGCAGATCAATGGCATTGGCCCGGGTTACATTGTCACCGCGCAAACCGGTCCCATTCGTGAGAACGGACATCCTTTCAATGACCTGGTCATGACCCGTACGCCTGCTGGACGGTGGGGAGAGCCCGAAGACGTGGGCAACGCAGCTCTCTTTCTCGCTTCGCAGGCCAGTAATTTTGTGAACGGCCATGTCCTTTATGTCGATGGTGGCATCCTGGCCAACTTCGGTTATGTGAAGGGTGAAAATGATCTCTAAAACCTTCCTGATGAAGCGTCAACTCTTCATGCTGGCTCTGGCTTTTGCTGTGATTGCCTGCCAGCAACCCGGAAAAATAATGGTAAAAAATCCGACGGGACAGGAACGGAATGATGAGGTGCTGGTCCTGGACCGGCAAATGGTGGAGAATGCTTTTCCTTCATCTGATTCGACCCTGGTTCCTCTCGTGTCGGGTGGCGGCGATCCGGTTCCATGCCAACTGGACGACACCGACGGGGATGGCAACTGGAATGAGCTGGTTTTTCTTGTCAGCCTGAAAGGCGGAGAAGAACGCAGTCTGGACCTGACGTATGTTGCCCGCCCGGATTATCCGGTATTTGAAAAACGAACCAACGTCAGGCTGGGGATCGAACAGTCCGACCATTCCTTCCCGGAGGTGGACAGCTATAT
>JBFXKJ010000089.1:0-13339 GCA_050173895.1 Mangrovibacterium sp. | reverse complement strand
CTGTGAACCGGCAAATCGAAATAGAAATTGCTGCCTTTCCCCGGCATGCTTTCCACCCAGATGTTGCCTTGCTGCTTGCTGATAAATTCCATTGAAATAGCCAGTCCCAACCCGCTTCCCTTTTGATCCGAACCCGGTACCCGGAAATACTTTTCAAAAATCTGCTGGAGGTACTGCTCCTCAATTCCTATTCCATTATCACGGACCATAAACTGGACAGAGGCACCTTTTTTGCTCACGTTGATATCGACTTCTGAGCCTTCAGGGGAATACAGAATCGCATTATTAACCATATTCAGCAGCACCCATGCTGTTTTTTCCGAATCGCACCAGATCTCGGGAAGTGATTCCGGGACAAAAAAATTGATCCGGATATCCCTGCTCCTGGCAAGATTAAGTGCCGGGTTTTTGATGTAGCTGATAATCTCATGGGGAGCAACTGCCTGGAAATTCAGCAACACATGCCCTGTTTCCACCTGTGCAAGGTCGAGCAGTTCTGCCGTGATGCCCGACATCTTCAGGGTCTCTTCCTTTAATGCGGCGATGATCTCTTTTTGTTCCCGGTTCAGTTCCCCGATACGCGGATCGTCCAGCAGCTTAAGGTTCAGTCGCAATGACGATATGGGGGTCTTTAACTCATGGGAAATCGTGGCAATAAAATTTGTTTTCGCTTCTGATTCTTCAAGGAAATGAGTAATGTTTTTCATGATAATCACACTTCCCGTGTTTACCGGAAGCTGCCCCCCTGTTTTTGTCGGCGCCACTTCAAGCACTTCACGTGCGAAGTAAACAGGCTTCCCATCCCGGATAATTTTGATCGGGTGAAATTCTTTTGATTGTTTCCCTCCCTCTTCAATATCTTCAAATACTTTGCTGCAGGCTTCATTTCGCCTTGAAAGTTCTGACGCTGATTTACCGGTCAGGGTGGATGGTTCTGTGCGGAGGATTTCGCCTGCCGCGGCATTGGCGAAAATGACGAATTTCGCCTCATCGAGACCGATTACCGCGTCATTCATGATGTTGATAATCGTGTTGATCCTTTTTTTCTCAAACAACAGCTGAGAAAGATTGCTGTGTTCGTATTCGTCCATTTTTGCGGCCATTTGATTGAAGGCCAGGGCCAGTTCTCCGAATTCGTCGTGAGAGCTGAACTGCAGCCTCTTTCCGTAGTTGCGGTTGGCGATTTCCCTGATGCCCTGGATGAGAAGAGTGATCGGGCGTGAGATGTAGGCCGGGTAACGGAAAAAGAAAAGGGCAGACAAAATGAAACAGAGGGAACCGATTACCGACATGATCACAAAGGCCTTATGCGATATGTCCCTGATACGGTTGTTTTTTTGGCTGATCGCGGCCATATTCAGATCCCATAAGGCGATAATCTGATCGCGGGTATTCCGGTATGCCTTTGTCAGGTAGAGAAAGTCTGCGGAACTGGCACCAGGCGCTGCTCTCAGCGAGTCAAACCGGCTAATATAATCCAGGTAGCTGGTTTCCAACTGCTGAATAATGCCGGCTTCCCCTTTTTCCGTAATGTTATTTCTAACGGCGGCCAGATGCGCTGAGAAAACCTTCAGATGATTCCGGTAATTGTCCTCCGTTTCCTGTTTCCAGCTCTGAAAAAGTACAGCCAGCTGATCATTCCTGATCTCGTCGAGCTCCTGGATCAGGAATTTCGTCGATTCCACCGTCTGATAATTTTCTTTCAGCATGGCCGACGACCGGCCTGACAAGTCATAAATAAAGAAGCTTCCCGTCAGCCAAAGAAGAAGGATCATGACCAGCAGAAACCCGAACCCGATAAAAAGTTTGCTTTTAAAGCCTGGATGTATCATCATGGTGACAGATCATAATGGTTGAGTTTTACCCATAATTGTGCCAGAAAATCCACCGGAGAGATTGGATGCTGATACTGGGCTGATACACAGCAATGACGCCTGTTTTTATAATGTCTTGTTTGCACCTTTGGTGAAGCAGGACCGTAAAATTTTGTTATGCCCGTCTATCATTATTTAAAAGTAGTCCCCCAATCTGTATTGTTCCAGCTTGCGGTAGAGGGTCGGGATTGAGATGCCCAGCTTCGCGGCCGCCTGCGTTTTATTCCCTCCGGTGTGCCCGAGCATTTTCCTGATATGTGTCTTTTCCAGGTCCTCGAGCGTGCCGAACAGATCGGCTACAGAATCGCCGTTATTCCCGTTCTGGACTTCCGACGGCAGCAGATCGGGAGTCAGGATGTGACTGTCGGTGAGGATGACGGCACGCTCAATGATATTCTTCAGTTCCCGGGTGTTTCCCGGCCAGTTAAATTCATTCAGCTTTTTCAGAAAAAGCGGGTTCACACCGGTAATTTTCTTTTTTGTTTTTGCGGCGTAAATGTGGATGAAGTGATCAACCAGATCGGGAATATCTTCTTTTCGCTCACGCAGGGCCGGGAGGCGGATTTTCATGACCGACAAACGATAATACAGGTCATGTCTGAAGCTTTCGCCGGTTTCCCTGAGCAGGTCGCGGTTTGTTGCGGCAATGATCCGGACATTCACCCGGATTGCACGGGTATCCCCGATCTTGGTAAACGACTGGTCCTCCAGCACGCGCAGGAGCTTTGCCTGCAAGGCGGTCTGCATTTCCCCGATTTCGTCCAGAAAGAGCGTGCCTTCGTGTGCTTCTTCAAAGAGACCTTTTTTATCGGCCAGTGCACCCGTGAATGCGCCTTTCCGGTGGCCGAAAATTTCCGACTCGAGCAGTTCTCCAGGCAGGGCGCTGCAGTTGATCGCAACAAAAGGCTTATTCCTTCGGGGGCTCTCGTTGTGGATCGACTGCGCAAACAATTCTTTCCCGGTGCCGGTTTCTCCTTCCAGCAGGACGGTCGAATCGGTCGGAGCAACTTTTCTTGCAATTTCGATCGTCTGCTTAATTGCCCGTGAATGTCCGATAATCCGGTCAAAACTATAGCGTGTTTCCAGCTTGTTTTCCAGTTCCTGAATACGTTTCCGGAGCTTCGCCTTCTCGACTGCTTTCTCAACGGTGACCATGATTTGCTCATCACCGTTCCCTTTGGTTATATAATCGAAGGCGCCCTCCTTCATAGCCCTGACACCGTCGTGAATTGTTCCGTAGGCGGTCAGAAGGATCACTTCAATGTGCGGATAGTTTTGCCGGATGAGCGGCAAAAGTTGCAGACCGCTGGCGTCAGGCAGCTTCACGTCGCAAATTGCCAACAGAATGTCCTTTTCCTTTTCAAGGATCTTCATCGCTTTCCCTGCATTTTCACTCTGAAAGACTTCATAGCCTTCCAGCTCAATGATCCGTGAAAGCGCTCTGCGTAACTGGTTTTCATCGTCAATCACCAGTATTTTGCCTCTGTTCATTGTAAGCAGATCCAATTTTTTTTCACAAAAATACGCATATTCGCTCTTTTTTAGGGCTTTATTCTGCCGAAAGTGCAGTTGCACAGGAACATTTTGATTATCTTAGCCAGTGTCTTCCGTATGCAAGTAACGGAAGCATAAAACCGAAACCTAAATTGATTAAACTATGTTGAAAAAAACAAGCCGGAGAATGTTTCTCCGGAGTACCGGAAGTGCAGCGTTGGGGGCTGTCGTTCTTCCGACCATCATCCCGTCTTCTGCATTGGGGATGAATGGCAGTGTTCCACCAAGCGACCGGATTGTGATGGGCTCTGTCGGAACCGGTTCGCAGGGAACAAGCAATATGAAAAATTTCCTGAAGTTTAAAGAGGTGCAGTATGTGGCGCTGTGCGATGTTGACTCCAATCATTTGGGTAACGCCCGTGATGTGGTAAACAAAGTGTATGGCAATAATGACTGCCGGACCTATGAAGATTACCGGGAGATGCTGGAAAAGGAGAAGCTGGACGGGGTCTGCATTTCAATACCCGATCACTGGCATAGCCTGGTATATATTGCTGCTGCAGAAAAGAAGATTGACATCTGGGGTGAAAAACCATTGGCCAGGAGCATTCGTGAAGGGCAGGCCATCGTGAAGGCGGTCCGCAGCAATGGCATCATCTGGCAAACCGGCAGTTGGCAGCGGTCGGTCGAAAATTTCAGGCATGCGGCCGAGTTGGTCTTTAACGGACGGATCGGGAAAGTAAGTTACGTCGAAGTCGGCTTACCTGATGGCGGTAAAAATATAGGGACTCCTCCGGTGATGGAAGTTCCCAAAGGCCTGAACTGGGAGTTTTGGCTGGGCCCGGCGCCACAGGTTCCTTACCGGGGCGTTTGCCACTGGGACTGGCGCTGGATCCTGGATTATTCGGGCGGCCAGTTAACGGACTGGGCGGGTCACCATATCGATATTGCTCATTGGGGACTGGGGCTTGAGCGCACCGGACCTGTCGAGGTTGAAGGAACCGGAGTTTATCCGGAAGAGGGGATCTTCGATGTGCCGGTCCAGTATGATTTCCTGTGCAAATATGCCAACGGGATTCAGATCAGGGTGGCAAATGCCTCCAGATTGCCGCATAAGATGGGCGTTACATGGTACGGACAAACAGGGTGGATCCATGTCAGCCGCGGGCAGTTGTTCGCATCGGACGCCAAAATCCTGGAAGAGAAAATGGGTGAAGGCGATACCTTGTTGTATCACAGTGATGATCACTTCCTGAATTTGCTCGAATGTATCCGGAGCCGAAAGGAAACCATTACCCCGGTGGATGTTGCTCATCGCTCCATTTCTGTGGGATTGCTGGGAGAGATTGCCATGACTACCGGGCAAAAGATAAACTGGGACCCGGAAAAGGAAGAAATTACAGGCAACCCGAGAGCTGCGCGTTTGCTCAGCCGGCCCCTGCGCGAACCCTGGACGCTTCCTGCAGTTTAAAATAACCCCTTTAAAATTCATTAGAATGAAACGAGCATGTTGCGCGACAACGCAAACACCAATAGAAATAATTTTCAGCAACATGGGAGTTCCGTCAGACAATTAAAAAACAAATTATTTACTGATGAAAAAAATTATATCCTGCCTGATTGTCCTTGCCGGGATCATAGTAATGACAGGGGCCTGTAAGAGGACAGCAACCTGGGAAACGCTTATTTTAACAGGACAGAACAATGCACACGACTGGAAGGTCAGCTCTCAAATGTTAACGGAAATCCTGGAATCTTCAGGATTGTTTTCGGTCACCACAGCAGTCAGCCCTGAAAAAGGAGCGGACATGAGCGGTTTTGCTCCTGATTTCGGGAAGTATGAGCTGGTTGTGCTCGACTACGACGGCGATCCCTGGCCTGAGGCTGTAAAATCGGCTTTCGTCGATTATGTGAAGAACGGAGGAGGCGTAGTCGTTTACCATGCTGCCAACAATCCTTTCCCGGAATGGAAGGAATTTAATGAGATCACCGGACTGGGTGGCTGGGGCAATCGTGACGAGAAGAGCGGACCTTATGTGTATTATCGCAACGACTCGCTGATCCGCGACAACTCAGCCGGGAGGGGTGGTTCGCACGGCCCGCAACATGCTTATCTGGTAAAGGCAAGGCAGAAGGAGCACCCGATCCTGAAAGGCCTTCCGGACGAATGGATGCATATGAAAGACGAACTTTACCAGGAACTGAGGGGGCCGGCCACGAACATGGAGATACTGGCCACGGCCTATGCCGATACCGCGCAGAAAGGCACGGGCCGGGATGAACCGGTGCTGATGACCCTCACCAGCGGGAAGGGAAGGATCTTTCATACCGTTTTGGGGCATGTTGGTAAAAATGCGGAAGAATTTCCTGCAGTAAAATGCGCAGGCTTTATCACGACCCTGCTGCGGGGTGCCGAATGGGCGGCCTCAGGGGAGGTAACCCAGGAGGTGCCGGTTGAATTCCCCGATTCAATGAATACGGTGGAATGGGCTTCCTTTAAACCCCTCAGCACGGAAGAACTGATGGAAAAGATCAAAACGTATAAGACAGGACGCAGTACCCGCTATCTTGTCGATCTGCAATACAGGGTCAGGAAATTGTCGGGTTCCGAAGATCAGCTCCTGTTGCTTGAAAAAGCTGTTCTTGGCGCTGTTGAATCGGCGAATTGCGAGACCGATGCAAAAAAGGCGCTGATCAGAGACCTGAGCTGGATGGGCTCTGACCAATGCATCCCCGTGTTGGAGAAACTAAAAGATAAAGAAGAACTTAAAGATGATGTGCAGTTTGCACTCTCGCGCTTGAAGAACGGTGGCAGCTAAAAGGTTCAGGATCAGGAACCGGCACTAATGCCGGTTCCTGATCCTGAAAATGGCCCCCTTGATTTATCTTTAACCGGAATGATACACAGCGGGGCCATGAAAATTTTCTATTTTACGTCGGCTGCAATGACACGGATCCAGGTCAGATAGCCTGCAGCTGTAAGGTGAAGTCCGTCATTGGTAAAATCAGGGTTCAGCAGATCAGAACCGGGCGCTGTGAAATGACTGTACAGGTCGATGTACCGCACCTGGTTTTTCTGACACCAATCTTTGAGCTGAGCGTTCACCCATAGAACTTCGGGCCCCTTATTGGTGTGTTTGGAGAATTTACCAAAAGCATCGTTGACCGGAAGAATGCTTTCAATGTACACTTTTGTGCGGGGAGAATCTTCACGGATCTGTTCTGCAATTTTACAGATATTAGCAAATACCGTTTCCTTTGGAACGTCCCGTGAAAGATCGTTGATCCCGATCATCAGAAATACTTTTTCGGGACTGGAACTGGTTACTTCTTTCAGCCGGTACAGAACCCCATCGGTTGTGTCTCCTGAGATCCCGCGGTTTTTTACCCGGTGGTTCTGAAGCAGTTCGGCCCATTCGCATCCGTCAGTGATACTGTTCCCCAGGAAGATGATTTCTCGTTTGGTGTCCGGAAGTTGCTCAAATAAAGTCCGTTTTTGATTGTAGTAGGTTGAAAATCCGTTATCCTGTGCAAAACATCCGGCCCACAGCAGGAACAGAGCGAGAATCGAGACTATTTTCTTCATCATTTTTTTATTTAGGTTTATAAAAAATCTGTTGAGGCCCTAAAGTTATATCTTTCGTTTTATATGCGATTCCGTGCGATCTGTTTTTATTTTATATGTTCCTTTTCGCCCGATTGCGTTCTCTTTCGTTTGGACACGTAAAAAAAGTATATTTGCTGGCTGGAAAACTATCATGAACCTTTTAAACTGATGAGAAATGTACTTGCAACTGATTAAAAAGGGGCTCCTGCTCCCTTTTGTCCTTATTTTATCCGGATGGCTGGCCGGATCTGCACAGGAGAACTATAAGACCGTTTCAACTGCCGACTCCACCAAAATATATAAAGGAGGAGCCTTCTATGAAGTAGCCCGTTATGACAGACAATCAATCCGCAAAAAGAAGCCGGAAAATGTGATTCTTATGATCGGTGACGGCATGGGAATAGCGCAGGTTTATGCGGGGATGACGGCCAACGGAGGAAATTTGTTCCTGCAAAACTTCGACTGTGTCGGTTGGGCGAAGACCCACTCTTCCGACAACTACATCACTGATTCGGCAGCCGGAGGAACCGCCCTGGCCAGCGGCACAAAAACCTATAACGGTGCGATCGGCGTCGATCCCGCAGGGAATTCTGTCCGGAATATCCGCGAGTTGGCGGAGGAGATGGGAAAGGCTACAGGGGTGGTTTCCACTTCGGCCATTACGCATGCCACTCCGGCCTCTTTTGTGGCGCATGTTCCCAAACGTTCTACCTATGAGGATATCGCTGCCGGTTTTTTGAAAACCAATATTGACGTATTCATCGGCGGAGGGTATAAACATTTCCATGATCGCAAGGATGGCCGCGACCTGGTTCGCGAACTGAAGAGCAAAGGCTATCAGGTACTGAGCAATATCGACAGCATTGCAGCGGTCAGAAGCGGGAAGCTTGCCGGTCTGACGGCGCCTGAACACAATGCCCGGTACAGCGAAAGGGGGAATATGCTTGAAAAAGCCACAAAAACGGCGCTGAATATCCTGAGCCGCGACAAGGACGGTTTTTTCCTGATGGTGGAAGGCAGCCAGATCGATTGGGGCGGACATCAGAACAACATGTCATACCTCGTCGGGGAAATGCTGGATTTTGACCGGACAGTCGGTATTGCCCTGGCGTTTGCAGCCAGCAACAAAGAGACACTCATTGTTGTCACCGCCGACCATGAGACCGGAGGTTTATCGATCAAGGAAGGAAACCTGTCGACCGGAATGGTCCGGGGAGCCTTCAGCGGCGGATCCCACACGGGCATTGTTGTCCCTGTTCTCGCTTTTGGCCCGGGAGCAGAGCAGTTTACCGGCTTTATGGAAAATACGGACATTGCAGAGAAGATCAGAAAGCTGATGAAAAAATAGCTGTTCTTTGTAGTCACAGAGGCACAGTTTGTAGTTTTACGGGATACAGACTGTGCTTTTTTGTCGCATAAAAAAGGTAGGCCTTTTTTTAAAATTAACTTTATAATGGCATTAATAATCGTGTAAAAACATAAGTGGCCGGGGAAAGATACCATACGAATGAAGAGCTCGTGCAGTTTCTGAAAATAGGTTCAACAGAAGCATTTGGCGAGTTAATGGACAGGTATAGCTCCAGGATTTACCGCTTTTCAATGGGCTATCTTAAGAACCGGCATGATGCCGAGGAAATTGTACAGGAAGTCTTCCTCAAAATATGGAAGATGAGGGAAGAGTTGCTCTCCGATAAATCACTTGATTATCTTCTGTTTACAATTGCCAAAAACGGGATTCTGAATACCATCCGCAAAGAAAAATCGCAACAGGCCTATCTGGATTATGCCAGCTTGCATCCCGGGAGAAATATACTGGTCGACGATGAGCTCAATTTCCGGGAGCTGCAGGGAGCTTATGAGAAGGCAATCACCCAGCTCAGTCCAAAAAGGAGGGAAATTTTCAGGCTTCGCAAGGAACGGTTTCTATCCAATGCTCAAATTGCAGCACATCTTGGAGTTTCTGTGAAGACCATAGAGAATCAAATGACCTCGGCGATTGCAGCGATCAGGCGTTCTCTTCGTTCACAAGGCTTTTCCTTCCTGCTTTTTTTTGAACTCTTCCACTAATCTTTCACTAAAAAAGTCCGGACCACATTAGGGGTTTGTTCTGTGGTGCGTGTACTCCTTTTATACGCCGGGGAAAATGTATCGCAAGCGTGATGGATATTTAACCGGATTGCAACTTAAAAACACGTTTTTTGCCATTGAAAATGGAAGCAAAACAAACTGAGATTGATTTTTTACTTGAAAAAATACGTACCGGGAATCTGAGTGAGCCGGAGAAGGCGAACCTTCACTCCTACGTGGAGGCTGCCTTCCGGGATGAAAAGATAAGCAGATTGATGGAACGGCATTGGAGGGAGCTTGAAACGGAGCATCCGGATCAGGAGGGGCAGGACCTGCAAAAGATAAGGCAGCTTATCATGGAAAAGGTAAGGAGTAGTCGTTATGACTGTCTGCAGCAGAGAAAGAAAAGCATCGCTCCATGGATGAACTACATGGTACGCGCTGCTGCAATTTTGGCGATCCCCTTATTGATTATCTCCGGCTATCTGTATTACCGCTTAACCGAAGAGTCGTTTTCGTTTGCGGAGCAGCCTGTGATGCAGGAAGTGATTGCGACTCCCGGTTCCAGGGTGCATTTTATTTTACCTGACCGGTCGGAAGTGTGGCTGAATTCCGGAAGTTCACTCAGCTTTTCGAACGGTTTGTTGACGCGGGGACAACGAAGGGTCCGCCTAAGGGGGCAAGGGTATTTCCAGGTGACCAGGGACGAAAGGCATCCGTTTATTGTGGAGGCCGGCGATTTGAATGTTCGGGTGCTTGGAACCTCATTCGATGTGTCGAATTATGCAGAAGATGAATTCATCCGTTCCACACTGGAGGATGGAGTGATCGTCTTGCTTAATCCGTCAGGCGACAAGGAACTGGCGTCTTTGAAGCCGGGACAGCAGGCTGTATTTCGAAAACAAACAAAAGAACTTAGCGTGTATCAGACCGATACCCGCTTGTCGACATCCTGGAAAGACGGGAAGCTGATCTTCCGGGATGCCCCTTTGAAAGAAGTCACCCGGCAACTGGAACGCTGGTTTAACTGTACGATCCAAACGGATCCGGAACTGCTCCATTCAGGGATTTTGTACACGGCAACTATTCGGGATGAAACCCTGGGTGAGGTCCTTCAAATGATTGAAATATCAACACAGGTTAAAACAAAAATTAAAAACAGGAGTGTAAAAATATGGGCTGAATAAAAAAGGATGGTGTTCGCACCACCATCCTTTACGAATTAATCATAGTAATTAACTCAAGAAAATCCAAATGTATGAAAAAAAAGTGGTTCTTACAGGACTACAGGTATTTATTTGCCTGCGGTGTAAAGATCTTTAACATGATGCGTCTAACAATTTTCATGATTGTCTTAACTGCAGTACAGGCAATCGCCATCGACAATTTTGCCCAAAGTCAAAAACTTGGGCTCAGGGTTGAAAACGCAACAATTGCGGAAGTTTTGAATCAAATCGAGGATGCGAGCGACTACTTCTTTTTTTATAACAACAAGTCGGTTTCGTTAGACAAGGTAGTTTCGCTCGACTTGAAGGATAAAACCATTTATCAGGTGTTGGATGTCCTGTTTAAAGACACGAATGTTGAATACACTATCAACAACCGGCAGATCATTTTATCAGGCAAATCCGCTCTGGTGACGAATGTTCAGCAAAACAGAACGGTATCGGGGAAGGTGACCGATTCGTCGGGGCTGCCATTGCCCGGTGTTTCAGTGGTAGTAAAGGGGACCACCCTTGGAACTGTTACCGACATCGATGGCGATTTCACGCTGAACAATGTACCGGCTGATGCAGGCCTTGTATTTTCATTTGTCGGGATGAGAAGCCTCCAGGTGCCCGTATCCGGACGGACGCAGATCAATGCGTCGCTGGAGGAAGAGACGATCGGAATTGAGGAAGTGGTTGCTGTTGGTTACGGAACGCAGAAGAAGGTGAACCTGACCGGTGCTGTGGAACAGGTCACAAGTGAGGTCTTTGAGAACCGTTCGGTTTCGAATGTGACGCAGGCATTGCAAGGGGTTGTTCCCAACCTGAACATTTCTCTGGCGGACGGGAAACCTACCCGGTCTTCCAGCTTTAATGTGAGAGGTAAGACTTCCATCGGACAGGGAGGAAGTGCATTGGTGCTGATCGACGGAGTGGAAGGGAACCCCGCCTTATTGAACCCGAACGACATTGCCAGTGTCTCGGTGCTTAAAGATGCAGCCTCCGCTGCGATCTACGGCGCGAGAGGGTCTTTTGGCGTCGTGCTGATTACCACCAAGGAAGCGGTGAAGGGAAAAACTTCGGTGAATTATACCGGCAATTTCTCGGTCCGGCAGCCGGTCGCCGTTCCGGACAATGTGACGGATGGTTATGTCTATGCAGAGCGATTCCGGGAAGCTTACAATGCCTGGAACAATTATTCATCCCTGCCGAGCAAAATCAATAAATCGCAGTTGTATTCCGATGCGTGGCTCCAGACTTTCAAGGAAAGGAAAGAACAGGGGATTACCGAAGAAGTGGTGACCGAGGCAAACGGCGCGTATACCTACTACGGAAACACGGACTGGTATGATCTTTTATACCGCGATTACTCGCTTGCCCAGGATCACAATGTCACCATATCGGGAGGTAACGACAAATCGGATTTCTACATTTCCGGGCGGTTTTATGATTATAACGGCTTATTTCAGTTTAATTCGGATACCTATCAGACGCTGAATATCCGGGCCAAAGGATCCCTCCAGGTATTTGACTGGCTCAAGCTGACCAATAACATGGAGTTCTCAAACATGACTTATCACAATCCGATCAATGTAGGTGAAGGAGGTTCAATCTGGAGGAATATTGCTGATGAAGGTCATCCCACCTCGCCGGTTTTCAATCCCGACGGTTCACTGACCATGTCGGCGGCCTACACGGTGGGCGATTTTATTTACGGGAAGAACGGGATCGACACGCACCGGAAGGTTCTTCGGAATACAACGGGTTTCACCGCTTCCTTCCTGGATAAAAAACTGCGCGTCAACGGCGATTTTACATTCCGCAACGACGACAATAATGACGATCAGAAACGTGTTCCGGTTCCTTACAGTACAAAGAAAGATGTGATCGTCCGGCTGAGCGAAAAGTACAACGATTATAAAGTGTCGACCCGCAATACCTTCTACACGGCAACCAACATTTATGCTGAATATGAGGATACCTTCAATGACGCTCATTACTTTAAAGGGATGATCGGCTACAACTATGAAACTTCTGAATACGAATCCTCCTATGTTCAGAGAAACGGACTTCTTCTTGAAGACGCCGAAAATCTGAACCTGGCCCTGGGCGAATCCATCACCACTTCGGCAGGATATGAAAATTGGAGGATCGTCGGCGCCGTTTTCCGTTTGAATTATGGCTATAAGGATCGCTATTTGCTTGAGTTCAACGGGCGTTATGACGGCTCGTCCAAGTTCCCAAAAGACCAGCAATATGCGTTTTTCCCTTCCGTGTCTGCAGGATGGAGAATCTCACAGGAGCCTTTCTGGAAGGTCAGCAGCAACGTTATTTCGGATGTAAAAGTTCGTGGATCTTACGGCTCGCTTGGAAACGGGAATGTTTCACCCTACAGTTTCATGGAGCTTTTATCGATCAGCACATCGGGCAGAGTGATCGGCGGAGCCCTGAACAAATATACGTCGAGCCCGGCCGTTATCCCAAGCAGCCTGACCTGGGAAACAACCACGTCGACCGATTTTGGGGTTGATCTGGGCCTGTTGGATGGCAGGTTGAGGATCTCAGCCGACTATTACATCAGGAAAACAACCGATATGTACACGGTCGGTATGACACTTCCTGACGTGTTCGGGGCAACTTCCCCGAAAGGGAATTATGCGGACATGACTACAAGAGGATGGGAGGCATCCGTGAGCTGGCAGGATAAATTCAACTTCGGAGGAAAACCTTTTAGCTACGAGGTCAGGGCGACCATGCATGACTACAAATCAAAGATTGACCGGTACAACAATGCGACTAAAAGCCTGAGTGACTATTACGAGGGGATGACTTATGGCGAGATCTGGGGGTATAAAACCGACGGTCTTTTCCAGTCGCCGGAAGATATTGAAGGATATGTCAATACGATTATCAAATCATCCTCGAATGGGACCGTGTATCCGGGTGACGTGAAATTTGTGGATTATAACAAAAGCGGGAAAATCGATTATGGCGACAAGACCGTGACCAACCCGGGTGATAGGATGATTCTTGGCAATACGGAGCCCCGCTATTCCTATAGCTTCAGCTTCGACACCGATTGGAACGGG
>JBFXKJ010000088.1:0-13597 GCA_050173895.1 Mangrovibacterium sp. | reverse complement strand
GCCGAGCAGCTCTTTCATCATGTGATAAGCTTCGTTGATAATTTGCATGTCGCCATACTCAATCCCGTTGTGCACCATCATCACAAAGTGACCGGCACCTCCTTCGCCTACCCAGTCGCAACAAGGGGATCCGTCCTCTACTTTGGCCGCCACAGCCTGAAAGATCTCTTTCACGTGCGGCCAGGCTGCCGGCGACCCGCCAGGCATCATCGACGGTCCCAGCAAAGCACCTTCTTCACCCCCCGAAACACCCGTTCCGATATAAAGCAGGCCTTTGCTTTCCACGTACCTGGCCCTGCGGATCGTATCCGGGAAATGAGAGTTCCCGCCGTCGATGATGATGTCGCCCGGCTCCAGATGCGGAATAAGCTGCTCAATAAAATCATCGACCGGCTGACCTGCCTTCACCAGCATCATCACCTTTCTGGGTTTTTTCAGGGAGGCGGTCAGCTCCTCAATGGAATGGGCGCCGATAAAATTCCTGCCTGCGCCCCGGCCGTTGACAAACTTGTCTACCTTATCAACGGTGCGGTTATAAACGGCCACGGTAAAGCCTTTGCTTTCCATGTTCAGTACCAGGTTTTCGCCCATTACGGCCAACCCGATCAATCCAATGTCTGCTAATTTTGTCATGGTATGTTATTGTTAAATTAATCAAGGATATTAAACCCAAGTAGCTTCAGCTTTTCAACTGCCGGCGCACCGATCTGTCTTAACCGGAGCGTGTAAGCCGGGAATTCCCTTCTTACCGGATAATCTCCCCTTAGTTGTTCAAAAAGGGCCGGATCTGTCCTCAGCGCCCGGTCGTCGCTCCGGATGTCGTAGGTAAATAAAACCGCTTTTGCCAGGATTTGTTCTTCGTCCAGCCCGGTTCCGTCCATATCCAGTACCGTTTCGGGCGGCCTTTCCACGTCTTTTGCCTGCCAGTTATCGATTCCCAGCTTAAAGAAGCGGCTGACCGCCTGGATGCTCATGTTGGTTCCATTCGCCTTTCCATCCCTGGAATAGCCCGCGATATGCGGTGTGGCCAAAAGGCACTGGTCCAGCAGTTCGCGGTCAATGTCGGGTTCATTTTCCCAGCAGTCAAAGATCAGGGCCGAGACCTGCCCCTGTTTGAGCGCCTGCTTTGCGGCCTGATTGTCGACCACCTCACCCCGGCAGGAATTGATAAGCACCGGCCTTTTTCCCAGGCTTTTGAAAAAATCAGAACCGGCCAGGTGCCAGGTGACATCTTCCCCTTTCCGGTTCAGCGGAACATGCAGGCTGATAAAATCGGCTTCCTGTTTGATCTGGTCGAGGCTGACAAACCCGTCGGGGCCTTCTGCCCGGGCCCGGGGAGGGTCGTTCAGGAGAACCTTCATGCCGAAGATTTCGCAAATACGGGCTACTTTCGATCCAACCTGACCGACACCTACCACACCGATGGTTTTGCTTTTTAAGGAAAGACCTTTCATTTGAGCGGCCGCAAAAAGGGCGGAAGCGATATATTGCTCCACCGATTTGCTGTTGCATCCGGGAGCATTCGTCCACCGGATACCTGCCTGTGAACAATAGCGGGTGTCAATATGGTCAAACCCGATGGTCGCGGTAGCAATGAATTTCACAGCCGAATCTTTCAGCAGCTTTTCATCACAGATGGTTCTGGTACGCGTAATCAGGGCATCGGCATCTCTCACGTCGGCCGGAGTGGTTTTGGAACCGGGGAGGTAGAGCACCTGCCCGAAGGGCTCCAGTGCTCCTTTGATATACGGTATTTTATTGTCGATAATAAATTTCATGAATGCGATGCTTCTCCTGTTAAATGACTAAAGAAATGCCTTGTCAATGCGTAAAACGGTCCCTGAACGCCCAAAGTCCCAGGGCCGGATTGGAAATGTAAAAGATTTCTTCGCCGCCGGGCATGCTATTCATTCCTTCCTTTAATTTCGAAGGATCATACCTGGATATCATTTCCCTGAGATCGCCGTACAGAAATCCAACGCTTTCAATTTCAGCTTTAGTCAGGTTTCCGGGCTCCTGCCCCGGACAATAGGTCACGGAAAACCGGCCCTCGGAAGATCCGTGGATCAGATGGGCCGCGGCGCTCAGGTTGTTTCGCAGTTCCTCATTTTCATGAACGGCCTTCAGTGTTGCCGGTGTCCCGAAATAACCGTATTTGCGGATCAGGCGGTCAATTTCGCGATCTTCGCCAAATTCCTTCAGCGCCGGTGCCAGCACGATCAACTCGCCTCCGTCGGCAATCGCCATCCTGGTACGGTAAATTGATTTGTTGCCCAGCCAGGTAGACTTAAATTCAGTGGGATCGAGCCAGACGATTACCTTCTTCAGCGGCTTGTCAAGCATTTCAAAATTCACTTCCAGTGAAAGTTTTGCCGCTTTGTCAAAGACTTCAAAATCGTCGCCTATAAAAAGGCCGCGGGTTTTGATCTTTCCGTCGGTTTTATCCAGGCCTACAACCGTCTGCACATAGACGATGGGCAGATGACGGGTGAAGTTCTCCGATGCATAATTGAACATCTTACGGACGGGTGTATCGGCATGTCCCATCATGCGTTCCATGCCGTAGGCGGCTCCGACGAAATGACTTTTGTTGATACCTTCCACTCCTCCGGTGCCGACAAAAATGTTCTTGTTATAATTGGCCATTCCCACCACTTCATGGGGGACAACCTGTCCGATGGAGAGGATCAGGTCAAAGTTGCCTTCAATCAGCAGCTTATTCACCTGGGCCGGCCAGGGGAAATCGACCGCGCCTTCCGACAGTTCCTTCACATAAGCCGCGGGGACTTCGCCAACGGTCACCACGTCGTTTCTCCAGTCATGCTCCCGGATCAGCGACGCCGGCAGCCGGCCGAACATATGGGCGATCTGGGAGGGTGTCATCGGCGAGTGTGTTCCCAATGCAGGGAGTACATCCGTCAGTTTATCGCCGTAATACTCCCAGGACATTTCAGTGAGTTCGCCCGCGCGGCTTGGAAAGCGGGTATAATCGGGAGGGATCGCCAGCACTTTTTTAACAAACTTCTGCTGCTTGAAGGCGCTGAAAAGACCTTCCCGCAGATCATCGGCCGTCAGCTCATGACGGGGCGACCCAATTTCGCAGTACATCATCTCTTTTATTTTTTATCGTTTTACCCGGGCATTTCCCTGCCAGATACTCCACACCATCTCCTCGTCAGCCGGTTGGGCATAATCGGTCAGGAAAGTGGTGGCCAGTGCGCCGGTAGCCCAGCCAAAGCGGGGCCATTTTTCCGGCTCCCATCCTTTGAGGATCCCGTAAAGCAGCCCGCCTACGAAGCCATCGCCGCCGCCAATGCGATCGAGTACGTCGATCCGGCGCGGTTCGATCACCTGCCAGCTGTCGCCGGCCAGCATGATCGCTCCCCACAAATGCTCGTTGGTGCTGACCACCTCCCGCAATGTAGTGGCAAACACCGAAGCACCGGGGAATGTTTCCTTTACACGGGAAATCATTCCTTTAAACCCGTCTATTTTGCCTTCAATTCCCATGCCTCCTGCTTCAGGCCCTTCAATACCCAGGCAAAGCTGGAAATCTTCTTCATTGCCGATCAGAATGTCAGCTACCGAAGCAATTTCTGTAAAGATTTCGTGCAGTTCTTTTTCGCGGCCTTTCCAGAACGAAGCCCGGTAGTTCAGATCGAACGAAATCCGGGTGCCGTATTTTTTTGCAAAACGGGCAATCTGCAGGCAAAAGTTGCTGGTTTCGGGCGACAACGCACCGATCAGGCCCGAAAGGTGAACGATCTGCACGCCTTCCTGCCCGAAAATCCGCTCCAGATCAAAATCTTTTACATTCAAAGTCCGGCCTACTTCTCCGGCACGGTCATTCTGAACACGCGGCCCCCTCGATCCGTATCCGCTGTCGGCAATGTTGAACTGATGGCGGTATCCCCACGGACCGCCCTGTTCCACTTCCGGACCTTCGTAATCCATGTGGCGGCTTTTCAGGTTACTTTTTATGAATGCCGCCACGGGGCTTCCCTTTACAAAGGTGGTCAGAACTTTCACCGGCAGTCCCAGATAGGAAGCAATGCTCGCCACATTGGTCTCCGCACTTGTCGCCTGCATCTCGTAGAGGTTGCTGCTGTGTACCGGCTGCCCGTTCACCGGAGTAATCCGAACTCCCATGCTGGTTGCGACCAGCAGTGAATATTTACAGTTTTGTTTTAATTCCAGATTCATGATTAACGATTTTTAGATAAAAAGATATCAAAGCTGATCTCATCTTTTGGAGAGCAAAGCGGCTAAACGCCTCCGAAAGCGCTGTATCCGCCGTCAACCGGGATCACAATACCTGTTATAAAGCTGGAAACGTCTGAAAGAAGGAAGAGCGTGGCGCCCATCAGGTCTTCCGGTTCCCCAAACTTACCCATCGGCGTGTTGCTGACAATTTTATTTCCGCGCGGGGAGTACCCGCCTGTTTTTTCGTCGAGCACCAGGAACCGGTTCTGGTTGGTAATAAAAAAACCGGGAGCAATGGCGTTCACCCGGATGCCTGTTTTGGCCAAATGAACGGCCAGCCACTCCGTGAAATTATTGATGGAAGCCTTGGCGGCCGAATAAGCCGGTATTTTTGTCAGCGGTTTATACGAATTCATGGAAGAGATATTCAATACTACCCCTTTTTTGCGCTTCAGCATGTCCAGTGTAAAGACCATGCTCGGCAAAACCGTTCCCTTAAAATTAAGCGCGAAGACCTTGTCGAAGCCATCAAGCTGCAGACCGTAAAATGTGTCATCCAGCTTGTCCATATCTTCTTCTCCGATCTGTTCAACCCTGGTGGTTGCCGAAGGATGATTTCCTCCCGCACCATTGATCAGCATATCGATTTCACCCAGCTTTTCGTGAATCACATTCCTTGCCTGCTCGAGCGATGCTTTATCCAGTACGTTCCCTTCCACACCAATAATGGTTGCCCCGGATTCAGCCGCAACCCCGGAAGCGACTTTTTCGGCCGTCTCCCTGTTAATATCAACAATAGCGATTTTTGCCTTTACCGATGCCAGCGCCTTTACCAGCGCGAGTCCGATGACACCCGCCCCGCCGGTGATCACACATACCCTCCCGGTAAGGTCATTAAAACTAATTGGTTCCATAATTAATCAGGTTAAATTCTTTATAAAAATCCAGATTCTCTTTCGTGATAATGTCGATCGATGTATAGTTTTCCGCAAGCACCTGTTGTTTCAGGATCACGTGCCGGAAAAGAGTTTCAACCGCCTGGTACCCCTGTTCTTCCGGGCGTTGGCAGATCAGGAAATCCACCACCTCTTCCTTTAGCCAGAACATGTTCTGCCGGATCAGATCATGGCCGATCAGGCGGATTCCCTTCAGTCCCTTCTCTTTCAGACAGGCTGCCATCCGGTACACCTGAGAATTGGTCACGAATATCCCGTCGATCTTCTTTTGTTTTTTTAGTTCTTCCTCAATCGCTTTGTCAATATTCTGAGGGGAAGGGTCTTCAATTTCGATCGTCACCAGGGTTTTCAGCGGGCCGGTCTCTGCCCGGCTGAAGTAATCATAAAAGCCGTTTTCCCGCTGTACCAGATGATTTTGATTATCCATTTCCTTGGCGAAATGAACGACCAGGATACAGGCCTTTCCCGGGAGCGACCAATCAAAAAGCCTGGCCGCAAGTGTGCCGCTTTGAAAAGAATTTTGTCCGATATAGCTGATTTTTTTACATTCCTTCAGATTGGAATCAATAAATATATAAGGAATGTGTAACTCGGTCAGCTTTTCAATGAACGCTTTCGATTCCCTTGAAAAAAATGGAGCCAGGACCACGCCTTCCGGCTGATTCTGGAGAATTTCGCCGGCCTTGATCCGGAAGGATTCCGGGTCAGACTGCGAAAAACGGTAGGCCGTGATTTGAATGCCATACTCCTGCAGGTTCTGAAAGGCACGCTGTACTCCGGTCATCGGCTTGTTCCAGTAAGCCTCCTCCGATTGCGGTTCTGGAATCAGAATCGCAAACTGGTGTATTTTCTTGGATGCAAGCGCACTTGCCAGAATATTCGGCCGGTAATCCATCTCCTCCAGGATACGAAGGATCTTTTCCTTTGTTTCCGGCGAAACTTCGCCACGGTTGTGAATCACCCGATCGACCGTGCCAATGGAAACTTCTGCTTTTTTGGCGATATCCTTTATGCGGATTCTTTTCGTTGGTTTGATAATCTTTCTATTTTTAATTTTACTCTTGATTCTTTTGAACGCTAACAAAGCTAATTATTTTTTTTGTGTTTTCGTGTTCGCACACGGTAAAATATATTTTAAAACATTTTTGCTGCGATTTGAGTAAAAATTATTGGATTAAAGCAGAATTACGCTTAATTTCGTGTGCGAACACGGAAAATTTCCCACCTTGCAGGACCATCTGTTTCCTGCCGGTGGTCCGGATGACGCGTATCGGCGGGATACGCTGGCAGGCAATCGCAAATGAAATGCAGTTTAGTCACGCAGATTATACACCGTTAAATTGAAAATGATAAACTTATGAAACGAGCCCGGAACACCGCAGTTTACACCAAGATGATGTTTATTGGCTAGTTCCATACGTCGACGTTCTTGAAAAAAGTAATGCAGTTTAGTCACGCAAATTATACACCAATAAATTGAAAATATAAACTTATGAAACTTGGAAAATACAGTTTTGGAATAGGCGACCGCTTTAATCATCAGGGAGAAGCCCAACTGAAGGCGCTGATGAGAACAGCGGTGCAGGGGCTGGAGATTACTCCTGTCTGGAACAAGTCTAACAGGGAGCACAACATCGTCCACTCGGAACCGGAGGGAACACGGGCCGAGGCGGATGCGGCCGTCAAAAAGCTGGGTTGGAAGGGAGAATACCGTGTGGACGCCGATCATATTAACCTGACCACAGTGGACCGGTTTATCGCTCATTGTGATTTTTTTACGCTCGACGTGGCGGCTTATATCGGCAATCCGTCGGGTTATGAAGATGTGTCGGCTTTTATGTCGTCGTGCCGGTCGCTGGGCACGCAGATCAGCATTCCGGGAATTCAGGAGCCGATCCGGATCACCGATGAACTGCTGGATCGTGTTGCCGGAAAGTACCTGGCGGCGATCAGGGAGGCCGGAAAAATATACCGGCGGATCGAATCGGTCAAGGGAGCCGGTAATTTTATAACCGAGATTTCAATGGACGAGGTCGAATCGCCGCAGACACCTCTTGACATGCTGTTTATTCTGAAAATGATCGCCAATGAGCGGATTCCTGCCCAGACCATTGCTCCCAAATTTACGGGGCGTTTTAATAAAGGGGTGGATTATGTAGGCGATGTGGAACAGTTTGCCCGGGAGTTCGAAGAAGATGTGCTGGTGATCGATTTTGCTGTCAGTCATTTTGGTCTGCCGGACAATCTGAAGCTGAGCGTCCACTCCGGAAGCGATAAATTTACCATTTACCCGGTTATTTCTGCCATCATCAGAAAATACGACAAAGGGATTCATGTGAAGACAGCAGGGACCACCTGGCTGGAAGAAGTGATTGGCCTGGCAAAGGCAGGAGGGGATGGACTGGAAGCGGCCAAACACATTTATGCCCAGGCGCTGGCACGAAAGGAAGAGTTGTGTGGCCCCTATGCCGATGTGATCGATATCGATGAATCGAAACTTCCCCCGGTTGAAGAAGTTTCCGCCTGGAGCAATGAGAAATTTGCCGACAGTCTCAGGCACATCCCGGGACATCCCGGCTACAACCCGAACCTGCGCCAGCTAATCCACGTCGGGTATAAAGTGGCAGCAGAAATGGGCGAAAACTATACCGGCCTGCTGGAAAAGTACCAGGAGATTATTGGCCGCTGTGTGGAAGAAAACATTTACGACCGCCATTTAAAAAGGCTGTTTAACCTTTAACGGAAAACGGCCGGTATCCCGGGATTTTGTCGATCCGGCCGACGATGAATTTGTCCGGTAAATAAAAAGAAAGCACAATGAAGAAATTTATGGATGAGAATTTTCTGCTGAAAACGGAAACCGCGCAGAAACTGTATCATGAACACGCCGCAAAGATGCCGATCCTCGACTATCACTGTCATATTAACCCGAAAGACATTGCCGACGACCGCATGTTTAAGACTATGACCGAAATCTGGTTGTACGGTGATCATTATAAATGGCGGGCCATGCGCACCAACGGGGTGGACGAACGCTTCTGCACGGGAAACGCCTCTGACCGGGAGAAGTTTCAGAAATGGGCGGAAACGGTTCCTCACACACTCCGCAATCCGTTATACCATTGGACTCACCTGGAGCTGAAACGTTTTTTCGGCATCGACGAAATCCTCGGACCTGAGAACGCAGAAACTATTTATGAGCGGTGCAATGAACAACTCAATACACCGGCGTTTACCTGCCGTAATATCATCCGGATGGCTCATGTTAAAACCATCTGCACAACCGACGATCCGGTCGATACGCTCGAATACCACCGGCAAATTAAGGAAGACGGCTTTGAGGTGGCCGTGTTGCCGGCCTGGCGTCCCGATAAGGCTATGATGGTCGAAGAACCGGCCTTTTTTAATTCATACCTGGATAAGCTCGGGGAAGCTGCCGGGAAAGATATCAGCAGTTTTCAGGACCTGACAGACGCCCTGGATGCCCGTCACCAGTACTTTCATTCGAATGGCTGCCGGCTTTCCGACCACGGTCTGGATACAGCTTATGCTGAAAACTACACAGACGCGGAAATCCGGTCAATCTTCAATAAGGTCAGGGGAGGTAACGACCTGACTACAGAAGACATCCTCAAATTCAAATCCTGCATGTTGTATACCTTCGGCATTATGGATCATTCCCGGGGATGGGCCCAGCAGTTCCATATCGGAGCCCAGCGCAACAACAACAGCCGGCTGTTTAAACAACTCGGACCGGATACGGGTTTTGATTCCATCGGTGATAAACCGGTCGCTGAACCGCTGGCCCGCCTGCTCGATCGCCTCGACCAGGAAAATAAACTGTGCAAAACCATCCTGTATAACCTGAATCCCCGGGACAATGAACTATACGCCACGATGATCGGGAATTTTCAGGACGGCTCCGTTCCGGGAAAAATCCAGTACGGCTCGGGTTGGTGGTTCCTGGACCAGCACGACGGTATGAAAAAGCAGATGAATGCCTTGTCCAACCTGGGCCTGCTCAGCCGGTTCGTCGGAATGCTCACTGATTCAAGAAGCTTCCTGTCGTATACCCGGCATGAATACTTCAGGAGGACGCTTTGCGACCTGCTCGGCACGGACGTTGAAAACGGAGAGATCCCTGCCGATATGGATCTGCTTGGAACGATGGTCGAAAACATTTGTTATAATAACGCCAAAGATTATTTCAGATTTTGAAGCTGCAACACCGACACTCAGATGAAAAGTTCCTGACAGTATTCCGGTTGTCAGACAGAAAATCTTTTGTGTTGTCGGAATAGATTTTTATATTTGCAATCGATTGCACAAATAAAAAAACAGATGAAACGAGCCAGGAACGCCGCAATTTACGCCCAAGGTGATGTTTATTGGCGAATTGGAGCGAAGCGGAATTGAAGCGTAGCGGAAATCCGTGAAACGAAATCCCCGAAGGGAATCGAAGATCCGCGAAGCGAATTCCATACGTCGATTTCTTTGAAAAAAGTAATGAAGTTGAGTACGCAAGTTGTACACAGTTAATTTGAAACGATAAACAGATGAATCAAAAGGTTGTGACATTTGGGGAGATCATGTTGCGTTTGGCAACACCCGGTTACCTGCGGTTTTCTCAAACCGATCATTTTTCCGCCACCTTTGGAGGCGGTGAGGCGAATGTGGCTGTATCGCTGGCTAACTTCGGCATACCGGCCGAGTTTGTGACCAGGCTTCCGAAGAACGACATCGG
This sequence comes from Mangrovibacterium sp., assembly GCA_050173895.1. GTDB lineage: Bacteria > Bacteroidota > Bacteroidia > Bacteroidales > Prolixibacteraceae > JBCFBK01. Next base: position 3,694 of record JBFXKJ010000088.1, on the reverse strand, counting down.
GCGGGCCTGCCAGATGGACTTGCGGAAATATGGGGTGGGAACTTCGGAAATCATTTGGGGAGGTGAACGCCTCGGTATTTATTTTCTTGAAACAGGCGCGGTAAGCCGGGGCAGTAAGGTGGTATATGACCGGGCGCATTCGTCGGTGTCGGAGATCCGTCCGGGAATGATCGACTGGGATCAGGTTTTCGAAGGAGCAGACTGGTTTCACTGGACCGGGATTACGCCGGCCATCTCGCAGGGTGCGGCCGACGTTTGCCTGGAAGCAGTTAAGAAAGCCAATGAAAAGGGAGTTACCGTTTCGTGCGACCTTAACTATCGAAAGAACCTTTGGAAATATGGTAAAACGGCAGGGGAAGTCATGCCTGAACTGGTTGCCTGTACCGACATTATCCTGGGGAATGAAGAGGATGCGGAAATGGTTCTCGGAATTAAACCAGAGGGTGTTGATGTGACCGGCGGACATGTCCAGGGAGCAGCTTACGAGTCGGTTTCAAGACAGATCATGAACCGTTTCCCGCGGTGTAAAAAAGTGATCACCACCCTGAGGGGATCAGTCAATGCCAACCATAATTCCTGGAGTGGCGTGCTGTGGGACGGACAGCGCCTGTTCGAATCGCCGGTGTACCAGATCACGCATATCGTTGATCGGGTGGGAGGAGGGGACTCCTTCATGGGCGGTTTAATTTACGGACTGCTTACCTACAGGGGCGATGACCAAAAGGCGCTGAACTTTGCCGTTGCCGCTTCCTGCCTGAAACATACTATTTACGGGGACTTTAACCAGGTGACTGTCGACGAGGTTGAAAAACTGATGGGAGGCGACGCCTCCGGCCGCGTGGCACGATAAAAAAAATGAAGTAATATGTCCAGATTTACCAGAATAGAAGTTGCATTAAAGATGAAGGAAACCGGCATTGTACCGGTGTTTTATCATCCGGATGCCGATACCTGCAAGTCGGTGCTGAAGGCTTGCTACGAGGGCGGGATCCGTGTCTTTGAATTTACAAACCGCGGGGATTTCGCGCACGAGATCTTTGCAGAACTGAATAAGTGGGCAGTCCGGGAATGCCCGGAAATGATCCTCGGAGCAGGCTCCGTGGTTGATGCACCTACTGCGGCCCTTTATATTCAGCTTGGCGCCTGCTTTATTGTCTCTCCCCTGATCGATGAGGAGACGGCCAGAGTCTGCAACAGGCGTAAAATAGCCTGGAGCCCCGGCTGTGGCTCGGTGACGGAAATTGGCCGTGCCCACGAACTCGGAAGTGAGGTCGTTAAGATTTTTCCGGGATCACAGGTTGGCGGACCTGAATTCGTAGCGGCAGTAAAAGGACCGATGCCCTATGCAAGCATTATGCCAACAGGTGGCGTTGCACCCGATGAGGCGAACCTGACAGGCTGGTTTAAGGCGGGCGTACACTGCGTGGGAATGGGATCGCAGCTTTTCCCAAAAGAAGTCCTGGCTGCCAAAGACTGGTCCAACATCAGTTCCCGGTGCAGGTCGGCGCTCGATATCGTGCGTAAACTGAGAAGTTAGTATCAAATCAATAACCACTAAACAATCATTATGGCTGAACTAAACAAACAAATTGGCAAGTACCGCTGGACCATTTGTTCTTTGCTGTTCTTTGCGACAACGGTGAATTATCTGGACCGGCAGGTATTGAGCTTATTGAAGGATCAACTGGAGGTCCAGTTTAACTGGAGCGACTCGGACTATGCCAATATCGTCTCCGTTTTTCAATTTGTATATGCGATGTCGATGTTGTTCGCAGGCCGGATCATCGACTGGATGGGAACAAAATGGGGTTATGCCGCTTCGTTGATCGTATGGTCTGTGGGCGCGATGATCCATGCCCTGGCCAAAGGAACCGGCGGATTTATGTTCGCCCGCGGCGTGCTGGGCTTTGGAGAATCAGGCAACTTCCCTGCAGCCATTAAGGCAACCGCCGAATGGTTTCCCAAAAGGGAACGGGCACTGGCCACCGGGATCTTTAATTCGGGTGCCAATGTTGGGGCAATCGCGGCTCCGCTCACCGTACCCTGGATTGCCTCCCATCTGGGCTGGGAAGCCGCCTTCCTGATTATCGGAGGGATCGGTTTCACCTGGCTGATCTTCTGGTTTTGGCTGTACGAGATCCCTGCCCGCAGCAAAAGGGTCCGGGCGGAGGAGCTTGCCTATATCCATTCGGATTCCGATCTTGAGCCGGTGGCCGGCAAAGCTGAAAGCGGCGGCATCAGCTGGTTTAAACTTTTGAAATTCAAACAGACCTGGGCTTTTAGCTTCGGTAAGTTCATGACCGACGGCGTTTGGTGGTTCTACCTGTTTTGGCTGCCGGCCTACCTGAAGGCACAATACGGGATGACCGGCATGGAAGTGGCGGTTCCGCTGGCGGTATTGTATTCCATGTCGACCATCGGAAGTATCGCCGGAGGGTGGTTCCCGATGTACTTCATCAACCGGGGCTATGAACCCTATCAGGGAAGAATGAAAGCCATGCTCATGATCGCTCTTTTTCCGCTGATCGTGCTGAGCGCGCAATACCTGGGTCAGATCACTTTCTGGATGCCTGTCTTCATCATCGGTATCGGTACGGCAGCCCACCAGGCCTGGTCGGCCAATATCTTCACGACCGTGTCGGATATGTTCCCAAGGAAGGCGGTTGCCAGTGTGACCGGTATTGGCGGGATGGCCGGAGGAATCGGAGGAATTGTAATCACCAAATGTGCCGGATGGCTTTTTGATGCCTATCGTTTCGGCGGCATTGCCCGGGCCTGGACCGACGCCCGTGCAGCCGAACTGGGTGACTACGTTGACCGGATCCGTTCCCTTTCCCTGGTGAATAAACACGGAGACACGATCAATCTCGACCATGTTGAACTCGGCTCCCTGCCAAAGGAAATCATAAGTCAGCTTCAGTCGGTCGATCCCTCTGCCTTTGAATCGTTGAGTAAGATCCAGTCCGGAATCGTGCAGGGAAATATGACCACAGCTTATACCCTGGTCTTTATTTTCTGCGCTCTTGCGTACCTGATCGCCTGGGGTGTGATGCACCTGCTGGTTCCAAGGTTTAAGAAAATTGAGAATATTGAATAGATCAATGACGAACGGGTGGCAGTTTTTTGCTGCCCGTTTTAATGAATTTTAAATGACAATGCCGATGAATCAGGAATTTTTCAGGCCGGAAAACACCGAATGGCAGGACCTCGGAGGAGGAGTTTCCAGGCAGATCCTGGGCCATGATGACAGGTTGATGCAGGTGAAGGTGAAGTTTGAAAAAAATGCAACAGGAAGTTTGCACCGGCATGCGCATTCACAAACCACTTATGTGGCTGAGGGTGCCTTTGAAGTGACCATTGGAAGGGAAAAAGCCGTTCTTCGCCGGGGCGATTCCTTTTTTGTACCTTCCAATCAGATGCACGGAGTTGTTTGTCTGGAGGCAGGAGTGCTGATCGACTGCTTTAGTCCGGCACGCGAGGACTTTCTGTAGACTCCTTTTGTTGTGCAAAAGTATCAGCGTTTTTCCCGGCATTTTTCTGCCGGGAAAAACGCTGATAGCTTATTTTTCCGTCATGTTCCATTTCGCAACAGCCTGCAGGTTGCGCAGGTTGACTGCGTTCTTGGCTTCAGGGCTGTACAGAAAGACCAGTTCTTCGGCAAAATGTTCTGCGATTTTAGCCCGCACGATCTTCA